>JBAUFO010000191.1:0-51856 GCA_049679185.1 Candidatus Zixiibacteriota bacterium
GGTTCATTCAGAGTAGAAGTCCGGGGTAAGACGATGACAACCCGGTTTGGGGATTATCTTGCTGACTTTTATCTTGTCGACTGTTCCGTGAAGGAAATATATGCTGCCATCCCCGGCAACGACGAACCGTTTACGAAAATCAAATAGCTCTCTATCTGAGCATTCGTCCTCTCCCCGCTCGAAATCGATCTCCACCTCTCCGAGCCCCCAAAGAGATCCTCTTATTAGAAAGTATTTGATTATGCGGAGAGTAAGGCACGTCGGATTGTATCTGTCGTGATAACGAGACTCGGTTTCCAGGAAATAGAAACAAGTGTCGCGGTAGAAACCTAATAAGGTTGTTGGACCGATGACCCAACCGTCCTCAGTGAGCCGATCTTCGTTCAACTCCAGGGTACCCCCAAGCCCGGCTACCGTGTCGATCTCAGGGGGGTGAGAGCGATCCTGCACCTTTGCCCTGAGAAGATAGGTGTCTTTTCTGAAGTAGATGTTGTCTCCCACCTCTTTTTGGACTATGCCAACATCCCTGTAGCTTCGATTATGAGGCACTCCTCCGAGAAACTCACCCTCCGGGCTGTGGATAGTGGCCCCATCTCTGAAATCGCTGTCGAAACTAACAACCCTACCGCTTTTGTCCGTTGAAATGAGTTCCCCGCGATGAAACGAGAAGGGTGGCTTCCTTTTCATCGCCTCCGGTTGGCCGAGCACCAGGGTTTTTCCGTCGGGGGAGAACTTCATTATGCTGTTGTACAGAATGGGCTTTCCAGCCCTGTCCAGGATCACCCGGAGTTCACCAGCTACGTAGACGTACCCGGAGTCATCGGCCGCGACGTCGTACATCCTTGGCGTTTTCTCGTACTTTTGGGCCTCCGTTTTTATTGGAAAGGAAAGAATCCACTTTCCGTCCCTGTCATATTTCTGCACCCTGAGTGCCAGCCGGTCCAGGATGTAAACATTTCCGTCTTTATCTATGTCGAAGCTCATAGGTCCCTCGGGCCGCCATCCCTCGACAAACCTTGTGGCGATCGTAGAGGCGGAATAACCGCTGTCAGCTACTACCACCTCTTCCAGCTTTCCGCACCTTATCTTCAACGCACCTGCTGACTGCCACCAGACGGTGCACAGTAGGACAGTGAATGCCAGTAAGACATTTGCCTTCATAATGATTCCTCGCTTGTTTTAAACCAAACCTCTTTTTCTCCGCCGAATTTCCTGGCCGCTTCCGCCATCTTTTTCAGCTTGTCCCGTGCTACAGCGTGAGGCAGAAATTCCAGCCCACAGGAAGGATTGATGAAAATCCTATTTTCGGGGATTTTCCTGGTGACTTTCTCGAAGAGGGCCAGAAGCTCAGACTCGCTCTCCATCTTTGTATTTCGAGCATCCACACAACCGAGGCCAATATCTTTCTGGCCCCAATGTTCTACGAGCAACTCAAGGTTCTCCGCCCTACTCACCACATCCACGCCAACAATATCAACAGGGAGATCAAAAAGACCGGGCACCAGTTTCTCAATTGAGCCAAAATAGAGATACAGGGCAAACTTGGCCTCTATCCCCCCGGTGATGATCTTCAAGGACTCTTTCACCAGTCTGAGTTTTTCCGGATGGAAACACAAGGAGGGCTCATCAATCTGGATCGTCTTCGCACCTACCTCGCTCAGTTTCTCTGCCTCCCTGTGTAATATCTCTGCCAAATCGAAGACCAGCTTTTCCTCATCGTGATAGAATTCGTCCCTGGAGAGTTGAGCGAAGGTAAAAGCCCCTACCATGACCGGCTTGACCTCTCTTTTGGAATTTGCCTGGGCGAACTTGAATTCATTCACAACTGAGTAGTCTTTGAAAGAGAGCTTGGATTTGATTACCGGACGACGGTAGTATACGTTGTTGTCGAAAAACCTCAAAAGCCCACCTATCTCCATTCCATCGATGTTCCTGGCAAAAGGAGTGACCGGATCATCCCATCGGATCTGCCCATCCGTGATCAGATCGACTCCGGCTTCCTCTTGCTCTCTTATCACTCTCTTGATTGTATCCCGATAGGCCTTCTCAAGTTCTTCGGCCGAGATCTTCTTCAAGTCGAACCTGTTCCGTGCCTGACGGAGATTCACCGCGCTCTTGTCCTCGGTAATCTTGGGATAGCTCCCTACCACCGTGGTTTTGAGCATGATCTTGATTTCTTCTGCTAGTTCCGCCTGATTTCTAATGGCTATTCAATTGACGGAAGACTAACGGGGTAACGTCACGGAGGAAGTACTCATCTCTCCACTAACTCACTGATGGTCTTCTCCAATTGATCGACCTGGAAGGGCTTGGTTATAATCAAGTCAACCTTTGAGTCTTTGACCTTATTGGGGTCGGGATCTACTCCCCAGCCGGTTATGACCACAACGGGGACGTCAGGGTTCTTCTGCTTCACCGCCTTGGAGACCTCCCAGCCGGAGATATCCGGCATTCCCAGGTCCGTTATCACCAGGTCAAACCGGTCTTTCTCGAACATCTCCAAACCTTCCTTACCACAGGAGGCCACCTCAGCCTGGTAATCCATTCTCTCCAGCACGCTCACCAAAAGATCGGTCACGATGGGCTGATCATCTATGACCAACACCTTCTTTGTATTCGGAGTCAAGTTCTCATCTCCCGTAATGGTTATCACCTCTTCAACGCTCAACTCATCCCCGGAAGGGAGTTTGATCCCCTTTTCCTTTTTCTTCTCTTCGCCGGTCATCTTTTCCAGCGATCCCTGCTCCAGCCCGGCTATGTATGAGAGAACCCTTCTTCTGAATCGATCCTGCGCCTCTAATATCTCGGGTACGGTCACGGCTTCTCTATCCCTGTATCTGAAATTCAGAAGTTCGATGCTTCCTAAAATCGGCACCAGAATCTCATCCAGGTTGTCTTTAATAGACTGCGAGAGGTGTTCCAACAGTTGTCCGATCTGTCCGCCAAAAAGGGCTATGATTTTCCCATCTTCCTCTTTGAATCTCGATTTCTCCTGGCTGAATGCAGCAAGGATGCCCCAGAGCTTATCTTTTGAGAAGATCGGGACACAGATCATCGACTCCAATCCCTCTTCTCCGGCTAGAGCAGAAAGGCTCTGTTCGGTTTCGCGGATATCGTTTACAACTTGAGGAATGCGAGTGTCGACAAGACGCTTGAAAATCCCTTCCTCTGCCTTCAAGTCCTGGAGACTGTTGATCGATGCGTCTTTAAAACCTGAGAAATGCGCCATATCTAAGTCACGCCCCGAAGGATTTAACTGAAAGATGGCAACGTGTCTGAAGCCGAAGAAATCAGTCAACTGTTCAACCAGAATTTCGAGTATCTTTCGCATAGGGCCTTCTTCTCTCAAGGATTCTTATAGAGTATCGGTCGTCTCGTTATGGTTCTACTCTCCTAACCCCGCTCGTGGTAAACCATCGATGCTGATCCAAACAGGGTGAAGCTGTCTGCTTCGTTTATCTTAACGGATACGATTTCTCCCAGAAGGTCTTCCTCTCCTTCAAGAACCACTGTCTTGTTGCTCCTGGCCTTCCCTTTCCATTTGCCTGGGGTTCGTCTACTTCTATCATCGACCAGAACTTGAAAAGTTTTGCCCACTAACCTCTGGTTTTTCCTTCTGGAAATCTCCTTTTGAAGGTCGATCAGAACGTGTAGTCGGCTCAGTTTTTCCTCCTCCGGGACGTCATCTTTCAGCAAGGCGGCTTTGGTTCCCTCTCGTATGGAGTAGCGAAACATGAAGGCAGAATCGAACTCCACCTTTCTCACCAGGTCCAGGGTCTTTTCAAAATCCTCTTCAGTCTCGGTAGGAAAACCGACGATGATATCCGTGGTGAGGCTCACCTCCGCAATCCTCTCCTTGATTCGCTGGACCAGCTTTAGGTAGCCTCCTGAGGTGTAACGCCGGTTCATCTTTTCCAGGATCTTGTCTGATCCCGACTGCAGGGGAAGATGAATGTGTTCACAGACCTTCGGTAGCGCAGCGATCTTGTCGATCAATTTCTCGGACAAATCCTTCGGGTGGGAGGTCATGAAGCGAATCCAATCGACGTTTGTCTCTTCTGTGACCATCTGGAGCAGGTCGGCGAAATCTTTGCCTTCGAATTTGTAGGAGTTAACGTTCTGCCCGATCAAGGTCACCTCTTTGCAACCGGATTCAGTCAGAAGCTGAACCTCCCTTGTGATCTGATCTGCGGGGCGATGCCTCTCCGGTCCCCTGACATGGGGAACCACGCAATAGGAGCAAAAGTTGTCGCAGCCGCGGGAGATGGCAACGAAGGAGGTAAAGGGTGTTTTTCGTTGGGGAAGTATCTCGTGCTCCCATATCTTTTGCGAGTCAAAGTCTCTACGAGAGAGGCAAACGTCAACCCTGGCACGATCGCTGTGATTCTGCAAATATTGGGGAAGTTGAAAGATCTGATCCGGACCAAGGACCAAGTCCAGATACGGCTTCTGCTTGAGCAACTCCCCTCCCATTCTCTGAGCCATACAGCCGATCACCACCAGCATCACGTCCGGATTTTTTTGCTTATATCGATCCAACTCAGAAAGCCTTCCCAATGCCCGTTTTTCCGCCGTCCCCCTTACCGAGCAGGTGTTCAGGACTATAACGTCCGCATTTTCGGCATTCCCGGTTAAGGAATGTCCCTCGGAAGCAAGCAAGCCTTGAAGTCTTTCCGAGTCGTACACGTTCATCTGGCATCCGAATGTTTGTAAGTAGACCTTTTTGCCCATGAGCACTCTTGGGGTGAACTGATTCGAGTAAACACGCACTCTTAATTAAAAATAACCCACGATGTTGATTTGTCAAGCTCTAAAAGAAAAAGCGCCGCACATCAATGCGCGACGCTTTAGGCCCGGTCAGCTGCCCCTCCAATCCTGAGTTGGGTATCCTGCGAATTCTGACTCAGGTAGGCGGGGCATCCTGCCCCGCGGATTGGAATAGAATCGTCTACGCCTCTATAAACTCCACCAGTAATTAAGCTTGACCAAGAAGGTGCTGCCGGGGTAAGGATCGAACATTTCGTTCCAGTCACGCCGGAATCTGAAATCCCCCACCCCCTGTTCCCAGCTATCCCTGTTCTGAGTCCAGACCAAAAACAGAGTGCTGCCCGGTCGATATTCCCAGCGCAATACCAGGTTGGAGTTGAAGGATTTCCAGTTGAAATCCGGCTCCTCCTCTTCCTCGTCGTAGACCGTCTCATCCACATACTCGTAACCGTCGGGCGGAACGAGTTTCTTGAAGTTGCGATAGTCCACGGCTGCCATAAATGGCTGGGCATAGACCTGAAGAGTCAAATCCTTGGTGAAAGTGTACGTTGCTCTTACGGTTACGTCGAACCGTTCCATATACTCCTCGCCAAAGATGTCATCGGTTCTATTGCCATCCTCATCCTCGAGGTTGGTCAGCCATCTGGAAACATCTTCGCTCCGGTAATAACCCGGCCCCACACTGAACTCAATGTTTGATCTGGGATGTACATTGACCCACAGGCTGTAAGTTATGAAGTGACCGTCCCGGGTGTCTCCCGTTTCGAAATACGGGTTGATCTGGTACCATTTGCGGCTGTCGGTGTTGAGCCAGACCCACCAGTTCCGTCCGATGGGGATCGGGGACGGCGGTCCTCCCCGGGTCTCCCGGTCCGAGTAGATGTTATCGAAGTCTTGCCAGATTCCGCCGCCTAAGTTCCAGAAGTTCACCAGTTCGATGGAGTTATTGAAGTTCCCGCCGCGGGTCAGTTTCACCCCGGACAAATTGTCGGTGAAATTGACATTGAAATTATTCCAGGTTTTCCTGATGATCCACCACTGCTTGGTGGTTCTGTATTGGACCCAACCCCAGACTTCCTTGTTATCATCACGCCTCAAGAAGCCCATGTGGTTCAAATCTATTCCTCTGTCCAAGTATTCCGCCCCTATCTCACCACGGATGCGCTCCCCTCCCCGTTTTTCGAAGCTCATCGCTCCACCCCAGCCATCCTGATCCGGTCCCGTTCTTGAGCCCATCACCTGTCCCACCCATTCATAATCCCCGTTGTGGAAGCGCAGTTTCCAGTCCGAGCATCCGGTGTAAGCCGGGTGACGCCCATCCTGGTTGACTGCGGTCGCCATGATCCCGACAACTGAGTTCTTCAGGACGTCCTGCATAAGTCGGGCCGCCAGATAGTTGGCCTGCGGCTCTATCACTTCCCTGATGCGATAACCATCATCGTGCATGAATTCCGCTTTTTCCTTCTGGGTTACCGCCTCCAGAATCCCGATGGAAGTTCCGCCTTTTGTCTTCCCGGTAATTTTGGCGGCGGCTAGAATTGTGGTGGCGGCGGGCCTGTCTACGTAGTAGTCCACATTGTCAGGCCAACCAGAGGGTTGTTTCCCAATCCTGCGGGAATAGAAAAGGTCAAACGGGGTTTCAAAGATCTTGAATCCCTCCAGGAAGAAGGGACGTTTTTCCGGATACCAGGTTTCGAAGGCGGACAGGTTCAGAACGGTCTCATCCTGCTCCACCTGCCCGAAGTCGGGATTGATCGTAGCATCCAGAGTGATGTTAGAGGTGATGCCGTACTTGAGGTCAAGGCCGAAATTCCCGAAGAAATCCCTGCCATCGGGATTGCCCAGGCTCTTTGCCTCGGTCTCCTCATAAGAGACGACATAAGGCAAAACCTCCAATCGCTCGGGAGGGGTGAGATTCTTCAAGCCCTTAAGGTGACCGAAATGAGAGACGAAACCGCTGGCCTCCTCCGGAATATATATCCACCGGTCCAGCTCGTTCTTCCGGGCGATGCGCCGGCTGCAGTAGAATCCCCATACAGGATTCTCTTCACAGGCAAAACGCAGGCAGTGAAAGGGTATCCTGAACTCCGCCACCCAACCCCACGGGGTCCTCCTGGTGGCTGATTCCCACACCGCATCCCAGTTGTCATCGCTCCAGTTGTCATTATAGTAGTAGCTGTCCCTCTGGGTTCCCGACACGGAGACCACGAAGGCGTAAGCGGTCTGATGGTCATGATGGCTGTCGATGATTAGATTGACCAGATCATTCTCCACGTACCTGTCTCTGCGGGTCAGGCGGCTGATGATCCCTTCCGGCTCGGAGTCGTACATCTCCATGCCCACATACAGGGCCTCATTGTCATAGCCCACCCTGACGAACGTGGTCTCCGAAGCCGGCTGACCCTCGTCCGGTTGAAACTGGGTGAAATTCCCTGAGCGCTCGGCCTGCCGCCAGAAGTCTTCATCCAGTATCCCATCTATCTTGGCTCCAGGATTCACACGGACGGCGGTGATGCTCTTGACCGTATCTTCGTCCGTCTCTTGAGCTATCACGTCGAGGTAACTTAAGAGGAGAAAAAGGACGAAGAGAAAAACTAAGATCAAAATCCATTTCCAGCTTGGCATATTTCGTAACTCCTTATTTAGAGGTGAACTGTTCCGTTCATTCCCTCTCACGGATAAGCAATAGCATACCCTGTCACCTCTAACATCAATCTCTTATACATTCCTTGCCCCGGTGGGGTTTCGTTTTTTTTCCGTAAGGTCTTACATTTTTTGTAGGTTCAACATGGCGTGTGTCTGGGCCATTTGCCGGGCTGAAGGCAAGCCCAATGGATTGGGCCATTACAGAAGAGAACGTAGGCTAGGCATCCTCCCCCGTGGAGTCTATGAGGTTACCTGGATTCAGTCCCGGTGCTCGCCCGGGACACGATCCCGGATGCCTCATAATTGACACAATAACAGGTAGGCGGGGCATCCTGCCCCGCGGAATCGAATTCCGTTATGCGGCGGGCCGGATGTCCTACGGATCCGCAGGAAATCGGACCCCTGCAGTTCAGGAACTCGTCCAGCTGACGAGATGCCCATCCAATTGGCAACCACAAAAAAGCCCCCCGTACGGGGGGCTTTTGAGAGACCACTTTTTGATTTACTCATCACGAACAAGGCGGTGGGCCGCCCTGGTACAGGTAGTTCACCAGATAAACCACGTCGCCCAGGTCGGTCGTGCCATCGCAGTTGACATCTCCGATATCCGGAGGATTGGGTGCGGGACCGCTTCTGTAGAGATAATTAATCAAATAGACCACGTCGCCGATATCAACTTGCCCGTCACCGGTTAGATCCCCTTTGGCCTGGCCAACCTCGATTACGCCCACAGACGCCAAATGGTTGTGTGCCGTGACCGTTATGTCAATGAAACCCATGGTGAGAGGAGACGGATAGAGCGTAACCTGGCCCAAAGCATCCGTATATCCGGTTTCGAAAACCTCTCCGTCTTTATACAGACAGACCAAGGCACCGAATACCGGCGCGCCACCGGATTCTTGAACGGTGATATTTGCCGGATTCGTTCCGGTGCTGACAGTCGTCGGGCAGTCCACATACAAGGACTCGGCCGCAGAGGTCCAAAGATCAACGGACGGATCGCCCATTATATTGTAGCAGTCCAGGTAGTACCGGCTGTATCCTCCGCCGCTGTAATACTGGTAGAGACGATACAAGGCTTTGTCGGTCATATCTCCGATGGCATGGCAGGTTTCGGCAAATGCCGCCTGGAACATCTGCTTCTCTAAGATGTCGTCCTCGTCCCACATGGTGTTGGCCGAAGCTCCCCAGAAGGCTATGGCCGCCTTGCTGATCTGCTTGGCCCAGGTTTCCCCGAAACCCTCGGAGAGACTGTAGGTGCCGGTCACGCAGGCGTGCGAAAGAACGAAAGGATACTCGTCCGGGTTATTCAAATTCCGAACGTCGTTTTGATTGAAGGGCACACAGGCCCAACCACCGGTATATCCATGCCCGGAATAGCAGACGATGCTCTTCCCCGCGTTGACACAGTCGGTGATCTCGTACGTGTAGCCGCCGGTCCTATCCCAGATGGTGTCGGATTCCATCCCGGCGGGCACCAGGTAGTTCTGTATCACGTACCTGTGGGTGCGCTCGGCCATCAGACCGGCATCATCGGAGGCCATGAAACATGCGGCCCCCATCCAGTCGAGATCGGCCGCGGTGGGATTTTCATAGTAGAGTAACTTGTAGATCATGGCGTTGACATCTAAAGTACTTTTGGCCGGCAGTCTTCCCCGGAACATGTCGGCAAAAGCATCGCCATCCATCTTGACGTAATTCAAATCTGTGGCGGTCGAGCTGTACGATCCGGTCCAGTGCGGGATGTACTCCACGTCCCCCACCAACAAAATATAGGTGGGAGGGATGTCCCAGTTACCGTAGGCATCCTCGATGTAACCCTTTATGGCTTCCTTGGTGGTACCGATATCCGGAATCTCGCCCACGGTCACGTGGAAACCCTTCTTGGTCTTCCACTCCACCAGATCGTTCAGGAGAGAAGTAAAGGAGTTGAGCGTGATAATAAGATATCCGATGGGCAACTGCGGAGCCCCTTCGATCGTGGGCGCATAGGTCTCGTAATTTATGAACAACTCCTCACATAGTCTTTCAAACGGAGGTGAGGCAAACCGATAAAGCTGATTCTTAGTGACAGTCATGTCCGATCCGGAGAGGGTCAGCTTTATCCTTATGTCCGTATAGATTCTCACTCTTCCGGCCTGGGGATTATAGCTGACCGGATGGACTGCCACGGTGACGAATCGATGACCCCGGATGACCCCGGTCTCCACTATCTCGGCCCTCTCCTCAGGAAGAAAGGCGCTTCGCCCATAGTAGTCCTGGTCAATGGCAAACCTCGCCTGCTGCCAGGCGCCCTCTATTTTGAAAACAGGAGGCTGAACCGGCGCTATTCTTGTAGTGATTCCCAGGTCCTCCAGGCTTCTCTCGATCACCTGGAAGCTCTCCACGTTCAAGCTCACCTCTGCCCCGAAGGGAATCTGTATCATTCTGGTTATGACCGGCAGGTTCGGCTTGCCGATAACGCTGCTGACCCCTGAGTTGTAGATGGAGAGCAGGGTAAAGGCTCCGCCTTTAGTGGTGATCTCCTCCGACCACATCCCCGGGATCTGAATCTCGAATTCCACCTGATCAAAACCAGACTGCAGCAGACTCACTCGGGGAGTTCGGTCAGCACTGGGGGTTAGCGAAATCCAACTCTGATTCGCCGCTGCCGGAGCAGACGTGGGAACGCCAAGAAGCAGAAAAACAACCGCCGAGGCAAGGATGAATCCCTTCACCCCATTTGGAGCTTTAGCCGTGGCCACCATGAACCTCCTTTACAATCTTAATCGGTTAATATGTTGATTTCTTTGATCTCGTAAACAAGACGAATCTTATCATAATTTACGTGAGAAATGATTAAATTCCGAACATGTTCAAGTCAGGTGCTCTGTTCGTGTCTCGTCCGAACCGTGGATTCAATAAAACAGCCTTTTGTGATCGAAACTCTCCAGGTCGAGGGAAGGGCGTGTATATCCCTCCGCTCAGGTGTATGATAATACATCTCTTCGTCTTGTCAATCCTTTTTTTAAAGTGTAAGGCACGGGTGGTCCCCGGAATCACAGAGAATCCGTCGACTTAGGGCACGCTTCGCATCTTTGTCAGCGGGCTTTCCTCGAACCAAAAAGAGGTCAGGGAATCAAATCCCTGACCTCTTTTTAAGTAATATCCTCGATAAATGCGATTCCGGGTCTTCTAATCTACGCCTCGATAAGCCGGCGGTGGGAAGTGATCGGAATGGAATTTCAGAACCTCTTCCAGCCGGTCGTATATGAAGTTGTCGTGTCCGGCAGGATTGTTCGGATATCCACTATACTCGATGTAGGTGTGCTCCTGCCCATACAGGGAAAGCAGTTGATCCAACGCCCTGGTCCCGTCAAGCAGCCCGAACTCGTTATGATCCCCGCATTCTACATAGATGTTCAGATCGGTGAAGGCATCCGGATCGTTGGCCAGCTTGGTCTTCACGTCGTATTGCAGCCATCTGTTCCAGATTTGCGAACCGGGTGGGATGGTCCTGCTCTCATCGAACGGTAAATCCACACCGTGTCTCAGGGCCCCTTCCACAGCCAGGGTGAAGAAATTGGTGGTGTCGTCGCCGGTGGTGCTGCGGGGAGAGAAGGATGCGGCCATGGCGAAGACAAGCTGGCTGTACGTCTTATCCGGATGATCTTCATCCGGCCAGGGATTGAGGGTCTTGTAGGCGGAGTAGGAGAAATCGTCGAGGATCCCGTTCTCCTTGAACATCGAGTCTATGGTCTCCCTGGTGAGGAAGGACTCCAAAGAGGCAAACGGGCTCATGGCGCTGACTGCCGTAAACTTGGTGGTGTCGTAATCCATGGCCATCCTGAGCGCACCATAGGCCCCCATGCCCAAACCTCCTATGGCCCGGTACCTTGGGTCAGGGATCCAGTCATTCCCTGGTTTGCTGCCGTAAGTGTGCAAGAGCGTGTCCATTCTGGCCATTAGTTCCTTCAGAATGTAATCCTCATAATTACCCAGTAAGGGCGAATTGGTATAGAAGCTCCCTCCCACCGAGAGGGAAGACGCATCCGGCATAACAATGATCATGGGTTGAATCTCTCCCTCCTCGATCAGCCGGTCGGCTAATTGCCCAATCTTGTGCACTGAAACGAACGTGGAGAAGTCGCCACCCAAATCATGGAGCAGGTACAGAACCGAGAAACCCTCGTTCAACAGCTGAGCGCCGTGCGGCCCATCAGCATCGTACCAGGAGGGGAGATAGACGTAGACGTCTCGTATGCTCGGATCGAGAACCGCATTACCCTGCAGAGACACCCAGTCCCGGGACGTTCGCCAGGGCTCCTGAAAGGGATACTCACTTCTGATGGGGTTATCCCGCCTCCCGCAGCTGATAAAAAGCGATAGGATCATGCACGCCAGAAGTAGTCCGAACAACACTCTTTTCATACTAGCTCCTTTTTTCGGGTTCAACGCACTTCCTTAAGATTAAAACCGATAAGTGAAAGACAGGCCGGAAGAATGAAAGAGCATCTTGTAGGTGCCCGGCATGTTGTCAAAGCGTCCGTCTCCGTTGGCATCCTCCAAGGCGGTCACCTCTCTTTTCTTATGCGTCACCAACTGGTAATCATAGCCGAACTCAAATGAGTTTATCTGGTAAGAGAGGCCTAAGTTGAAGCTGTGCTTGTCGCCCAGATCTGGAATCAGAAGCGTGAACGTCTCGTCGGGAACGGGAGACTGTTCAAAGAAGTAGCCTCCCCGCAGGAACAGGCCCTCCTTCAGGATGTACTCTCCACCCAGGCTGAATCTGACTATATTGTCCCAGTTGAACGGGAACTCCGTTTCCCTAACCAAGACATAGAGCGTATCCAACTCACCGGTAGCCAAAGTGTAATCTTTGGTGTCGAGGAACTCCAGCCTCGACCAGTTAACTGAACTCACATCAGAGGTCAAGGTTAGTTTCTCGGTAGGTCTGTACATCACTCCCACACCTATCTCACCCGGAAGCGGCAGGGTGGTCTGGAAGTCGCCATCTCTATAGTAGACGGTCCCCCCCTCGATCTC
Organism: Candidatus Zixiibacteriota bacterium; assembly: GCA_049679185.1. Lineage (GTDB taxonomy): Bacteria > Zixibacteria > MSB-5A5 > MSB-5A5 > SM1-73 > SM23-73-3. Next base: position 12,439 of record JBAUFO010000191.1, read on the forward strand.
CGATCCGGGGATGTCCGGCAAGTACATCTCCAGTTCAAGATCCCCCTGGAGATCGATGTCGACCGGACTCCGATAGGAGAACCCTAACTGGAATTTGGGACTAACCTTATAGAGAATGCCGGCATTGAACCCGAACCCCCAACCGTCGACACTATCCATTCTGGCATCCACCGGAAAGAAATCATATGGTCGCGTGTAGCCGGGAGGAGTGCGAACTAAAACGGGTCTTCGTAGATCGAAATCAGCCCGCTGTATGCTCAGACCAAACCCCAGCGCAAGCTTGTCCTCCATAAACGTTTTTGCCACGGTTGGGTGCAAATCCCAGATCAGAATGTCAGTTTTGTGATCGAACTTCGGATATGGAACGTCGTTGTCATATCCAGCAGGCGGTTTATACAGGTCCCATCGGGATTCCAGTTTGTAGGGAACAAAGAAGGCCACTCCGCCGATGAAACCCTCATACTGGGCAAATTTATGGAAGCCGGAAAAACTGGGCAAAAAGAAGGCCCGATCCTCCGGGTAGTACGTTTCGTCAGGATATCCAAAAGAATAGCTATAACCTGACTCTCCCACGGCGAAATCGGGGGTGTATTCCGGACGGAAGTTGAGGGTATACAGGTTCATGGTGAACTCGGAGTTGGGAAGGTATGCCAACCCGGCCGGGTTCCAGAAGGCGGCGCTCCAGTCATCCGCCAACCCCCTGAAAGCCCCTCCCATGTTCAGGGCTTTGGAGCCGACCCCGGGGAGGGCAAAACCCCCGCCGGCGAAAGAAGGAACTGAGCAGACAAACAAGAATAAGACAGCCCAAAGCAAAACAAGCCGGCTCTTCATTTTTCACCTCGTACTTTTGAGTTTTTTACACCGCCAAGTCAACGATTTCTTCGCCTCTGGTGGAGAAAATGCCAAAAATCCCCCAGAGGTTCTCCAAAACTAAAACATTAATTATCCTTTGTCAACGATTTTTTTCGAAAATTCGAAATTCTTGTTTGCCAACCCTTTTTGCCCGAATTCATGGGACCTGCCGGGGTCAGGTGCTTGACCGTGCGGACTACGCAACCAGTGCCATTATTTTGTCCCCGGCTGTAACCCTTTTTTGGGTGTCACATAGCCATAAGGCTGGACAGAGGATGAGATTCGAAACCTCAAAGTTCTGCATTCCTGCCTCAAAAACCCCCAAAAAGGTTTTGGCCGGGGAGATGAAGCGTTTATATTGGGTGAAACAATCGGAGCCTTGACAAGCTCGTTCTGAGGATTATGAAAAAGAAGAACAAAAACACCTTCCCTGACTTAGTCGCGCTAATGTCGCGGCTCAGGTCCCAAAGAGGCTGTCCCTGGGACAGGGAGCAAACGCACAAATCGCTTCTCCCCTATCTAATCGAGGAGGCTTACGAGGTGCTGGACACCATTGAAGCGGGCAATGACGAGAGGCTGAAAGAGGAATTAGGTGACCTTCTCCTGCAGATAATCTTCCACGCCCAGATTGCGCGGGAGCAAAGGAAATTCGATATATATGACGTCATAGAACATCTCGATAGTAAGCTGAGAGCCAGACATCCGCATGTGTTCGGTAAAAGGAAAGTTGCCTCCACCGAGGAGGTAATAAGGAATTGGGAACACATAAAACTGAGCACGGATCCACAAGGTCCGAATTCCAAAGGGAGCAAGAAAAAATCCGTTCTTTTCGGCATCCCTCGTCATCTGCCCGCCTTGCTCAAAGCCTATCGGGTTCAGGAGAAGGTGGCCAGGTTTGATTTCGACTGGGAGAAGGCAGAGGATGTCCTCTCGAAGATAGAGGAGGAAATCGGCGAGTTAAAAAGAGCCACCAGGAGAAGGAAGCCAAAGCAGAAGGAAATCGAAGAGGAGTTGGGGGACGTTCTCTTCTCCTGGGTGAATCTCTCCCGGCATCTGAACGTCAATCCCGAATTCGCGCTGAGAAAGACCATAGACAAGTTCGTGAAAAGATTCAACTATATAGAAAAGCAATTGAAACGCAAGAAGATCCCGCTAAAGGAAGCCGGGCTTCCCCTCCTGGATTCCTTGTGGGAAGAGGCAAAACGGTCAGCGGACTGAACGGATTAAACGGATAATTGGGGGTAACTAGGTCAAATGGAGGTGAACGGATTGCAGGGATGCACATCCGTTCAATCCGCTGCATCCGTTGACTTACGCACATCCCTGCAGAGGTGCCGGTCCTCCTCTGAATAGATAGTTTATCAGATAAATGATGTCAGCCACGTCTACTACGCAGTCATTATTCGGATCACCCAAGAGCAGCGGGGATGGCGGATCACCGTCTCGAAAGAGGTAGTTTACAAGGTAAACTGCATCCGCAACGTTAACCTCATAATCGCCAGTGGCGTCTCCAAAGACGTACGTTCCAACCTTAAACCACCAGAAACCCTGATCAGCCCAGGTTAGGCCGTCAGGCGACCCATCCTCCGCCTTGACCCTCCAGTAGTAAACCGAATCCGGAAGCAGACCCTCTAAGATAGTGCAACTCGTGTCGGTCAGCTCTTCTGTCTCTTCATAACCCCAAAACGAGGAGTCCAGGCTGTATTTCAAGGTATAGGTGACAGGACCACCCACGGTGTCCGGATTGTTGGCGGCATTCCAGAACAGGGTGGGTTTCAGAGAGGCCACCACTCCGCTGTCCGGCGAGATCAAGCCGAAGCGTTGGGGCGGCTGGTTGGATCTTCTGCGATAAAGACCGGTTCTGTGGTTATCAAAATGAAAAGTTCCCCACTCAATCGCGGTTTTCCCGTAAGATTGGGGAAGACTCCATAAATTAACCAGAGTTCGGCCATACAATTGGGTCTTGGTGGAAACCTCCAGGATGCCATCATCATTTACGTCACCCACGGTGGAACCCTGCAAATAAGTGGAGCCCCAGGGACGAAGGGGCCAGCCGGGAACGAGGGTATCTCCATCAGAGTAAGCTGCCCTCAGGAAGCCCACAGAGTCGATGGCCACCCCGCATTCAAAGATCAGCTCCATGGTGCTGTCTCCTTCGATGTCGGCGATAGATACCGGCCCGTTTGCCCCTCCGAAGAGGGTCAGAGGGAAACCGGGAAGATGATTACCTCTTATGTCGTACACATGCAGAATGGGTCCGGGATAGGAGGGGGGTAGTTGCCAACTACTATCTCCAGATCACCGTCCCGGTCAATGTCACCCACGCTGGGAGGGCCGGAGGATGCGGGTGCATCCCGGGGCCATCCGGGGAGGAAGTTCCCCTGATGATCCAAGATAAAGGTCTTGTTCCACTCCGTGCTGCTGCACACTATCTCCAGATAGCCATCCTCATCAAAATCCGCCAATGCGGGTGCATTTCGATAGAATGTCAGAGGGCTTGGCGTGCACGGCCAACCTGGCACTATAGTCCCATCCGATTCAAACGCATAGATCGACTGTAGCGAGCAGTAGATGATCTCCTTCTCCCCGTCATTGTCTATGTCTCCTACGGCGGCTCCGGTGCCGGGCCCATGGTCCAACTCAACCGGCCAGTTGCCCGGGAACTCGGTTCCATCGTATGTGAGCACGTGCACCCAACTCTGGGGAAGGGCTCTCTCGCCCACGATTATCTCCAGTTTGCCATCCCCGTCCAGATCGCTCAGGGTAGGAGTCTGGGCTGCGTAGTGATCGCCGAACGATGCCGGCCATCCGGGGAGCACATTGCCGTCGCGGTCGAATACATAAACCAATCCCTGTGGGTTATAGACCGCCGCCACGATGTTCGGCAAGCCGTCGGCGTTGACGTCTCCAACCGCCACGCCGCTTAGGACTCTGCCTGATAGCATTTGAGGCCAGCCGGGCCTGGAGTCGCCCAGATAGTTCCACACGTAGACCCGATAAGCATTGGTTCCGGTGATAATCTCCAGGTTTCCGTCCCCGTCTAAGTCGGCAAAAGCAACCCCCTTTGTGTCCTTCCATGTGCTGCCAACCGCCAGTTCTTGCGGCCATCCCGGTGCCTGGGGAAGATCGGGAGACTTGCCATCCCGCCTGCTGCCCGACAACTCGAGGGGCTTCTTGCCTTTGTAGATCGCCTGGTTTACCCTGATCGGTTCGCCAGCGTATACGGCGCTCCACCCAATTAAGAAAAGCACAAGGAAAGACAATACCCTTGTCCCTTTAAGAAGGCGTACTCCTCCGCCACCAAGTATTCCGTATGAAGACACAATGGCCTCCTTTCCAGCCCGGTTTAACGGTTCTTTCAGACTGTCCGCGCGGATGCCCCGCCCAGAGTAACCTCTTTGGTACTTATGCCCAAGTACCTCTGTTGTTGGTCGAATTCGCCCCTTCGAAGAGAATCATCCCCGCTGTCAGGAATGACAAATATACTCCGTGTCACTAAGCCCGGTTCAAGGACATCCCGGAGGTGGTCCTCCTTTGTAAAGATAATTGACCAGAAAGATTACGTCCAGGATCCCATGTACGCCATCACAATTGGCATCGCCGGCTTCAAAGGAGGCCGGGTAGGGACCGCTCCTGTACAGGTAGTTTATCATGTACACCACGTCGGCTATGTTGATCACGTCATCCCCGTTGGCGTCCCCGTGCACTGAACGTCTGACATTCACGTAAAACGGGCCGTTGTGCCAGGGCATGTAAGTCACGGCATCCGATCTTGAGAAAGCCGTTCTGCCTGTTGGGGCGAAGCAGGTGTCAATGCGAATCGTGGTCGTATCTTCCACTGTCAGGGTTATGGTTACAGTAAGAACCCGGCTTCCCCCGCAGAACCTCTGATCCGGATAGCCGGTGGGCACCAATGAGAGCCAGAGGTTGCCTTCCCCACCGGTATAGTGGAAGATCCTGGTGTCCCATTCAAGACCCAGGCCCGGCTCAGAGTAGTCCATCATCCAGTTGCGGATTTGCGGATCCTCCATACTGGGCAGGTGGCGGAAGATACTCCCGTTAAGGTTGGGGTGCGGATACAGGTCTGCTGTGTTCTTAGCCGGTTCAACGTGGACGTTGGCAGCCGGATTGGTGGGTCTGTGACACAACAGCATCACCATGCCTGTGATGGAGTCGATAAGAGGATTCGGGATGTCATTGGTGACATAAAGCGGGATGCGGACATCCCACGGCGGGTTATTATATTGCACCGAGTCCATGCAGGTGATATATAGGCTATCACAGATTCCGTTATCGTTGGGATCTCCGCCTTCGCATGCCCAAGCAAAACCCGTCAATCCCACAAACAGGACAGCCGCTCCCGAGATCAAGGTGAGCTTTTTCATTCCCTCCCCCTAAGATTCTTGTGGATCTTTTCCTTTGTTAGCTTTACTTAAAATCAGAATGAGAGTTCGGTAACCTTTCATTTTCAGCTTCTCCCTGGGGCGAAGGCCGCTTAAAGATCGGAATGCCGGAGGATGTGCGCGCTGGCGTTCCACCGAAACTGAGATGTAATCAAAAAGCATAGGATTATCCCAATAAGTTTAATCGATATAATTCACTTGTCAACAAAAATCGGTGCCTTTCCCTATTCTTTTTTCCGGCTTTTGCGGATCGAGCCCGAAAGCGCCATAATCTCGGCTGTACTCTCGGCTTCCCAACGCTTGATGTCCATCGACCGTAATGCAATAGGGCCGAGACGTGTAAATAATTGCTTGACAAAACCGATAGCTTATATTAAGCTAAATGTAAAATGGCTCGAGCGTGCGTTTCGTCGAGGAATTGACTGAGGAACCCGAGGATAGGAAGGCTCTGGGTCCTTCGAAAGTTCAGCCTTGTGACAAGGCCTTTTCAGTACAGACCGGATCGGGACAAACCGGCAATGAGTGTGACTATGATGGTAGATGAAGATATTCAAAGGGTGGCAAAAGAGGAGGGGCTCACCCCAGTTTTCATAGAGAAAGGGGTGGCTGAAGGCTCCATCGTGATCCTCAAGAGCAAACTCCACGGGTGGTCAAAGCCGGTGGGAGTGGGCAGGGGCTTGAAGACCAAGGTGAACGTAAACCTGGGTACCTCCCCGGATAGAATCGATTATGACCTGGAGCTGGAGAAGGTTCGACTCTCCATGGAACTGGGGGCGGACACGGTGATGGACCTCTCCACCGGAGGAGAGATTCGGGATTTGCGCATAAGGGTGTTGAAAGAATCGAAGATTCCGGTGGGAACCGTCCCCATATACGAGGCGGTCTGCAGGCTGGCTCAAAACGGAAAAACCCTCCTGGAGATGACTAAGGATTCTCTTTTCTCGGTTATCGAGGATCATCTCAAATCCGGCGTCGATTTTCTCACCGTTCACTGCGGGCTCACCAGAAGAGCCCTTCCCATAATCGATGAGAAAAAGAGGGCCACCGGCATCGTGAGCCGGGGAGGGTCGTTTCTCTACCGGTGGATGAAGCACAACAACAGGGAGAATCCCCTGTATGAGTACTACGACGACCTTCTGGACATGACCAAAGAGTACAATGCCACCCTGAGTCTGGGGGATGGGTTGAGGCCCGGCAGCATAGCCGATTCCACCGACCGCACCCAGGTGGAGGAACTTTTGATACTGGGAGAGCTGGTAGAGAGAGCACGGGAAAAAGGAGTGCAGGCAATGGTGGAGGGTCCCGGCCATATCCCCATACATGAGATAGAAGCCAACGTGCTTTTAGAGAAAAAGCTCTGCTCCGGCGCGCCTTTTTACGTTCTCGGTCCCCTGGTGATAGATTGCGCTCCCGGATATGACCATATCGTCTCCGCCATCGGCGGTGCGGTGGCGGCGTCCGCCGGTGCGGATTTCCTCTGCTACGTCACCCCGTCTGAGCATCTGGGCCTGCCCGATTTAGACGACGTGAGGGAAGGTATCATCGCCTCCAAGATCGCCGCACATGCCGCGGATGTCGCTAAAGGGGTGCAGAAGGCGGAAAAACAGGATGCCCTCATCTCGCAGGCGAGAAAGGATTTCGACTGGGAGCGGATGATGGCCTTGAGCCTCGATCCCGAAAGGGCCAAGAAAAAAAGGGGAGCGATCGAATCGGACTTCAAGAAATGCACCATGTGTGGCCAGTTCTGCGCCATGCGTGAGGACGATATCTAGCGGAATGCAAAATCTTTCAACTCGAAAATCAAAAAGAAGGCCTTGAGCCGCTCAAGAATGGAGGAACTAATGAGGTTTAGACGCCCTGTTATCAGTGCGACCTCGGCACTGCTCGCGGTACTGCTTTATGTGTTCTTCTGCTCCACCTCATGTTTCGCTCAGAGGGACCAGTTCGGCAAGCTCGACACCTGCCGGATCGTGGTATTCCAGGAGGAGAAGAGCAACCAGGTGATGGCTTCGGTATCCGTCTTCAATGACGAGGGACTGGCGGCGATGACGCTTCCCTTTCGGTACGGCGACGGGAAAAGCCCAATCAGATGCGACTCCATAAAATTCTGGGATACCCGAACCATGTTCTTCGACATGAAGACCGAACTGATCGACACCGTCCGGCAGGCGGTGTTAATCGGACTCATCGCCGACATGTCCGGGCAGACGCCTCCCATGAAGAAGGGAGACGGAGAGGTGGCGAAAATATACTTCACCATCCCCAAGGGTGCCAAGTTCCAGGATTTCTATATGGACACCACCTTGGTCAAGCCTATGAACGTGCTGAAGTTCGTCACCCCGGAGGTAAAGAGCATATATCCGGCGTTTGATAACTCCAAGGCCCTGATAAGGGGCGGAATCCCTCTGCCTCCTCCGACCGGGAAACAAGAAGAGAGCGAGGCCAAGAAAGCCTCAAACCCTGAGAAAGAGGGAGAGAATTAGAAGTTGAAGTGAACCATCGGAGGTGACTGGCTGTTTCACTTGACCTGAGTTTTTCTTACCCGGCTCGCCACAAGGGCGTTTGACCTGCCCGGTAGGTTACCCTGGGTTTAAGAGAGTCGACCCGGAGTCAGAAGGGAGTCGCTCTCCTGACGGCGGAAGGGGCTGGTCGGGTATCCAATCTTTGTGAGAGAAGAAGAACCTCTGTCTCTTTGAATCAGGAAGACTTCTCGTTGAGTGGAGAAGCTTGGCTGCACCCCGGGGGGATCGGGCGGTCGACCTCTCTGCTAGCACCACCGGGGAAATCGGATGTGGCGGGAAACCCACAAGGGTGATTTCTGGTTGAATATTGAACAGAACTTCAGGTTGACAAATTGGGGAAAGGGATTATATTGATTTTGGGAACAGTTGATACTTCATCCAGGCTATGGACTTCTCATGAACTAAAACTGCTTCCAGGGAACCTAACCGAGTCATCTTAGCTATAAAGCCTCAGTTATTCACTGGCTGGGAAGAATCGACTGATGCCGTACGGAGATTGAGATGAGGACCTTGACCATTCTGCTTACTGCGTTGACCTTGCTTTCTTTTGTCTTTGCTATCCCGGCCATGTCGGCGCAACAGGTCATGCAGGCCAGAATTCATCTGGCTGACAAGGCGCAGATGCAGGAGATCATTGGGCTCCATCTGGACATCGCCTACGTGGAATACGGGCAGTACGTAGACATCGTCACACACCAGGAGGAAATCGATGAGTTCCGCGCTCTGGGATATCGGGTGGAAGTGGTGCATGCCGATCTGGTGGCCTTCTATCAGAGCAGGCTGGATAAGACCAAGGACATGGGGGGGTACCACACCTACAGCGAGGTCATGACGGCTCTGGATTCGATGCACATGCTCTACCCTACCCTAACCAGCGGCAAGATGGACATCGGGCACAGCCTGGAGGACAGCATCATCTGGGCTTTTAAGATCTCGGACAACCCGGGCGTGGACGAGGACGAGCCGGAGGTCTTCTACAATAGTCTGATTCATGCGCGCGAGCCCGCAGGCATGGAGGTGCTTTTGTATTTCATGTGGTATCTTCTGGACAACTACGGGACCGATTCACTGGCAACTTACCTGGTGGACAACCGGGAGCTATGGTTTGTCCCGGTGGTCAATCCGGATGGGTACTGCTATAACGAGTACAACGATCCGGGCGGCGGTGGAATGTGGAGAAAGAACCGGCGATTCTGCGGAACGGGCTGGGGAATTGACTTGAATCGGAACTGGGGCTACATGTGGGGGTACGATGATGAGGGCTCCAGCCCCTATTGTGACGACCCCACCTACCGGGGAGAATCAGCCTTCTCCGAGCCGGCCACTCAGGTTGTTCGAGACTTCATACTAAGCCGGAATTTCGTGATGTCGTTGGACAATCACTGCCACGGGGACTGGCTTCTCATTCCCTGGGGTTACGATTACATCTATACCGCTGATCACGACCTCTTCCGGGCCATCGCCGAATCCATGGCGGTCTTCAATGGATATACTCCGGCGACCTGTTGGGAGGCTATGTATCCGGTGAATGGCGGAAGCATCGACTGGGAGTACGGAGAGCTCGGGATCATCGGCATCTCTCCGGAAATCGGAAACAGCGACGACGGGTTCTGGCCTCCCGAGTGGAGAATCCTACCCTTGTGCGAGTTGAATCTTCAACCCAATTTGCTGTACGCGGAGCTGGCGGGCAACCCGTATCAGATTCTGCCGCCGAATTCCCCTGTCCTGGCGGCAATGGACACTGTTCCCTCCGATTACACCATCTCTTGGTCTCACGATGATACCTTGAACCCGGCCTCGGCCTTCGAACTGGTGGAGATGACCGGATTCGAGAGGACCACCTACGACGTGGAAGGCGAATATTCAGACTGGGAGTTAGATGGGTTTTCCGTCTCTACCAACAGAAATCACTCTCCTTCTCACAGTTTCTACTCCGGAGAGGACGACAGGTTGAATAACACGGTGACCGGAACCAACAGCATCAACGTTCAGCCCGGCGACAGCCTGAAGATATGGTGTTGGTACAACATCGAGAATAACTGGGACTACGCCTATGTTGAAATCTCGACAAATGGAGGAAGCAGTTTCTTCTCCATCCCCGGAAATATCACCACCAACTACAATCCCAACGGAAACAACCTGGGAAATGGAATCACCGGGTATTCCAACTGGGTGGAGGGGAAATTCGACCTGTCCGCTTACGTTGGGCAGCAGATTATGCTGCGCCTCCGTTACGTGACCGACGGTTACGTGACCGAGGAAGGCTTCTATGCAGACGACATCTATCCGGTTGAGGGATATGAAAGCACCGTCACCCTGTCCGACGCCATAGCCGATACGTTCTACCAGATTTCGGGGCAGGCGGATGGAATCTACTTCTACAAGGTCAAGGCAAAGGATGCCGACGATCAGTGGGGAGCCTGGAGCAACACCGAGGCAGCGGTAGTCGCCGCTGGCGGCTTCCTGCGGGGCGATGCCAACGGGGACGGGTCCATAACCGTAAGCGACGTGGTCTTCCTGGTCAACTATCTTTACAGGGAAGGACTGCCTCCTGACCCACCGGCGGCAGGAGATGCCAACAGCGACGGTCAAACAAATGTCGGAGATATCGTGTATTTAGTCAATTACCTCTTCCATGGAGGAAATCCTCCCGGGATCTAAAGAGGACGGCTTATGACTTAGATCAAATAAGACCATATCAAAGCCCAGGAGCGGGCCATCTGAGTTTCCCTTTATTACCCCCCTTAAAACCCCCTTTTATTCAGATGCCCGCTCCTTTTTTTTAGAGTTCTTGCCGATATCCAATTCCAGGGAATGCGCAAGATCAGGTCACAAATCCAATGGCGAATTCAAATAAACAGGACAAACTCTGTCGTATTAGACATGAAATTCGCTGAAATACAGAAGTGGTCGCTTCGATTGAGGCAAGATAAGTGAGCATACAAAAGAACAGATTGGGAAAAGCAGTATCGCTGCTTGTGATCTGCTTTCTGTTGTCTCCTCTGCTGGCGCATCCTTGCGAGAAAGCTGAGGCCTCACAAGAGGCCTGCTGTGCCTGTCCGTGCTGCCAGAACTCTGAACCTTCCCGTTCAGAGAATGATGCTCAAAACGACGGATGCTCTTGCCGAACAGGTGAGACACACGATGAGGAGAACTCGCCCGCAGTCGCCGTTTCCTCCAATGAGATCAGACCCGATGTCTCCCTCTCGACGCCAGCGATCGAAGGATCAGCCGAAGATCATCAGCATCAGATTGTCGGCCTATCCCCGCACAGTCTTTTTCTTCCCAGCAGAGACCAACCCCTGTACATTCTGCACTCATCTTTTCTGATCTAATTCCTATAGTAAAGCTTACAGACAATTAATCGGTTGCCATTCACCGGGGAGAGTTTTATCTTTTCCCCGTAAATCTGGAATCGATACGGCAACTTGTTAGTTGGCCCAAAAGGGGCAAATTTCTGTTTCTTACTGTAGGAGGTAGAATTGAGAACAAGATTTCTGGCGTGTCTTCTGACCGTCTCGATCAGTCTGCTGGTGCCGGCATCAGCTTCCAGCCTGGCACAGGAGTTGGTTTTGGATTCTCTGGTGGCAGAGGCCATACGAGCCAACCCAAATCTGGCTGCTGCCAAGAGCCGCTACCAGGCGTTCGAGGCCAGGGTGCCCCAGGCCGGGTCCTGGCCCGACCCGATGTTTAAAACGGTCTACTCCAACCTACCCACCGATTCCTGGGCCATGGACCGAACCCCCATGAGCGGGATCGAGCTGATGTTGACCCAGACTATCCCCTTTCCGGGGAAGCTCGGGCTCAGGAAGAGCGCCACGCGAAGCCTGGCCCGGAAGGCTGAGAAGGAGTACCAATCGGCTGAAGATTTTGTCATAAGCCAGCTGAAGCAGAATTATTACCGGCTATATCTCTTGGAGAAGTCGATTGAGATAACCGAAAAGAACAAAGTTCTGCTGGAGGATTTTGCCAAGATAGCCTCCACCAGATACTCGGTGGGAAAAGGAATCCAGCAGGACGTGCTCAAGGCTCAGGTGGAGGTCTCCAGGATGATGGACAAGCTCATCTCCTTAGAGGAGATGAGCTGGATGACCCGGGCAAGGATAAACGTCCTCCTTGACCGCAATCCGCAGGATCATCTGGGGCAGCCGGAGGAGCTGACCCTTGGGGGGCTGAACTACTCGGAGGAGGAGCTCCAGAATCTGGCGGTTCAAGGCAATCCGGCTCTTGAAGGGATGGGATTTTTGGTTGAAGCATCCCGGTCAGACTATCGTCTGGCCCGCCGGGAGTACCTCCCCGACTTCACCTTCTCGGTCAGCTATCGGATTCGGGAGGAGGTTCCCATGGACCCGGTCAGGGGAACGGATTTCTTCTCGGCTTCAGCCGGCATTAACATCCCGCTTTACTTCTGGTCAAAGCAAAAGAAGAAGGTACAGGAGAAGGCACTGAGCATAGAGTCTGCCCGGAAGAAGTATGAGAGCAATGAAAACGACCTAAAGCTGAACGTGTCCCGACTCTTCTACTCGTTGAACAAATATACCGAAGAGGTTGGACTTTACCAGACCGCCATCCTGCCTCAGGTACGCCAATCTCTGGAATCCGCCCGGTCGGGCTACCAGGTGGACAAAGTGGATTTTCTTACGCTTCTGAGCAATCAGGTTACCCTTTACAATTACGAGATCGCCTATCATCAGGCCCTAACTTCCTATTTTATGACCATCGCAGAACTGGAGGAGATGGTGGGGAGATCGTTGCTTGCGGGAGGAGAGTGAGCTATGCCTGACAAAAAACCAAGCTTGAGTGCAATCATACTGATTGCGGTGGCCTTCCTGGTGCTCGGCGCCGCAGTGGGCTTCCTGATTGGAAGAAGTTCTCCTGGCCCACAGGAAACGCCTGAAAACGCAGAGCTGGTTGGCGCGCAGCTTTATTCCTGCGGGATGCATCCGGATATCATCAGCGAGGAGCCGGGCAACTGCCCCATCTGCGGAATGAAGTTGACCCCTATCAAGACGGCCCCGGTCGCCACCACCACGCCAAAAGGAGAACGGAAGATCAAATACTGGCGCGCGCCCATGGATCCAACCTACATCTCGGATGAGCCGGGGAAATCGCCCATGGGAATGGACTTAGTCCCGGTCTATGAGGATGAGATAGCCCAGGGGGCCATCAGCATCGACCCCATGACCGTCCAGAACATGGGCCTGCGAACCGCGCTGGTCAAAACGGGCAAGTTGACCAGGACCGTACGAACAGTGGGACACGTCGATTATGATGAGAAGAAACTCTACATCGTCAACACCAAGATCACCGGCTGGATTGAGAAACTCCACGTGAACACAACCGGCGAGGTGGTGCAAAAAGGCCAGCCGCTTTTGGAGATATACTCCCCGGAGCTGGTCAGCACTCAGGAGGAATATCTCTCCGCTTTGAAGAACTACTCCGAGCTCAAGGATAGCCCCTATGAAGAAGCTCGCGCCGGTGGACTGGAGCTTCTAAACTCCACTCAGAAGAGAATGGAATACTGGGACATTGACCGAAGCCAGATCGAGGCTCTAAAGCGAGACCGGAAGATAAAGAAGACTCTCACCCTCTACTCCCCCGCCAACGGGGTCGTCCTTCACAAGAACGCCGTCGAAGGGGCTCACGTGAAGGCGGGATCGGATCTCTACCGGATTGCTGATTTCTCCACCGTGTGGGTGCTGGCTCATATTTACGAATATGAACTCCCTTACATCAAGCTGGGACAGAAGGCGCAGATGAGCTTGTCCTATCTGCCGGGAGAGGTTTTCCAGGGAAAGGTAATTTACGTCTACCCATATCTGGATCAGAAAACCCGGGACGTGAAGATCAGATTGGAGTTTCCCAATCTAGGATACAGGCTCAAGCCTGAGATGTACGCCAACGTGGTGATTGAATCGGAGCTTCCGGGCGAGAGAATCCTAATCCCCGAGGAGGCGGTGATTCGCTCCGGCAAAAGGGAGATAGTCTTCGTGGACATGGGAGAAGGCAGGTATGCGCCCAGAGAGATCACTACGGGAGTAAGCGGCCAGGGAGACGTGGTGGAGGTGAAGAAGGGGCTTATGGCTGGCGAGATGATCGTGGTATCGGGCCAGTTCATGTTGGACAGCGAAAGCAAAACCCAGGAGGCCATCCAGAAGATGATCAAGGCCAAAATGGAGGCTTCGCCTCAAACGGAACCGCACGAGCATCCCGCCCCAGAGATTGCGCAACAGCCAGAAACCCGCAAGCATGCTCATGGGGAAGTCAAGAATTTGAATCTGACACCTGACAAGAAGGCGCACCATACGGATGACATCTACACCTGCCCCATGGACGAGCACAGCCACATCCTTCAAGTGGGCCCCGGCGATTGCCCGGAGTGTGGGATGTTTCTGGTTCCGATTACCGAGACTGGCAGAGACGTTTATACCTGTCCCATGGAGGAACATCATCACATCCTCTCCAACAAACCGGGTGATTGTCCCGAGTGCGGGATGAAGTTAGTTCCGTTGGAGCCGAAGGGCCAAAGCAAGTAACAGGGGAGGAAGAAGAAGCCATGATTGAAAAGATCATTGAGTATTCGATAAAGAACAAGCTGGTCATCTTCCTCCTGGCCGCATTTGTCTTTCTGGGCGGCATATATGCCATGCAGAAGATGACCTTAGACGCCATCCCCGACCTCTCCGACGTGCAGGTCATAATAATAACCGAGTATCCGGGACAGGCACCGCAGGTGGTGGAGGATCAGGTCACCTATCCCTTGACCACCGCCATGCTATCGGTCCCTTATGCCAAAGTGGTCAGGGGTTATTCCTTTTTCAATTTCTCTTTGGTCTACATCATCTTCGAGGACGGAACCGACCTTTACTGGGCCCGCTCCCGGGTGCTGGAGTATTTAAACTTCGTCTCCGGGCGCTTGCCTCAGGGAGTCACCCCCCAGCTGGGACCCGACGCTACTGGCGTCGGCTGGGTGTACGAGTACGTCCTGGAGGATGAGAGCGGAGAGTTGGATCTATCTGATTTAAGGAGCATACAGGATTGGTATCTGAAGTACGAGTTGACGTCCGTTCCGGGCGTGGCTGAGGTGGCATCGGTGGGAGGGTTTGTCAAGCAGTATCAGGTGGAGGTGGATCCAAATAAGCTCTTAGCTTACGGCATTCCCCTTTCCCGGGTTAAGATGGCTATTCAGAGGTCAAACCGGGACGTGGGAGGCAGGCTGGTGGAGATGGCCGAGGCCGAGTTCATGGTGCGCGGCTTGGGCTACATCCGATCCATCCAGGATATCAAAGACATTCCGTTGGGCGCCGACGACAACGGCACTCCCATCTTCCTGGGGAACGTGGCCCGGGTCCAGATCGGGCCTGAGCTTCGCCGGGGAATCGCCGAGCTGGACGGCAAAGGTGAGGTGGTGGGCGGGGTGATCGTGATGCGCTGGGGCGAGAACGCCCTGGAGGTCATCAAAAACGTGAAGAAGAAGATGGAGGAGCTAAAAGTTGGCCTTCCTGCGGGAGTGAAGATCAAACCGGTTTATGACCGATCCGGACTCATATATCGCGCCATAGACAATTTGAAGACGAAGCTGATTGAAGAGATCATCGTGGTGGCCATAATCTGCATACTCTTCCTTTTGCATGCCCGCAGCGCCCTGGTGGCCATCTTCACCTTACCCGCTGGCGTTCTGACTGCTTTCATAGCCATGAACGCCCTGGGGATAAACGCCAACATCATGTCCTTGGGCGGGATTGCCATTGCCATAGGGGTGATGGTGGACGCCTCGGTGGTGATGGTGGAGAATGCCCACAAACACTTAGAACGGGACCGGGGCAAAAAGGAGCACGCTCAGATCATAATGGACGCCGCCAGGGAGGTGGGGCCGGCGCTTTTCTATTCGCTGCTGATCATCACCGTCTCCTTCTTCCCGGTCTTTGCCTTGGGAGAGCAGTCCGGACGGCTGTTCAAGCCGCTGGCCTACACCAAGACCTTCGCTATGGCCGCCGCTGCCCTGCTTTCCATCACCGTGATCCCGGCCTTAATGGTGACGGTGATAAAGGGGAAGATACGACCTGAAGCGAAAAATCCTCTTTCGCGTTTCTTCATTTCGGTCTATAAGCCGGTGATAAAATTGGTGCTGCGCTTTAAGTGGCTCACCATCCTTGCGGCTATATTTATCCTGGCCATAACCATCTATCCGGCATCCAAGCTCGGCTCGGAGTTCATGCCTCCGCTTTACGAGGGTGATCTGCTTTACATGCCCACCACCTTCCCCGGCATATCCATCACCAAGGCTAAGGAGCTTTTGCAGCAGACCGACAAGATAATCGCCTCCTTCCCGGAGGTCGAGACGGTCTTCGGGAAGATCGGGCGGGCGGAGACCGCCACCGATCCGGCGCCTCTGACCATGATCGAGACCACCATCATGCTGAAGCCGGAGAAGGAGTGGCGTCCGGGAATGACGCCGGAAAGATTAGTGGAGGAGTTGGACAGGGCCATACAGTTTCCCGGGCTGACCAACGCCTGGACCATGCCGATTAAGACCAGAATCGACATGCTGGCCACCGGCATCAAGACGCCGGTGGGAATAAAGATAATGGGCGCAAACTTAGACACCCTGTCGGCCATAGGGGAGCGAATCGAGGCGGCAGTCAGAAAGACTCCCGGAACCCTATCGGCATATTCGGAACGAGTGGTCGGCGGGAACTATCTTGATTTTGAAATCAACAGGGAAGAGGCGGCGCGATATGGCTTGACCGTGGGAGACATTCAGGACGTGATCATGTCTGCGGTCGGCGGCATGAACGTCACCTACACCGTGGAGGGGTTAGAGCGTTATCCGGTCAATGTACGCTATCCCCGGGAACTGCGCGACAACGTCACCAGCCTAAAGAGGGTCCTGATCCCTACCCCCGGCGGTGCACAGATTCCCATCGCCCAGGTGGCTGATATTCAGGTGAGAAAAGGACCGGCCGCGATCAAAAGCGAAAACGCCCGGCGAACCGCCTGGGTTTACGTGGACATCAGGGGAGTCGACGTGGGGACCTATGTGAAGAACGCTCAGAAGGTCGTTGCGGAAGAGGTGGACATCCCTCCCGGATACAACATCATCTGGAGCGGACAATACGAATACATGCAGGCGGCGGCAGAGCGATTCCGGCTGGTCATACCCATCACCATCGTCATCATCTTTCTGCTTCTGTTCTTTCATTTCAAGAACATGACCAACAGCTTAGTGGTAATGCTCTCCCTCCCCTTCGCCGTGGTAGGCGGAGTGTGGCTGCTCTACTTCTTCGGCTTCAACACCAGCGTGGCGGTATATGTGGGATTCATAGCCCTGGTGGGCCTGGCGGCCGAGACCGGGGTGGTGATGCTGGTATATCTGGAGGAGGCTTATCACCGCTACCAGAGAGAAGGAAAACTGACCCAGCTCTCCGGTCTGCATTCTGCCATAATCGAGGGGGCGGTGGAAAGGGTCAGGCCCAAGCTGATGACCGTGACCACAACCATGATCGGCCTTCTTCCTTTGATGATCGGACACGGCACCGGCTCGCAGGTCATGAAGCGAATGGCATCGCCCATGATCGGAGGCTTAGTCAGCTCCACCGTCCTGACATTGGTGATAATTCCGGCCATATATGCCATCGTCAAGGGCTGGGGTCTGAAAGCCGGAAAAGAGGATGACGATTGAACACAAGCATCAACGTGGACGCTCTTTTAGCGAGAAATAGGAGGAGAAAATGCTCTACTGTCCAGTCTGCAAAACAAGAACGAACCCCAACAAGGCCAAGATCAAAGTCCATTACAAGGGGGAACTCTATTACCCGTGTTGCCCTTTCTGCCAGGCTGAGTTTGAAAGAAATCCTGAGAAATATGTGGGGAACGCAAAAGGGGGAAAACGAAGATAGATGGTTCAGCTGGCGGAACCATTCTCTGCCGGCGAATGGAAAAAGGGCGTTTGGCAAAAACTCAGGAAGAGGAGGGTGAATATGTGGGGTCACGAAGGAATGACTTGGGGACTCGGAGGATGGGGAATGATCATCTTCTGGATCATAGTCGTCATCGTGATAATCTTCCTCGTCAGATGGCTGGCTGGGCGGGGAAGAACGGGCGGAGGGACGTCCGAAAAAGAAGAGAGTGCGCTCGATATCCTCAAGAAAAGATATGCCAAAGGAGAGATCGACAAAGAAGAGTTCGAGCAAAAGAAACGGGATTTGACCGGCCCCTGATCATCTTAGCTGTTCCCTTCAACCTCAAACCCGGAGTAGAGAATGAAACTAATCATTTATTCGGCTCCCGGCTGAGTCGACTGTGAAGTGGCGAAAAGGTTCTTTTCGGAAAACGGGATTGAGTTCGAGGATAGGAGTGTGGAAAACCCGAAATTCAGAGATGAGCTGGTGGAGAAGTATGAGAGGATGGCGACGCCAACCATAATCATCGACGATGAAATCATCCTGGGTTTCGGAATAAATAAAAGCAAGATTATGGGAAAACTGAACCCGGAAAGGAGGTGAGATCATGAAAAGGTACCGGAAGAGAGTCGGAGTAATCTCCGTCTTCCTCGCCCTGGTCGTCCTGGTGGCGTCTTTTGGCCTTTCGCAGGCGCAGAAGGGGATGATGCAGGAGAAGGGTATGATGGGGGAGATGAAGGACGACATGAACAAGACGATGGGACGGTGCGAGGGCATGATGAAGAACATGGACATGATGATGGGGAAGAAAATGAGCCACGGCTGCATGGGCATGATGAACATGAAGGGTATGGGTATGATGATGCACAACATGTCCCAGAACATGATGGGGATGATGGAAAACATGGAGTCCATGATGGACAACCCGGAGATGATGAAGGACGCGGAGGTGAAAAAACACATGGACGGGATGCACGAGCAGATGATGATGATGAGCGAAAACATGCAGAAGGCCATGGGCAGCATGGAGATGATGCAGAAGAGGATGGAGCAGATGGAGACCAAGTGACTCCAGCCCGAGACGGATTTGAGAGTCCTCGTACCTCGGCTCGGCGTATGTCGCAACGGTTGTCAGGGGAGGACCGCCATCCCTCCCCTGACGGCAAAATCGGTTCTCGTTAACAGAGTGATTTTTTGAACCTGTGAGGAAAAAATCAATGCCCCGGGATTTAGTTTGTGGAATGGACATAGAAAAAGAGCAGGCCGCAGGAGTTTCCAGTTACAACGGGAAGGATTACTATTTTTGCTCAAAGCAGTGCAAGGAGAAGTTTGACCAAGCCCCGGAGAAGTACGTCGAGTCAAAGGGCGACTCCAAGGAGGAACCGATGCATCCCCAGAGCCGGGTCAAGTCCAAGCCGTCTGAAAAAGTTGATCTTCCCATAGTAGGAATGACCTGCGCCAGTTGCGCGCAGACAATCCAAAAAGGTCTCTCCGGGCTAACAGGGGTGGACAAAGCTTCGGTCAATTTCGCCACCTCCAGGGCTACCGTATCGTATGACCCTCATCATGCAAAAGCGGAGGACCTTATCTCCGCGATTCGAAAGAGCGGCTATGACGTGGGGACAGTTTCCACGGAAATCTCGATTCTGGGCATGGATTGTGCCTCGTGCGTTCAGAAGATCGAGAAAGCTCTGCTGGCCACCAGAGGGGTGACCCGGGCGGTGGTGAATTTAGCCACCCAGAAGGCTAAGGTCGAGTATTTGCCATCAGAAACCCGTCTGGATGAGATCAAGCGTGCAATAGAATCGACCGGCTACAAGGTGATGGAGATCCCCGGGGAAGAAGAAGTGGAAGATCTGGAGAGGGTCCAAAGGGAGAAAGAGTATAAAAGACTAAAAAAGAAATTCTTGATCGGCCTGGCAGTGAGCGTGTTGATATTCATTGGCAGCTCCGAGTGGATCCCCGGGGTGCCGGAGACCTGGCGGAGCTTTCTCCTGCTGTGGATTCTGGCAACCCCCGTTCAGTTTTGGGTCGGCTGGCAGTTCTACCGGGGAGCCTGGGGGGCTTTTATACACAGGAATGCGGATATGAATACTCTCATAGCCGTGGGCACATCTGCGGCTTATTTATATAGTATGGTGGCCACGTTATTTCCCGGCCTGTTCCTCAGTGGAGGCATAGAGCCAAAGGTATATTTCGAGACCTCTACCATCATCATTACTCTTATCCTTCTGGGAAAACTTCTGGAGGCCAGAGCAAAAGGTCAGACTTCGGAGGCTATCCGAAAGCTGATGGGGCTGCAGCCAAAAACCGCTCGGGTGGTCAGAGATGGAAAGGAGATCGACATTCCCGTGGAGGAGGTTTTGGTGGGAGACGTGGTGGTGGTGAGACCCGGCGAGAAAATTCCCGTGGACGGAATCATAAAAGATGGTAAATCCTCGGTGGACGAATCCATGATTACCGGAGAGAGCATGCCGGTAGGAAAGGGCAAGGGGGATGAGGTAATCGGTGCCACCATAAACAAGACCGGAAGTTTCAAATTTGAAGCAACCAAGGTAGGAAAGGATACGGCCTTAGCTCAAATCGTAAAGTTGGTTCAGGATGCTCAGGGGTCAAAGGCTCCCATACAGAGATTGGCCGACGTGATTGCCGGTTATTTTGTCCCCATCGTGATTTCAATCGCCATCGCGACGTTTGTAATCTGGTTTAACTTCGGACCAAGTCCAGCTTTGACCTTTGCTCTTTTGAACTTCGTGGCGGTGATGATTATCGCCTGCCCATGTGCATTGGGATTGGCCACGCCCACCGCCATAATGGTGGGAACGGGAAAAGGGGCCGAACATGGAATCTTAATCAAAGGCGGCGAAAGCCTGGAGATGGCGCACAAGCTTACCACGATCGTCTTTGACAAGACCGGAACGCTAACCAAAGGACAGCCCGAGGTGACAGACCTGATCTTAGCCAACGGTTTCACCCGGGAGGACGTTTTGGAGCACGCCGCCAGTGCGGAGAAGGGTTCAGAGCATCCCCTGGGAGAAGCCATCGTTAGAGAGGCGAGGCGAGAGAACATCGAGCTTTCCCCTGCCAAAGATTTCAATGCCATAGCCGGTCACGGAATAGAAGCCAAGATCAAGGATCGCGAAGTGATTCTCGGAAATCTGAAACTTATGCGTGATCGAAAGATCGATTTGGGTGACCTGGAATCCCAATCAGAGAGGCTGGCCAATGATGGGAAGACCCCCATGTACGTGGCCGTCGATGGAAAGCCTGCGGGGATCATTGCGGTGGCAGATACCCTGAAGGAAAACTCGAAAAAAGCGGTGGCGGATCTTCACAGGCTTGGATTTCAAGCAGTTATGCTCACCGGCGACAATCGAAGAACTGCCCAGGCAATTGCCAGGAAAGTGGGAATCGATAAGGTCCTCTCGGAGGTGCTCCCTGAAGACAAGGTGCGTGAGGTGAAGAGGCTGCAATCACAGGGAGAGGTAGTGGCTATGGTTGGTGACGGGATCAACGATGCCCCGGCTTTGGCCCAGGCGGACGTGGGAATTGCCATCGGAACCGGTACCGATGTGGCCATGGAAGCTTCGGACATAACCTTGATTAGAGGCGACCTTCAGGGCGTGGTGGCGTCAATCGAATTAAGTAAACGGACCATCAAGACCATCAGGCAAAATCTGTTCTGGGCGTTTTTCTACAACACCGCCGGCATTCCGGTTGCCGCAGGGATTCTCTATCCCTTCTTCGGGATTCTGCTGAATCCCATCTTTGCCTCGGCTGCCATGGCTTTCAGTTCGGTGTCGGTGGTGTCGAATTCACTTAGACTGCGAAGATTCAAATTCACCTCTTAAGGCGAGGTTAGTTTCATGCAGACGCAAATCATGGTGACAGTCCTGGGGGTTTTGCTAATCATCTTGGTCAACTGGTATTTCTTCTTCTCAAAGGGCAAAACTGGCCAGGCCCGAGTCGAAACCGGAGGGATTCAGGAGGTGAAAGTGATCGTCAAGGGTGGCTACTCGCCGGACGTGATCGTGGTGAAGAAAGGCATTCCGGTAAGAATTGACTTCTATCGGGACGAGACCGCGGAGTGTTCGGACACAATTGTGTTCGGCGACTTCAACATAAGAAAACCGCTGCCCGCCTTTAAGACCACACCTATTGAATTCACCCCCGAAAAACCCGGGGAATACACGTTCACCTGTGGAATGGGAATGATGAGAGGAAAGCTAATTGTGGAATGATTGCGATGTGCACAGGTGAAGTTGTCGCTATATCAGGGCTGTTAATCTCCACAAGTGAATTGAACACTGCCGACGCGTTCAACTTTTCCTAAGAGGAGGAAAGATGAAAGAGATAAAAGCGTATATCCGAACAAATGCCTTGG
Organism: Candidatus Zixiibacteriota bacterium; assembly: GCA_049679185.1. Classification (GTDB taxonomy): domain Bacteria; phylum Zixibacteria; class MSB-5A5; order MSB-5A5; family SM1-73; genus SM23-73-3. The sequence goes on from JBAUFO010000191.1 coordinate 34,502, forward strand.
AAAAAACTGTGAAGGCTCTTGAGGAGGCAAAAGCGCCTGGAATCACCGTGACGACGGTGCATCCGGTAGGCTATGGCTTTGACCCCAATTACTTTGCCGGAACAGAGGACATCACCAAGCTATATCCGGCCATGGCCAAGGTCGAGGTGGTCTGTCTGGATGAAGATGTGGACCGCCTGGTGGGGGTCATTTCAAGCAAGGCCCGCACCGGCTTCAAGGGCGACGGAATGATTTTCGTATCCTCAATTAAGGAGGCGGTCAAAATCCGCACGGGGGAAAAGGGCAAAGCCGCCCTATAGTTATGAGCAAAAAGAGGAGTATTCTCATGTGAATACTCTTGCTTCTGCGACTGTCCAATTGGTCGCAAGAGAATGTCGCTTATACCCGAGGAGAAAAGTGAGAGGAATACCAATAAAACCCTCAAATGAAGGAACACGACAACCGTCTAAGGAGGTGAAGGATGTAGACAAGCCAGCCGCTTGCAGAAGCTTTAACACCATTGCTATTTCGGTCTAGATGGAAACCTTATCAAAGCCAGGTCAGGAATCTTGGCCAGAAGACTGGAGGAATGATGTTGTACCCATTCAAAAGAGGAAACTGGATCGTTGTGATAAGTCTATTTTGTTTCTTCTCATTCGTCTTAATGATCGGCGCTCAGGGAGCCTCAGCCGACGGTAAAAAGGGCTGCGCCAAGACCTGCGCGCTCAAGGCCGCCGGGCACACCTGCCCCATGATGATGAAGGCCTCATCCGAGAGCGGATCGGGAGGAAAGGAGTCGGACGTCTCCCAGATTCTGACTCTCGACTCTTTTTCAAAGATGGAGCAATATACCTGCCCCATGCATCCCGAGGTAAGGTCCGACAAAGAAACCAAATGCCCGGAATGCGGAATGAAGTTAGTGAAAGAGGACTTCTATGAGGTCTACAGGTGCGGTATGAAGGAATGCCCTCACGTCAAGGCAAAAGCCGGAAAGTGTTGTGGCAAGGATTTGCAGAAGGCTTTGATGAGCAAAGACGAATATTACCAGTTCGCCCAGCTGCAGGATGAGTATTTCTGCCCCATGCATCCTGAAGAGATATCAGGCGAGGCTGGCAAGTGTTCCAAGTGTGGCATGAAGCTCGAGATGAGGACTGTGCAGATGCCGCCAGAAGAATCGCCTGAGATGATGAGTTACACCTGTCCCATGCACCCCGACGTGGTTTCCCACGAAGCCGGCAAATGCCCTAAGTGCGGCATGAAGCTGGAGATGAAGACTGTGCAGAAGGCGGAAGAGGAACCGCAGCAGGCGGCGAAGTATTTCTGTTCCATGCACCCCGATCAGATGTCCGATAAGACGGGCATCTGTCTCAAATGCGGGATGAAGCTGAGAGAACAGAAGGCGACGTCCGAGAAATAGCAGATCGACCAATCCACGGCGCCTCATAAAGCCTCATAATCAATAGGGGCGGGAATTCATCCCGCCCCTTAGTCTATCCAAGGATATGGCCGGCAGGTGAATCAGCGGCGAAACCCTGCCACCATCCTACTCCCATCTTTTGAATTTGTCGACTAAGTACGGCTTGAGCTTCTCAAATTCCCGAGCCTCTTTCTCGATCAGCTCTTCGGCCTGGTCTGAATCCATGTCCGCCGCCTCCTGGCAGAAGGCCCCGACTCTGCCAAAATAGAGGGGAGTTATGATGTCAACCAGCCTCCTTCTGTTTCTGGTCCAGGTCTGGTACATGAAGGCAAAATCGTAGAGTATCTTGGCCCAGAGCTCACAGGGAAAATCAAGTTCGCCCTTTTTCTCCAGATTTCTTACTTTGCCTTTCAACTCCGAAAAATTCTGATGGTGGACCACCTGCTGATACAGAGGTTCGAAGTGATGAAACCCCTCCACGAACTCGGTTTTGAGCTTGTTTAAGCTCACCGGAACCGACTCCAATTTGGAGGTCTGCGAGACCTTCCCAAGGGTCTCAACTTTTTCGCTTCCGTCAACGCTCATCCAGTTTTTCTCATACTTCCCTATCAGGAAAAAGAGCGTCGATATCACCTGATGGAACATAGGACCTAAGTCGACCGAAGGGTCCTTGGCCTCGTGTATCTTGGCACCCAGGCCGGCTTGAACCACCGAGTAGCCTTCGTTTATGGCAGAGGTGGTCATCCAGATATCTATTCCGAACCTCGCCACGTCGGTCTGCCACACCTCCTGTTCGGCGAAAAAGGCCGCCAGTTCCCCGCAGAATCCGAAATCGCCTCCGATGGGCTGTCTTATCTGTCTCCCATACAAAGCCCGGGTCAAAGGATAGACAATATGTTTGGTGATGGAACCGTCGTATTTGTGCCGAAGATAATTCGGCGTCACGAAGCTTGCCTTTTTCTCCAGGATGGGCGAAGCCAGAAGCTTCATCCATTCCGGAGTGATGTTCTTCACGTCCGAGTCCACCACCACACAACAGTCCGCCTTGAGCAGCTTGGCAGCCTCGAATACGGCCCGGAAGGAGGTACCTTTGCCGGGCATTCCCCGATAAATGGCCACCATGCGTTTGACTTCACCCGGAAGTTTTGCCTGATCGGCTCTTTCCCTGGTGTCATCCAGGGAGCCTCCATCAGATATGATGATGGCTGACCTTTTTTCTCCAAAATAGTCCTTCAAACCTAATCCACACGCAGATACCACGCCCTCTACGGTATCTTCGCTGTTAAAGCTGGGGATTCCCACCAAAATATCCACCTCTCCTAGCTTCTTGACCCAATCGGTGAGATTGTCCCGCAAGGCGCTCTGGAATTTCCTGAACGTTTTCATGTTATACCCTCCGCGATCGAACCTGGAGTATTTGGCCCATGCCTTAGCTTTCTGAATTCCACTCAATTTAGCACCTTCCCGTTGCATTGTCAAGCACCCGCGTAACGATCTCTAAGAGACGGTTTTGGGGAAGCGGACAGATCGGCACCACAGAGATTGCGCTGTCTGCTGCATATTGTCGACAGTATTTTTTCGATTCTTAAGACCTTTCGTTGTGCTGGCAGAAGGTACGTACATCCAACCTGAGACATTTCGGGGTAAAGGCTTGCCCCGAGGGCGCAGGCAGAAAAGGGCCCCGCAACAAGAGACCATGAGTTTTCGTGGCAGAACCAAGATGGACACAAAAGCATGATGCCGCCCGTTTTTTGGCTTGCCTTCTGTCTCAAAATTCGTAAACTTAGAGGAAAATTAAAGAAGGGGAGAGATTATGGACCAACAGGCTGAAGCAGCAAAGGAATTGGCATTCTGCCACAGCTACCCCAAAGCTGTAATCCTCATTCGCTGGATTGTGCTGGGTGGAGCCTTTGCCCTTGGAATCTATATCTTAACCAGCATAAAGGAAGTGCTGGGGTTGGCCTACGTCGTTTACAGCTTAATCGTTCTGACCTTGATTCTGCCTCTCTCTCGCTGCGCAAGCTGCTTCTATCATGGAAAGGCCTGCAACACCGGATGGGGCAAGGTGGCAGCTTATCTCTTCCCCAAAGGAGACGAATCCAAGTTCGTCGATCACTACAACTACGCCATCTTCATCCACCTGCTCTGGATCATACCCCTCCTTGCTTCCCTTCTTCAGCTTGCAAGACAGAGGAGTCTGCTGGCTCTGATCGTCTTCTTGGCCTACGCATCTGTTCTGTTGCTTGAGAAGATCGTTCTGAAAAAGTTGGCCTGCTCAAGATGCCACCAGAGGGAGTTCTGTCCGGCAGTGCCGTTCAGAAAGGCTGGAAAGGTTTAAGGTTTAAGGTCAAAAGATCAGGGTGCACAGGATCGATGAGCAGTATGCTTGAGAAAAGGAAATCTTAAGTGAACGTTTTGATTCTCTTTCTCCTGGCTTTGATCATTTTGGCCCTAGGCAGTCGTTTTTACTCGCGCTACGTTGGCCGGGTGATCGGAGAAAAAAAGGATCGACCCACTCCCGCTGTTACCCAATACGACGGCAAGGACTACGTTCCGGCCAAAACTCACGTGCTTTTCGGACATCACTTCTCCAGCATCTCCGGCGCAGGCCCCATTCTGGGACCCACCATGGGGATATTGTACGGGTTCGTCCCTGCCTGGTTATGGGTGGTTCTGGGGGGAATCTTCATCGGTGCAGTACATGATTTCACCACGCTTTTCGTCAGCCTGCAGGAGAAGGGGAGATCCATGGCGCAAATCGCCAGACGCACGCTGGGGACTCCCGGATTTGCCTTGTTTATCCTCTTCACCATCGTGATGATCGTTTTAGTCACCTCCGCTTTTTTGACTGCCACAGCTACCGCTTTGACCTCCAAGTGGCCAATAGAAAAATTGGGCCTTTCTCTCGATCAAACACTGCTGAGGACCGAGACCACGGCGGACGGGCAAACCCTGGGGATCATCGGGGGAATAGCTTCCATGTCGGTGATCATCATCACCTTCCTCTCTCCTCTCTTGGGATACCTCCTGTATGTGAGGAAGATCAAGGTCGTCTACGCCTATCTCTTTGCGGCGGTTGTATGCATTCTCTCCGTATGGATGGGAATTCGTTATCCCGTGCGGCTGGACCCGGAGACCTGGATGATAATCTTGTCGGTTTACGTTCTATTCGCCTCCGGAGTGCCGGTATGGGTCGTCCTGCAACCCAGGGACTTCATAAACGTGCAGATCATGTATCTGGGAATCGCTGCGTTGTTCCTGGGGCTTCTGAGCGGAGGGTTAGGTGGCCTTACGCTCCATCTTCCCGCTTTCAACGTGGCGGAGGGAACAAGAAACCTGGGCTTAATCTGGCCCATGCTTTTCATCACCGTCGCCTGCGGGGCCATCTCCGGATTTCACGCGCTGGTTGCATCCGGCACATCGTCCAAACAGTTGGCCAGCGAAAAACACGCCCGCACCATCGGATATAATGGGATGCTTTTGGAATCGGTGTTAGCCGTATGCGTCCTCTTGGTGGTGGGAAGTGCGTTTCTCTTCCCCGAGTATAAGGCCTTAGTCTGGCCGGAGGTGGGAAGATCAAATCCCATTCTGGCTTTTTCCTTGGGAGTGGGAAAGCTTTTGAACCAGGCATTCTCCATCCCCATTGCCTTGGGAAGTGTCTTTGGCATTCTGATGGTGGAGGGGTTTGTGATCACCACGCTGGATACCGCGGTCAGGCTAAACCGCTATCTTTTCGAAGAGCTGTGGGTTTTGATCTTCAAGAAGGTGCCTGGTTTCTTTAAGAAGTTCCTGTTCAATTCTGCGCTAGCCGTGGCTTTGATGTGGGTTCTGGCATATTTCAACACCTTCGCCGCCTTATGGCCCATCTTCGGAACTGCCAATCAGCTTCTGGCCGCCCTCTCCCTCATAGCCGTTTCCACCTGGCTTTACGTGAGGGGAAGAAAGAACTTGATCACGGTGATTCCTGCCATCTTCATGATCGTCACCACCACCGCTTCCCTTTTGATTCTGCTTTTCACCAGGTATATCCCGCAGATGAACGTCACGCTTCTTGTGGCGGACATTGTACTTTTACTCCTCTCCCTGGGAGTGGTCTACCTCTCCCTGAAAACCATGTCAAGATTGATTAATGAGAAAAAGCAAAAGGGGAAAGCAGGATGCGAATGTTAAAGCCATAGATGTTACTATCCCCGCAATGCCAGGATGCTGACAGATTGAGAGCGAGCCAATTGAGCCAGCTTTTCGCGTTTGTCGGGGTCAGTGTGAACCTCGGGCCAGACGCGGTGCCAAAGAGCCAAGTCGATCTGAAGTTTTGCCAGGTGAACCTGGACATTCAAAGAAGCTGCAGGCGCAGCCCATTCGATGAAGAACTTGCTTTCCTCCAGCATACTTTGCACCACTTCCCAGTCGTCGGGATCAGAGGAACAAGAGGCGATTCGAGCCAGATTGGAAGCCAATCCACCCAGCCGCGTCCTCAGGCCGTCCTGCAGATAACGCTCTCTTACTAGCTCCAAGTTTCTCATCAAACTCCCCCTAATAGCTCTGTTGCGATGGACTCGACCTTAGTACGAATGCTGGTGTCCTGAATCTCCATGCTTCGATTACCTTGACGTGGGCGAATGTTTATTAGCGCCTCAAACTGTACCTTTTGCGACTTCGGGAACCAGTCTGCTCCCCAGATATCTTCTTGTTGGCTCCCATCATTGAGCAACTCGGCTTCACAATCGGCGTAGAGAATGCCGCCGCCAGCCAAAACTCCTCGCCGAATGTCCACCGCGAGCTTGACGTATGTTTCCAACGCCTCCAGCATATCTTTCAACTGTTGCGGAGTAGCCTTGCTGCGAACGATATGAATCATTGTTCTTATCCGATCTCCAACCCGTCTCCAAATGTATTTCTTCGACCAAGCGGTGTCAAGACGTTTTCTGATGCGGTCTCCCTCTAAGTTGCACTGTCTCTGGATGAAAAACCGCCCGAGGAACAGGGTGAGATCATCTGCGGAGAAGATTTAGAAGGCTTCCCATATCCTCAGGCAGAGGGGAATGGAATTCCTTTGGTTCTCTGGTCCGGGGATGGACAAAGCCCAACTTCCTGGCGTGAAGCGCCTGCCTTTCAATGACGCTTAATAGCTTTTGGGCAAGGGGACGCTTTGCGTCATGAATGCCTTTGATCCACTTCTGCCTGCCGCCATATTCTGGATCACCCAGGACCGGATGATTGAGATAGGAGAGATGCACCCTGATCTGGTGGGTTCTGCCGGTCTTCAATCTTATCGAAAGCAGGTCACAAAGATCGTATCTCTCCAGAAGCTTGTATTGAGTGAGCGATTCCCGGCCCTTTATTCGCGTCACCGCCATTTTTTTTCTGTCTCTCATCGCCCTTCCGATGGGAGCCTCGATGTTTCCTTCCTTCTCCGGCATGTGTCCCCAGGTGACGGCGACGTATTCACGCAGGAGTGTTCTATTTTGTATCTGCCCGGCCAGGCCCAGGTGGGCAGAATCATTTTTTGCCACCACCAGGAGACCGGAGGTGTTCTTGTCCAACCGGTGCACAATGCCGGGACGCAATACCCTGTTTATCCCGGACAGGTCCTGGCAGTGAAAAAGAAGGGCATTTACCAGAGTGTGAGAGTAATTCCCCACCGCCGGATGAACCACCATCCCCGCCCTTTTGTTCACCACCAGGAGGTCGGAATCCTCATAGACTATATCCAGAGGTATATTCTCTGGCTCAAGAGAGGGTTTTTCTAAAGGTGGGACATCGACTCTGATTTTCTCTCCCCCTCTTATTTTATATGAGGATTTTGTCGGCTTGCCATCTACAAGTATGTGACGATCTAAGATCAATTTCTGGATGAAGGCACGCGAGAGACCCAGATTCTCTTGGGAGAGGAATTGATCTATTCTCTTTCCCGACGCCTTTTTTGGCGCTGAAATCTCAATTAGCTTTGTCGAGTTCTTCTCCATAGACTGCGTCAGAATCTTGAGGGGTCTCGGCGGTTGGGCTTTCCTTGGAAAACAGCAGATGAACCACTACCAGGATCATTCCGATGAGCACAAAGCTGTCCGCTAAGTTAAACACAGGCCAGCGATCAAGATAAAAGCCCGGGAATCTCAGGAATGCAATTTTTGCCGGAGGAAGGGATATATTGAAGAATTCGAAATCCAGAAAGTCGACCACCTCTCCGAAGCGGAAGCGATCGATCAGATTGCCGATTGCTCCTCCCAGCACCAAAGATAGCCCCACCTTCAAACTGATTCCCTTGTCGCTGGTCTTGAAAAAAAACCATAGGATGATTCCTATGGCCAAAATCGAAATGAAGGTGTAGAAATTTTGACCGCCTATTCTGGTTCCGAATACCCCACCCGGATTCAATACCAGGGTGAGCCTGAAAAAATCACCCAACACCGGAACCGACTCACCCGGAGCCAGAAGACGAATCGATATAGTCTTCGAAAGCTGATCGGCAAGAATCGCCAGCAGGCTGATGACCACAAGACCAAGAGGAAAAGCCTTTGCATATTCTCTGGCCAAATCTTCTCCTGCGATGCCTCCGACTTTGCGCACCCCTCTCGATTACACCGCACGAACCGTCTGCGGTTCCTGCCCGGAGCAAAGAATCTCCACTAAGCTTTTCCGGCTTTTTTGAGTTCCTCCTGCTCCTTGCAGTCGATGCAGAGTCTGGCATGCGGCACTGCCTCCAGTCGGGCTGCGCTGATCTCCTTGCCGCACTCCTGGCATTTCCCGTATTGCTTATCCTTTATGCGGCGCAGCGCCTCGTCTATGTGATGGAGGAACCGACCGCCTTTGGATGCTAGCTGAAATGCCTTTTCCCTTTCAAAGGAGTCCGTGCCCTGATCGGCCATATGGGTGGAGTATGAGGAGATCTCACCGGTGGCTTCTTTAAGCGTGCTGTTCATGCCGGTTTTTTTGAGAAGTCCCAACTCCTCTAACAACTCCGCCCGCTTGGCCAAAAGCAGGGTCTCATACTTCTGTAGATCCTTCTTCTTCATCTCCTCCCTCCACTTAAGATCTAACCCGTTCTATCGATATTCGTGCCTTTTCGCCATTTATGTCCCACTCCTCGGTCCGTTCGCCTTTGGCACCAACAAGGGAGAGTTCCGAAGAGAGTGTCTCCCTTTTGATATAGTCCTTAAATGCTCTGATGGCCGCCTGGAGCCGGAAGGTGGTCTTGATGTCCGCCTTTATTCGATCCATCACCTCAAAGCCTGCTGCCTTGCGCATATTCTGAATTTTGTTTACCAGTTCACGCGCAAAACCTTCGTCCTTCAACTCTTCAGTTAAAACGGATGAGAGCGCCACCTTGTATTCGTTCGCCGACTCGACCACCCAACCCTCTTTTTCCTTCTCCGTTATCTCCAAATCTTCCGGTTCCAGCTCCAAGCTGGTGCCGTTTAAATCTATCTTCAATTTCCCTTCATTCTTAAATCTCATTAACTCATCCTGGCTCAAAGATTTCATCCGCTCCGCCACCGGGCTTGCTCTCTTTCCCCATTTCGGACCAAGTCGACCGAAATTCGGTTTGGCGGAAAGCTGTACTAAAGAGACGCCTGGCTCCAGGAAAGAAACCCGCTTCACATTGAGTTCTTCCGAGATCAAACCGAACAGAGGCTCTAAGTCCTCCCTTGAATCCCCTTTGGGCACTGCAACCAGCATCTCTCCTAAGGGCTGCCTTATTTTTATCTGTGCCCTGCTTCGGGCTGCTCTTCCCAAGATGACGATTCTCCTTAGGGATTCCATCTTCCGTTCCAACTTCTTATCGACATGCTCTTCCACGACCTTTGGGAAATCGGTCAGGTGCACGCTTTCCGGATGCTTCGAGTCGGTCTTGGCACAAAGCTCCCGGTAAAGATCCTCGGCTATGAACGGAGTGTATGGAGCGACCAATTTGCACACCGTGACCAAGCATTCCCACAGGGTCAGATAGGCCGCAACCTTATCCGGGGTCTCCTCCGACTGCCAGAATCTTCTCCTGCTCCTTCGCACGTACCAGTTGCTTAAATCCTCTATGACAAACTCCTGAATGTAGCGGGCGGCTCTGGTCAGATCGTAATGATCCAAAGCGTAGGTTACCTGTTTGGTCAGAGAATTCAACCTGGAGATAATCCACCGGTCCATCTCCGGCCTCTCCTCCACTTTCGACTCATGTTTGGAGGGATCGAATTTGTCGATGTTGGCGTAGAGGGTGAAAAAGGAATAGGTGTTCCTCAAGGTGCTCAAGAACTTCCTTTCCACCTCGGTTATGACCTTCATGTCGATTCTGGTGGGAAGCCAGGGCTGGCTGGCCCAGAGCATGTACCACCTTAGGGCATCCGCGCCCTGGACATTCAGAACCTCCCAGGGATCTATCACGTTACCCTTGGATTTATGCATCTTGGCGCCATTTTCATCCTGAACCAACTCGATCACGATCACGTTTTTGTAGGCGGGCTGATCGAAAAGAAACGCCGAGATGGCCAGAAGGCTGTAGAACCATCCTCTGGTCTGATCCACCGCCTCGGAGATAAACTGACAGGGGAACTTATCCTTAAAGTCGTCCTTATGCTCAAAGGGATAGTGCCACTGGGCATAGGGCATGGACCCGGAATCAAACCAGCAGTCGATCACCTCCGGGGTGCGATGCATCACCCCGTCACACTTAGGACACCTCAGGGTGAGCGTATCGATCATTGGCTTGTGGAGATTTATCTCCTTTTTGAACACAGCCAACGATTCATCTTCGAAGGCTGAGTCGAGAAGCTCTTTTATGCTGGGCACGGATTTCTCCTCGCCACAGCCATCGCATATCCAGATATTCAGAGGCGTGCCCCAGAATCTCTCCCGGGAGAGAGCCCAGTCCACGTTGTTCTCCAGCCATTCCCCGAACCGCCCGGAGCCCATCTCCGGGGGGTACCAGTTTATCTTTCTGTTGTTCTCCAACAGCTTGTCCTTGTAGGCCGTGGTTCGGATATACCACGATTTACGGGCATAGTATATCAAGGGCGAATCACATCTCCAGCAGAAGGGATAGGTATGAAGGTAGTCTCCCCTCTTATATAATAGACCCCGCTCTTTGAGGTCATCCATTATGCTCTCGTCTGTGTCTTTCACGAACATGCCTTTCCACGGGGTGACCTCCGAGGTAAACTCTCCCTTTTCGTCCACCGGCTGGACTACGGGCAGATCGTATTTCTTGCCCACCTCGTAGTCGTCTGCTCCGAACGCGGGAGCGACATGGACGATTCCCGTTCCCTCCTCCACGCTGACGAAATCTGCTAAGATCACATAAAACATCCTGGATCTGTCGGCCTTCACAAAGGTAAAGAGGGGTTCATATCTGAGCTTCTCCAGGTCTTTTCCCTTGTACTCCTCCTTTATCTGGTATTCGCCGTCCAAAGCTTGATCCAAAAGTGCTTTGGCTAAGATCAGCTCCTGGCCCTGATGCTCCACCTTGACGTAGTCGATGTGCTCACCCACGGCCAGAGCCACATTGGAGATCAAAGTCCAGGGGGTGGTGGTCCACACCAGAAAGTAGGTGTTCTCCTTCCCCTCCAGCTTCATCTTGACCGATACCGACGGGTCGGAGACCTCCTGGTACCCTTGAGCCACCTCATGGCTGGAAAGGGGGGTGCCGCATCTGGGACAATAGGGAACGATCCGATGTCCCTGATAGATCAGACCTTTCTCCCAGAATTGAGAGAGGATCCACCATACCGACTCGATATATTCGTTGGAGCACGTTATATAAGCTCCGTCTAAGTCCAGCCAGTAGCCGATCCGGCGGGTGAGCTCGTCCCATTCCTTCTTGTAGCGGAAGACACTTTTCTCGCACTGGGCGTTGAATTTGTCGATACCGTATTCTTCGACCTTGGCCTTGCCGTCCAACCCCAGTTCCTTCTCCACCTCTATCTCCACCGGAAGCCCGTGCGTATCCCAACCCGCCTTTCTTTCCACCTTGAAGCCCCGCATGGTCTTGTAGCGACAGACCAAGTCCTTGATGGTGCGGGATATCACGTGGTGAATCCCCGGCTTTCCGTTGGCGGTGGGAGGCCCCTCGTAGAAGACGAAATCCGGGGCGTCTTCTCGGATATTGATGCTCTTATGGAAGATGTCGTTCTTATCCCAGAACTCGAGGATCCTCTCCTCCATCTCCGGATAGTTGAAATCTTCTTTGATCTCTTTGAACATAGCTGATCTCAGTTATCACCACGATTGGATATCCTTTAGACCAGAACCTAACTAAAGTTAGGTTCTGGTTTATTTACATCCTGATCTGTTCTTCCTCCTATCTTTGAACTTAAACCTTGAACCTTAGACCTTAGACCTTAAACCTTAAACCTTAAACCTTAAACCTTAAACCTTAAACCTTCATCTCCTCTATCACCCGGATCATTATGTCTTTCAAAAGCGGCTCCGATTTAGCGGCTGTTGCCAGAATCTTTTCCATATTCATTGGCCCCAAAGCGTCCGGCAAGCCCATATCCGTGATCAGGGAGAAGCCCAGCACCCGCATGCCCTGATGCCGCGCCACGATAACCTCCGGCACGGTCGACATTCCCACCACGTCTGCTCCGATGAATCGTAGGAAGCGGTATTCCGCAGCAGTCTCCAGATTCGGACCGCCAACCGCAACGTAAACTCCTTTGTGCAACTTTAGGCTCAGGTTCAAAGCCACGTTCTCCGCTAAGGTAATCAGCTCCCGATCGTAACAGCAGCACATATCCGGGAAGCGGGGCCCTAAGCTTTCGTCGTTGGGACCGAACAGGGGATTCGATCCCTGCAGGTTAATGTGGTCGGTGATGACCACAACCTCGCCCGATTTGAATTGAGGATTCAACCCGCCGCAGGCGTTGGAGACCACCAGGGCTGTTGCGCCCAGGGCCTTCATCACCCTCACCGGGAAGGTCACCTGTTTCAGATCATATCCCTCGTAGTAGTGAAATCTCCCCTGCATGGCCACCACGCTTCGTCCGGAAAGCTCACCTAAGATCAGCCGCCCGGTATGGCTCTCCACGGTGGAGACGGGGAAATGGGGTATCTCCTCATAGGGAATTTTGGCGTCTACGTTGATGGCATCCGCCAGCGACCCCAAACCCGTCCCCAGGATGATGCCTACCTGGGGCAGAACTTTGGTCTTACCCCGGATGAACTGGGCCGCTTCGTTTATGGTTTCTTTGAGATCCGATATGTTCTTTTCTGCCATTTTAACGTCCCCCACAGAGCCCTTTTTGAAGTTTCTAAATCTTCATCTCCTCATCCGAATTCGACTTGGGTTGACGCCGACTGCCGGCTAACTGAGGCTCTTCTTTATACGTTTGATCCTCTTCTTCCATTGATTCCAAAACCCTCAGGTGAGTTTCGACCAGCGATTTTAAACGCGCCAGGTATTCTCTCTTCATGTTTTCCAGGTCGGCTATCTGTTTTTTCAATCTGGATAGAGTATCATGGCTTTCCTCCATGTTCCTTCCGACTTTAATCTTTGTTTCTCTCATCAGAAGCTGAGCCTCTTTTGTCGCGTTTTCCCGGATCTCCTCCGCCGACTTCTGCGCGGTTACCAGGGCTGACCTTAGGTTTCCCTCCAGGTCCCTATACCCCACCAGAGTCGACTCGGCTGAGGAGAGCTTCTCCTTCAGCCCGGCATTCTCCTTGATCAGATCCTCCAGGGTTGAACAGACCATCTCCAGGTAGGAATCCACCTCGGAGGGATCATAACCCCTGAAGGATTTGCCGAACTGTTGATTCTTGATATCTACCGGTGTGATTTTCACCTTCGCCTCCGAACCTTGAACCATGTTTTTTGAGACTATTATCGGCAATGTTATTCAAACATTACCCTTTCATCACGACTATTTGAGACCTGCGCTAATATCATACAGGCTTGCCACCAGAAAATATTTGATGAACAGAAGTCCGAAGATGGCGATGATCGGCGATAAGTCCAAACCCACTCCGCCGCCAAGGGGGAGTAGCCGTCTGATGCGCTCCAGAACCGGATCGGTGATCCTGGTTAGGAACTGAATTCCCGGGCTGTGCGGATTCGGGTTGAACCAGGACAGCATCGCCCGTATGATGATAACGATCACGTAAAGACTGATAGCCAGATCCAGAACCTTGGCTAAGGCGAATATGAAATTACCGAGCACAGAATCTCCCTCATTGGTCAATAACTTCTCGCGCCGAATATCCCGGTGCCCACCCGCACCATGTTTGAACCTTCCTCTATGGCAACCTCGAAGTCGCTGGTCATTCCCATGGAGAGATACTTCATCTCAACCCCGGGGACATTGGCCGACTTGATCTCCTCGAAAAATGTTTTCAGCCTCTTAAAACAAGGACGCGTATCTTCCGGGTTGTCCGAGAATAGCCCAATGGTCATCAAGCCTTTGATCTTAATACCCTCTAATCTCGATATTGTTTCAATCAAAGGCAGCGCCTGATCAGGCTCTATGCCGAACTTGGTCTCTTCGGCGGAGGTATTCACCTCCACCAGCACTTCCATCACCTTTCCCTTATCCAGCGCTCTTCTGGAAATCTCCTTGGCAATGCGTTCGTTGTCCACCGACTGGATGAAATCGAAGAGTTCCACCGCCTTCTTGGCCTTGTTGGTCTGAAGGTGTCCCACCAGATGCTTTTTCACCGGTTCGGTTATCTCCTTGAACTTTCCTTCCGCCTCCTGTATCCGATTCTCGCCGATGATTTCTATCCCGCAGCGAATAGCTTCGTTTATCCTCTCCGGCTCCACGGTCTTGCTCACCGCCACCAACTCGATCTTCTCTCCTTCCCGCCCGCTTGCCTGTGCCGCCTTATCGATGCGAGACCAAACGCTTTTAACATTTTCTTCTATCCTTGACATCGTAGCTTATAAATATAATACCCGAAGCCCCCACAAGACAAGAAATTTCTTATGTTGTCTGTGAATCCCGGCGGAGGTAGCCGCACTCTTTAGAGTGCGAGGGGTGAAATCTCTTTGAGATTGGTAGAGGCGGGCATCCTTGCCTGCCTGGTGTGGGGCGGGGATGGGCATTTTCCCTCCCTTGCTCGTCCGCCTATGGCGGAACGGGAGGGAATAAAAGGGAGGGTGATTAGAGAATCTCAACTTCCCCCAACAGGCTGTTCTCGTGCCTGTCAATGATCGGGACCGGAATGATTCTGTTCTTCAACGAATCATCGCCATCCAGCAACACGCGAATATAATTGTCCGAAAGCCCGGTCAGCATGCCGGTCTTTCTGTCTCTTCGGTTTTCGATGAGCACATTCAGCTTCTTGCCGACAAAGCCCTGGATGTAATCTCTCCATTTCTCTTTTCCCAACCCGTGCATGATCTCGCTTCTCTTATGAATCACCTGCGGGGGGACCTTCGCTGGCATGGAAGACGCTTCGGTTCCTTTTCTGTCGGAGTAACTGAAGACGTGAAGGTAGTTTACGGGAGAGGATCTGATAAACTGGCAGGTATTCTCAAACTGCTCATCTGTTTCACCCGGAAACCCGACGATAACGTCCGCGCCGATCAAGACGCCGGGGACAGCGCGAGAAATCTTGTCTGCGAGCGTGCGATAATCGTCTGCCGTATATTCCCTTTTCATCTTAGAGAGGACAACATCCTCCCCGCTCTGGAGAGGAACATGCAGATGTCTGCAGATTCGGTCTGACCTGGAGATGAAATCTATCATTTCATCTGAGAACTCGTTCGGATCGATGGAGCTGAATCTTATTCGCTCCACTTTCGTCTCGTTCAGACTCTTCTCGGAAAGGTCGACTAAGTCTGAGCCATCGCGGTTGTATCTGCCAACATGCACGCCGGTTAAGACCACCTCTTTGTATCCATTCTCCACCAGATTATTGACTTCCGAGATGATCTGCCCCGCTTCCCTGCTTCTTTCCTTGCCCCGCGCAAACGGAACCACGCAGTAGGCACAAGTTTTTTCGCACCCATCCTGGATCTTCACCAGCGCCCGGGTATGCTTTGCCAGCCCCTTGACCCCAAACCCAAAGAACTCATCCTTGATTTCCTCACCCCTAGCCCCTATTCCCTTGACCCCGGCGATGGGTGTGGCGGGGCGGCCCTCGCCCCCAGCCCCTAGCCCCTGGAGTTGGACGATGAGGGCGGGGAGCCTGCCCTTCTCCTCCTGCTTAACCACCAGGCTCACCCCAGGTAACCTCTCCAAATACTCTTTTTCTAATTGGGCGTAGCAGCCGGTGACGATGATTTTGGCATCCGGCGATTTTCTTCTTGCCCGGTAGATGGCCTGGCGCGAGCTGCGGTCGCTCTCTCCGGTGACGGTGCAGGTGTTGATAACGTAGACGTCCGCCTTCTCCCTGAAATCGACCCGCTCAAAGCCCAAAGCCTCTAATCTTTCAGCGATGGCCTCAGTCTCGTACTGATTGACCTTGCAGCCTATGGTGAACAGCGCAACTCTCATTCAACTAACATTCCTATGTTCTTCTAACCTGCACTACTGATACGACGAACTCACCAAGGAAAATACGAAACAGACCAACACGAGTATTCATTGTTACCGCAACCCCGTTATTAGCCAAAAACTGCTTGACAGCCTGAAACCGGTAGTTTAGAATGCAAGCAGGCGAAATAGCCTGAAAAACTATATACCACGGGGAGGTGATGTATTGTGCCGATTTATCGTAGGAGGACAACTAGCAATATATGGCATTACTGCAAAAACTGCATCTTCTGGCCCACCGGGAATTTCGAGCAGAAATCCGCTGCCAGGACGCCTGCGGGCGGCACCCTCTGCAAACGGTGCCTGTCAAAAGCAGGCAGGGGAGTGTGCAGAAGGCAGCCGTAGAGGAGTTGAACTAGCTCGGGCTTTGCGCCTCGATACGCAAAGCCCGTGGCTTTCTCGCTGACGGTGTAGGTGTTTAGCAGGTAGACATCTGCCTTCTCCCTGAAATCCACCCGCTCGAAGCCCAAAGCCTCTAACTTCTTAGCGACGGCCTCGGTCTCGTACTGATTGACCATGCAGCCTATGGTGAACAAAGCAACTCTCATATAACTGCGATTCCCAAATTCCTTTGACCCGCAATATTGATACGACGAACTTATGAAGAAAACTATGAAAGGGAAGAGGGCCGCTATCATTGTCTCCGCAATCCCTGCAATCAGCCAAGAACCACTTGACAGCCCGAAAGCGGGAGTTGAGAACGGAAGCGGGCCAAATAGCCTCAAACACGCCATCCCGCGAGGCGGTGACGGCCTGTGCCGATTCATGGCAGGAGGGAAACAGCGATAGAAGGCATTGGTGCAAGTACTATTCCAACTGGCCCACCCTGTACGAGGTGCCTCAGCACGAAGGCTAGGCACGCCACCTCAGAAACCCCTTGACTTTCCGGAAGGGAAAACTTATAATTGAAGTCTAAGAGCCCCGTTGATTGTGGGAAAAGACGGTATTCATGTGAATTAACGCGAACGGCCGGAGGGCACACATGGGATTTTTGGAACGACTGGACGGTCTTCTCACTAAGGTAGCTTCCGCATTCGAGAGTATCCCTAGGTGGCTTAGTCGAGCTGCGGATTACGTGTTAGAGCTGATTAGTAGGTACACCCACTTGGTGCTGGACGTAATTAGGCTCGCAGTTGAGACGATTTATAGGTTTTTTAGACAAATGTTGATAAACTCCCTCAAGATAGGTTGGCACTTAGGGAAGCTCGCAGTCATCCTTTTGGTGTTCGCGTACGCTGCAAGTTTCGGATGGGAGCTAATCACAGCCAAGTCCGCTTTCATCTACCAACTCGTCGGATGGATTCTGTTGGCCAGTGGCAGCATCAGTATCTTGCTCACCTTCGTCGCGTTGCTAGCCTCTCTCCCTCGACGGCCTGTCTTCTTGTACGGCACGGGAAATGGCGCACAGCCCGAACAACCAAGAAAAGCCAAATACTTCGCTTTTTTCTTGCTTGACTTGCTGGCTATCGGAACTGTTGTGGGGTGGACGCGGCTGTACGT
>JBAUFO010000192.1:0-1543 GCA_049679185.1 Candidatus Zixiibacteriota bacterium
CGAGTTCATGACCGGGTCTATGTTCGTGCTGGACGGTGGTCTGACGGCCCAGTAGCTGGGTATCTCTGTGTAAGAAAAAGGAGGTGATAGGCAAAAGAAAAAGAATTAGGCGTAAATAGACATGTTGTTCTTGTAGTGTGTGTTACTAGAAAACGTAAAATCTTTGAGAAACGAAGGAGGAATCAGAAATGAAACGGATCTTCTTTTTAGCAGCTTTTCTACTCGTGGCAGGTTTAGTCCTTTCTGTCAGTCTCCTCGCCGGTGGTGAGAAGGAAACCGAGGAGGGACCTACTACCCTTGTCGTCTGCATCAGAGGACTGGACAACCCCTATCACGCGAACTACGCGGTAGGAGCAAGGGAACTGGGAAAGAAGCTGGGATTGCCGGTCGATGTTCTGACCAGCGAGGCAAACAGCCAGAAGCAATTCGCGGACTTGAGGGCGGAAATAGCAAAGACAGGCGGCAACATGGTTGCGAGCGTCGACCCCAACGAGGCGCCCGATGTTGTCCCCATTGCCAAGATGCTCGAGGAAGCGGGCGTGTACTGGGTTAACTGGTGGAACAAGCCGCCCGATGTGAAGGTGACGGACTATCCTCACTGGGTTTCACACGTCGCCTTCGACGCCGTCGGCCAGGGCTATTACAATGCCAATGAGCTATTCAAGACCTTCGACCCACCGAACCAGGGTAAGATCATCGCCATACAGGGCATGTTGGCCAACAATGCGGCTATCGGACGATTCCAGGGTCTCGAGAACGCGTTGAAGGAGAATCCTGGCGTAACTCTTCTCCAGTGGGAAACCGCGGAGTGGGACACAACAAAAGCCTACAACGTTACGAAATCACTGCTTGCCGCTTACCCGGACGTCGATGGTGTCTGGGCCGCGAACGACAACATGGGCATGGGTGCCATCCAGGCCCTGAAGGAGGCCGGGCTCGCAGGGAAGGTCCTCGTGACCGGTACTGATGGTAACCCCGAGGCATTCGACGCAATCAAGGCCGGATACATGACCTCGACGGAATTCCAGGACTCCCGCTTCCAGGCCCAGCTTGGCCTGACCATGTGCCTCGCGGCAAAGGACGGAAAGCTCGATGTCGCGAGTCTTCCCACGAAGCACCGCTCCTGGCTGATCCCCGGGGTCAAGGTGAACCGCGAAAACGTCGATGAGTTCGTGAGAGAGTACATCGATAAGATGCCCGAGTACGATTTGTCGGATTTCTTCGCGAATTGGCGGGGTGAAGCGCCCTAAGGTAGTGACCGCAGATTAGGAAGAGGATTGATCTGCTCGAATAGACGGACCTCCGCACGGCTGGCTTTTTACCGCCGTGCGGAGGATTTTATTTTCTTGCCACCGTGGTGCTTATGATTTACACTCGCCGAAGGAGGGATCACAACTCATGACAGAAGTGAGCAGCAAGCGAGGTTACCTGACCTGGCTCCGGAAGCGGTTCCCCGCTCCCTTTGCGGCCGCGAGAGCGTGGTTGCGGCGTTTCGGCATCCTGGCCCAGATCCTCTCTCTGGCGATCATCGTTGGCGTATTCG
>JBAUFO010000193.1:0-26764 GCA_049679185.1 Candidatus Zixiibacteriota bacterium
AAACACCCCAGCAAACCTGTTGAGCCATTAGGTGAGGAAGCAGCAGCTTTCAACGATAGCCTTGTCAACGGAAAGATCGTTAGGCTTGAGACAGACATTCAGGTACGGGACAGATACCGTCGAGTCTTGGCCTACGTCTGGGTAGACAGCATTTTTGTCAATGCCGAGCTGGTCAAACAGGGCTATGCTCAGGTGTCAACGTACCCACCCAACGTCAGGTATGAGAAGCTGTTTCTGAAGCTTCAGGCAGAAGCGAGAGAGGCGGGTCGAGGTCTTTGGGCAGAGGACTCTTCGACGGGAGCAGTAGAGGAGGAAGTCTCTTTTGTTGGCTCTAAGAAGTCTGACAAATTTCATAACCCGGGCTGCACATGGGCAAAGAAGATAAAGCCTCAAAACCTTGTCTTTTTCTCATCTGTTGAGGAAGCGGTGGAAGCGGGTTACATCCCCTGCAAAGTCTGCAAGCCTGCGCCTCTAATCGCTGCGCCTAAGAAAGAAGTCACGGAAGAATCCAGTCCGACTGTTTACATCACCAGAACCGGATCGAAGTATCACAAAATCACGTGTGGGTATCTACGGAAAAGCTGCATTCCCATTTCTTTGAACGACGCCAAAGCCAGAGGTCACGGGCCGTGCAGTCGGTGTAGGCCTCAACGATAACGCGCTCGGAAGGAGGTACGTATATGCCCGGGAATTCTGAATTGATTCGGAAGCATCTTCCAAGATCGACCGAGGACCTGTGGACAGAACTGGGCCAACTCCTCAGTAAAGAAGGGAAGCTGGGGCCCACTGCGATGATTGGACATTTGCCCGAGAGAAATTATGCCGCGGATGCTAAGTTGTGGTACAGCGTAAACCTCAAGGAGATTCATCAGAGAGTATGCATTGATTTCGACTTCTGCACCAAGAAGCAAAAATACAAGCTCGACGACGCAATAGCACTCCTGGGGGCCCTGGGTTCGGTCCTTGCTGGCACAGTTGGTTGTTACGTCGGGGGCAGCGTTCTCGCTCTTCTACTACTTAGGAAAGGACTGTCTGGTTTCTGTGGTTGCGATACTGCTCACCCTTATATCGAGCGCGCCAGGCGACTCGAAGAGGATGACGAGAGGCAAATACCCCTATGGAAGCGTGTGCTGAAGGAAGATCCTTTTAACTATCGAGCCTATCATAATCTTGGAAGTACCTATCATAGGCGGGGCAGGTTACGACTTGCCGCCAGCAACTATCGGACTGCCATTGAGCTGAACCCTGACAACTTCTCCTCGCTGAACAACCTCGCACACGTCTTGTTGTCAGAAAACAATCCACCAGACGCCCTTCGTTGTGCCCGCCAGGCACATAGACTCTCACCCGATACCTCGGAAGTGAACCACACTCTTGGCTTCGCCCTTCTCAAAAACGGCCAACCATGCGAAGCCATTCCCCACCTCAAAAAGGCAGTGGAGGCAAGAGACGATTCGACATGGGAGGAGATTCTCAGGCAAGCGATGAAGAAATGTGAAAAAGCGAGTAAGTGATTTTGGTGGCGTAGAACTGGAGATCTCTCAGCACGTGACTTCATTCGGTGTCGGAAGGGACGTGTCAGATACCCACTCCTACTCCTCTAAGATATGGTTGTCAACCGCAATCTGATCTGCCTACGAATATTCAGTTGTCAGAGACCCGGCCGAGCGTCTTGAGTTAGAGACTCGGCATGTGGTGAGCGGAGTCGAACCGCTGTGTTATTTCCGTCTGCCTCGGTCGACCTTTCTGCCGCTTTTCGAAGAGAGCGTCCAAATCTTCCTGCTTGTACCGCACAATGGCCCTCTTGGCGCCCGGTTTCAGGTATAACCTTCCCCCTTTAAGCATCCCTGCGCTCTCCATGTTGTCAATGGTGCTCTCACAAACACCGAGGTATTCGGCAGCTTCCTTTTTGGTCAACCAGGGCATAGACTAATCCTGGTTACAGTCTCACTTCATCTCTTCTTGAACATCTTGAGCCAAGCTTTGGTACCCCGCAGGAGTTCTCTGGGATCCTCGCTTCTTAGAAGCCTCTGCACCTCCCCTGGTGGTAGTTTCTCAAGGGCGCTCACGTGACTGGAATGTTCCTTGCAGCTCCGGTAGGTGAGGTTGTAGCAATCCCTGCACCCAAAGTACGTTGCGTTCCCGGGCAGATAGAGCTTTCCCACTCGCCTGCTGCAAAACACGCTGTTCTTCCAGAGCGGACAGATTAACCACCATCTGACACCGCCGAAGTGGCAGGGAGTGGACACCAGCTCGATTTTGTAGTCCAAATCCTTCTTTTCTCCGGTGGTTCGATCTGTCATTGAGTAGGTGAGTTGGACGTCATCCTCGCCGTAGCCTTCCAGGCTGACCGAGACCGCGATTCCTATGCTGTCCGTAACCTCACCTGATGCGTTCTTCCACTGAATGGTCCCGGCCTTATAGCCGCACAGATAGTCCCACTCTTTGAGCTTAGAGATACTAAGACAAAGGCACCCTTCAACCGTTCGCCTATTTGACCAAGAATATCTTCCCACTTTTCTCTCCTGCTCTTCCAGAAAAAGACTGTGCCCGGATTTTTCCTAAATCATCAACAAAAACTGCCACTATAAAAACCGGGTCTGTTGATCTTAACATTTTGATTCCCAGCAAGTTTAGCTCACAGAACTGCGTTTCCGGGATGTCGGACAAATAAAAGGCCTTCTTGCTAAACGAAGCCAAGTTCTCACTCCTTGTTGACATCTACATCCAGAGCTATAGGAGCTGGAGGCTTCTCTCCCTTTCTTGCAGCCTGGAGTCTAATCAACTCATGTAAAGCCCTGTAAATCTGCCTCTCGACGGTTGTCTCGTATCTTAACACCTTGTCATCATCCTTTTCCGTCAGCATGTCCCGGCAGGCTTGTCTTTCATCTCTCGGTCTCCCGTCCCACGTCTTCAACCCGCTTTCATATCGCCAACTCATTGAGGCGCTCTCCACCTTCAGTGCTCTCCTCAACCTCCAGATGCTTGAGATAATCCGATCCACCAGTATGACCTCCAACTCCCCCTGAGGCGCAAGCTGTTGTCTTAGTCTTTTCCCGAGTTCCTCCAGATCCTTCTTCTTCTCTCCTTCGATCAAAACCTCTTGGCTCAGTATCCCGTGCTTGAGTGCATTCAACCGGGTCAAAGAGGTGTTCTTCGGACCGGTCGACTTCTTTGCATTCTTTCGATTAGCGATCACTTGTTTGTCCGATGCCATCCTCAGCTTTCCTCCTCTTTTGTGTTTGACCAAGTGCATCTGGCCGTTTTTCCATCCTCTGCTTACCTGTGTCCTGTTGTGACAGGTTTTTACCTGAATCCTTACGGTTTCTGGCAGTTTTCAGATGCTCTCTTCCTCATGTAACTGTCGTCCACACATGAGGTTATCTGTGTCGATTCGGCTCCAGCTTGGTTTCCCTTATAGGGCAGTAATTGATAGCGGTACATGCTGACCTCTTTTGCTCATGACATTCTTGCCTATGTCCGAACACTCTCCGCCGGAGATCCTTCGCCAAACCCCGACTCAGCTACCGACTTCTCGCTAAATTCGGCTTTCCTGGGGCCTATCCCTGCCCGTTTTGGATTCTTGCCGAAACGGTAAGGATGGAGGGGACAGTCAGAGATGTGACATCCCCTCACTTCATGGGCAGATCCGGCAGAGCAGTCAAGACATTTCAGCCTTATCGCCTTCAACGGCGTCAACCTTTTCACTTATTCCTCCTCGATTTGACATTATTCTAAGCTTCGCTAATCCTTCTTCAAGCGACACTACCTTGACCGGATCTTCTTCATTAAATCTGAAATGCACCCAGTAATGCCTGCAGCTGTGACTTTGGGCGTGAGCTTCCTTCTTCAAAGACAAAACACCCAGACCCAAAACTTCCCGCATCATTATCTGAGGGTTGGCTTTGTCAAACCCCGGCAAGTGTTGGAGGGTCTTTTTCGCTATCTCACAGTAGAATTCCCCCTGAAATCCTGGCCCATATGTTACATTGGGGTTTTCTGACACATATGAGTTACTTATCTTGTTGCCTGTTCCTGTCCTTCCAGAGTATTCTTTCCTGAAATTCAGGCAATATTCCAGCAAAGAGAAAAGCACGAGCCAAATTTTCGGATTTTCGGCGAGCGCCAGGATTTTTCGCACGTCGCTCAAAGACAGCCTCTTTTCCCGCCGGGCATACTTGGAACCCGAGTATCTGGCCTTGTTCCGGTCCGTTCTTCGCACTATTCTTCCAATCTGCGCGAAGATGTCGTCGACCCTCCCGGAATTAGTCCTGTTTGACAGCCCGTTATGCTTATGTTGAATCCAGTTTACGAGAAAACGTTCTGCTTCCGGTTTCGGGCATCCCTGCCGGACGATCAGATCCCAGGATAGCTTCATCAAGGCGTCATTCGTGTCGATCTCCGGATACAGACCATCTTCCAGTAGCCGGGTCACGATCCGGCTATAGACACCGTCGCCCTGAGAGTCAGGAACCGAAATCTGCGCTTGCGACTGACAGTCGAAAGGGAGCACCATAAGATGGTGCTCAAAGACATCATGGCTCTTAAGGATCGTCTCCGTGAGGGTCAGGTGATAGATAGGCTCGAGAGTAAAGGGATCTACCAGATAGCTCCCCTGACCGAAGGGAAGCCGATCTCCCTTCCTCCCTGTCATAACTTCAATCCAGCCCGGTTTTACCACCACATTCTTCTGCTGGAAGTAGTCCTTACATCCCCGGAGTAATACCTCTCGGGCCACCGGCTCGGGCAAAAAGAAACATATTCTGATTCCCCCCGAAGAAGAGCTTTGATAGATCAGGGGATCGCCCTCGATTGCCCCAACTATCGCCTTCACCCTTGGCTGAAGCGAACCTTCGTCCTGATTATCGTGATTGTCGATGTCCAGCATCAGGTAGTCGATGTAGGCGGCCGGAAATAGGCCAATGGTCCGCTCGCCGGTCAGATGCCTTAAGATCTGACCTTTGCTCCAGGGATGCTTGACCTCGCTCCATCTCCCGTCGGTCAGGATAATGAAATGACCCCCCTCCCTCGATCTCAGAAACATCTCTTCGTACCTCTCGTAATCAATCTTGTCTATTCCCAACTCCTTCATCCTTGCCTCAACCGTTCTTCTCTTCTTCTCAGGGCAAGGCATGAGGCTGTGAACCTCTATTAAACTCCTAACCGTCTTCGGGGCTGTTCTGTCCATTGTTCTTTCTCTGCATCAGTTCACGATGCCCCCAAAAGAAAAGGCGCTACAGAAGGCGTAGCGCCCGCTACAAAACGTGTAGCAAATGAAGGAAAGATGAGTTTTTTACGTTTGCCAGTAGATCGGTCGGCCGGGAGTGTAAGTAGGGTAGGTTCCCTTGCGCAAGGACTGCTGCAGGTGTTGCCAGAGTGGGGGATGCTCTTTCTGAATCGCCACCATGGCACGAGAGATAGCGGCTGAAACGGCTTTTCGTGCTCTATCGGAATCATCCGAAACCTTTCTGGAACGACCGCCCAAGCCTGTGGATCGAGACAACTCCTGCTCCAGAAACTCCATTTCCTTGATGATAGCTTCCTGCCGCGCAAGATCGCCGTCAGCTTTCGCCTCCTCAAGCTTTCCCTGCAGAGCGGTTTGGCGCGATTTGTACGCATGAATAGCTTTCAGGTCGGCGGCTTCTCCGGCTGAACCTAGCAGAGGCAGCGCATCATCCGTGCCGGTGGCTCGCAATTCCGCGGCATGAATCGGTTTGTTCGGCGATCTCAGCAGACAACAGATGTGACCAAGTCCCCTGCAATCCTTAAGATAGGCGTTCTTGCCGTCGAAGCAGAGACACCAATACTCCCCCTCCTTACAGAAGACGGGCTCCCGCCCAGGTGGACGATAGAGAGTCCTATACTTAACGGGCAAATTCAGAACCAGAAGACACGAATCAGGCAGAGTCCCCTTGCGGATCTCGGCCGCGTGGTCTCCGACGGCCTTGTCCAGTACCCCAAGCACTTCTCTTGAGTGTCTTTGATGGAGATCGAGCAGATTCTGAGCATTGTCATGAACCGACCCCTCAAGATATGGCCAAGCTTGATTGGTTTCACCAAAATGGCTAAAAAAGTCAATGTCAGACATGTCTTCTATTTCGCTCGCGGTGCGCACGTAGGATTCAACCATTGTCCTTTCTTTCCCAGCCTTGAGCTCATCGACCAGGAGGTTGGTTTTGTACATCTCCACTGGGTCGTCCGCCGCGCATCCTGCGGCTAGAGTTCCGAAGCGTCGATCTATACACTGTGAGCAAGTCCCGCAATGTGTATGCATTTTCGTTCTGCCATAAACTCGGCTGCAGCTAACAGTGTGCTTGATGAGGTCAGCACACCCAGCTTTGTCCACCAGCTGGACTACTTCAGCTTTGGTCTTCCACAGAAACGGATTGTCCACCTCGAATTCCTTCTTTGTCAAGAGACTGAATAGCTCAGCAAATCCGTTGAGCACTCTTGGGTGGGTTACACGCGTTGCCCTCGCACCGATGACCTGAGCTGATATTGGCAGATTGAAACTGACAATGCCGTTCTCATAAAAGCGAATCCTGGACAGCTTAAAAATGCTTGCCACGGTAGCGGCGAGACAGGCATAGAGGAAAGACCTGGTGCGCTGATTGAAATCCCGGCTCAGATACTTTTGCTTGTTAATCCATACCGGGATATGAAACGGCCTGACACCAGTCTTGCAGCGCCGAGTCAACTCTTTGGCCAGACTGCGTTGATATGTAGCAACCTTAGGTGTGGAGCGGTGGCTGACGAGTGCCACATTATGATTGCCTACGATTGTCTCTTGAACCGCTCCAGAGATAGAGTCGAGCCCCCCGGAGAACAGCAGGACTTCGTCCACGGAGAACTCGGTCCCTGGACCCGTTCCAAAGTCAAAATATAACTCGGATGACGGGGGCTTTAGCAGCTTGACAAATGTAAACTCGTATTGGTCGTCTGATAGAAAGCCGAGAGTATCTTCAAGGATCTCCCGTACTTTCGGAGAGGACCAGATTCTGAGATTTCTGACCGGGATATGGAATTTGAAGCGCCGACGCCACCTGGCGCCAAGATCGCGAGTGCCATCTCCTCCACGCGTTACGGCCTGGTCAGCGCAATAGACGTACGTGGCTATCTCAAGAAGATCAACAAAAATGGATGGTACGTTCGATACCATCCTTTTGCTGATGTCGCTGATCTTAAGCGTGACGTTCGCATTCCTACCCCACAAGTCCAGATGTATTGGTTCCTTTTTAGCCTCGAGCTTCCTTGGACCATACCCTCCACAGAGGATGTAGCGTTCAGTGCTCGTGGCCTTCACCCCCTTTTTTCAGCTCGGCCCCTACTTTCTTCAAGGCGACGTGCACGAACCCAGCTGTCTTGTCCTTGGTTATCCCCTCCTCGTATGCGGTTTTAGAATACCATCCACCTGCAAATTCCTCGACGATCCGGCTAGCCTGTCGGGAATGAACCTCCAGGGCCTTTAGGAATTCGGTGTGTTCGCCAAGGTTGAAGAACCGTCTGTTTCCACCCACATGGTTTGACATCTCCCGACTCAGGAAGTAACTTAGATATCGGAAAGTCAGACGGGAGAAAAACTCGCGAGAAAGTTGGCTAAAACCTTTGGTTGTCGAGAATCTCCGAAGCGCGCTTTGTACGTCCTCCGTTGTCGTTCCGAAAAGGGTTCCCAGGTGAGAAGCGCACATCCTTGTCAAGCTCTCTGCAGCGGAGAGTTGGGCCATTTCACCCAGATCAGATCGCCCGCCTCGCTGGCGAATTTCGTCGTCCACCGCTTCCGAGAAATGCGCTACGACATCATGAAGCGTCGGTTCATCCGAAACAGCCAAGCCAAGCTCGCGAAGACCTGCTACAAAGTCCTCTTTGCGCGAGGCCTGCGCAACTTGCGTCAGAAGCCACATGGAATGGACCAGGCCCGCGTCGTCAGAGGCTCCCGCTAGACCTCGTTCGGAGGCGGAGAGGGTGAGAGCCGCTACGTCAGGTGCAGATGCACCTTCCCCGATCAGCGCTATTACCTGCCGCCATTTTCGGGAGCGAGGCAAGTTGCCGAGACGGATGTGACCCATCGGCCCTCCCTTGAGCTTCGGATTAAGAACCGCTGCCAAGGCGACAAGAATCCAAAGTCACTCATGCCAGCTCTCAGTCTCGTCGGTAATTACCAATATACAGATATCTGAACAGCGCGCAAGGATTTTTCTTCGCTAACCAGGTCGACCGGGCACAGATCGAACCTGAGGCAGGGTTAGCACAGAACTGCCATAGTGTGGATCTAACCTGTTGCGAGCCATCAGTAAACATCGGGCTGCCACCCCGATGCAGAGCATCGGCTGACCCTTGTCCGGACCCGGCCCTTTCTTTCCGCTGATTTCGGTGTTCTTCTTTCATTGATGTAATCCCTTATGCCGGGCGATTTTTCTCTTGAACTACTGTCCCGGAATGCTTACATTAGAGTAGATCATATTTGTCCATTTGATTATGATACGAGGTCGTGGCACACGCAGCGCTGATGCGATTCATACATTCCGGCGAAGCTATGGCAGAATCAAGAACTACCGGAAGTGACTCTTTTGCAGAATAAGGGCAGCCGTCCGATGCCGGTTACAACAATCAAAGAGGGCCAGGTACTAAAAGGCTCTTTGTTCAATGAGCCGATGCGTGTGGAAACGGTGCGCAGCACCGAAAACGGCCTTTGGATGTTTGGCCTTGTCGGCGTTACATCCGGCTTGTTTCGCAGAGTCTCGTTGTCTTCCAAGGACCTGGAGAATCTGACGATTATCGATACGAGCCAGTCCTACGACGGGAACGCTCGTCTGCTTCGCTTGGGGTTGCAGGCATACTCTCTTGGAATTGCCTATGAGTTCGATCCTTACTTCGGGCTATCAATATCTCGGGTCGATCCCTTACCCCACCAGCTTGAGGCCGTTTATGATTATCTACTCAAACTGGCCCGTGTCAGGTTTCTCCTGGCTGATGACGCAGGTGCCGGCAAGACAATAATGGCCGGCTTGCTGGTCCGCGAACTGAAGCTGCGCGGTCTTGCTGAACGTGTTTTGATTGTCTGCCCCGCTAACCTAACATTTCAGTGGCAACGTGAACTCAAAGACAAGTTTGACGAGAAATTCCTCGTTCTGAGAGGCGGCGACATTCGTGACCAGTTTGGCGTGAACCAGTGGCTCGAGCAGAACAGCATCATAACCTCGCTGGATCTCGCAAAACGGAAAGAGATTTTGCCGGGTATACGACAGGTACACTGGGACCTGGTCATTGTTGACGAAGCTCACCGCATGTCGGCAGCCGATGAGTCGCACAAGAGTTTACGCTATAGGTTGGGTGAACTGCTACGTGATTCTTCGGATCACATGCTGATGCTCACGGCAACGCCTCACAAAGGTGATCCGCTGAATTTCAGCCTTTTCCTGCAGCTGATCGATGTAGACGCGTATGCAGACGTTAAATCGATCAGACAAGCCATGGAGCGCCGCAGGGCACCTTTTTATCTGCGCCGCACCAAGGAAGCGATGGTCTACTTCCCGGAGTGCCGCGCCGACGGCACCTGGGTGGCCGAAAAGATATTCACCAAACGTATACCGCACACAGTTGATTTTCAGATTGATGGTGAAGAGTTTGACCTTTACAGGGATATAACTCGATTCGTCAAGCAGCAGAGCGCCAAAGCTGCCTCGTATGGCGATGACCTCCGTGCCAGAGCCGTGGGATTCCTGATGGCCCTTTACCAGAGGCGGCTGGCTTCAAGTACTTATTCCATGAGGCACTCGCTCGAGAGGCGCGCCCATCGCCTGCAAGAAGGGCTCAAAGTGGCGCAGCAATTGGCGGCGTTAGCTCCTCCCGAACTTCCCGATGCGGAAGAAATCGAAGAGATGGAGGAAAGT
The DNA here is from genome assembly GCA_049679185.1 of Candidatus Zixiibacteriota bacterium. Taxonomy (GTDB): domain Bacteria; phylum Zixibacteria; class MSB-5A5; order MSB-5A5; family SM1-73; genus SM23-73-3. Next base: position 9,891 of record JBAUFO010000193.1, read on the forward strand.
GAACGAGAGCGTCTGGAAGAAATGCTTCAAGCCATCACAATAGCGGGAAATGCCCAAGAAGTAAGAGAAGAGGTTGCTGAGCTACAGAACCTGGCATCCCGGGCGCAGGTGGTAGAGGACTCGGGGTCCGAGGCCAAGCTGGCAAAGCTTAAGGAGCTTTTGCAGAAGGAAGGCTTTTTTGACCGGCAGGACCAACGGCTGCTTATCTTCACCGAGTTTAAGGACACGCTCGATTACCTTGTGGGCAAGCTGAGAAGCTGGGGCTTCAGGGTTGGCTGCATACACGGCAGCATGAAGCCCGGCTCGCGCGACGAAGCTGGGACCCGGGTTTTTGTCGAGCAACAATTCCGAGACAATGCTATCCAAATACTCGTAGCCACCGAAGCTGCCGGCGAGGGTATCAACCTCCAAGTCTGCAACATCCTTTTCAACTATGATATCCCCTGGAACCCGAACCGCCTGGAGCAGCGTATGGGCCGTATTCACCGATACGGCCAACGAAAGGACTGCCTGATCTTCAACTTTGTTGCCACCAACACAATTGAAGGAAGGGTACTTCAGCGGCTTCTGGAGAAACTTCAAGAGATACGAGACGCATTGGATGATGATGCTGTCTTCAATGTCGTAGGCGAAATCCTCCCCTCTGCTCATATCGAGCGCGTTCTTCGTGACTACTACGCTGGCCAACTGGGGGATGCCGACCTGGAAGACCGATTGCTGAAAAACGTTGACGAGAAACAATTCCGCGCGATTTGCCAAAATGCGCTTGAGGGTCTGGATTCAAAAAAGTTGAATCTTGAGATGCTGATTGAACGGCGAGCACTGGCTCAGGAGAGACGTGTGGTGCCGGAGACGATTGCCCGTTTCATCCGAGAGTCGGCTGAGTTCATTCCGTTCAACCTGAAATTCGTACAACATCTTCTCCATACTTTTGAGCCGTCGCGAACTCCTCCAGTCCTTCGCCACTACGAAAGGGAGCCTGATTGGAAACTGCCGACATTGGCAAACAAGTATCCCAGGTGTTCGACCGATCGCGAAACGGCAGAAAGGAATAATCTGGAGTGGATAACACCAGGTCATCCGCTTTTTGAGGCACTCAGGCGACATACTCATTCTTCGGCTTTAGACCAATTCGGTAAGGGTGCTGCTTGCTATTCTCTCTTACATGACAAGCCCGCACGAATAGATTTCTATCGGGCGCGCGTGGTTGATGGTCTCGGCATCGTGATACACGAGCGGATGTTCGCAGTGGAGATCAGCGAAAACGAAGACCCTCGTCTGCGTGAACCCACTCTGCTGGGTGACTTCACGCCTGCGGAAGCGATTGGTGACCTTCCGCCCGTCGCCCACCTCTCAGAAGCAACCGATTGGCTCAACGAAAACGCCTTAGTTCTCTTCTTGGAGGAGACACGTAAGGATCGGCACTCTGAAATTGAGCGCATTGTGGCCCATGTGGAATTGTCGCTGACCGAGTTACTTCAGCGGGCTGATATGGATATTGGCAAGGCTGCCGCGGACGTTGAGCGGAAGGTCACCGGTGCAGAGGGTCGGTTGGCTCAGGCGGAAGCCCGCCACGCAGAACTGCTGAATCGTCGCGAACGGAGACGAAAGGAGCTGGAGCAGCAGCGGTCTTTGTCTCTTCAGTCGGTCGAGCGTATTACCAGTGTGCTTGTATTACCTCATCCTGATCGAGAAGCACCGGAAATCCGGCATCTGCGTCCGAATCCTGAGACTGAGTCTATCGCTATGCAGGTTGCAATCGAGCACGAGCGCTCTCGAGGATGCCAGGTCTACGACATTCACGAGAAGAATCTCGGCTATGATATCACAAGCTTGGACCTAAACTCCGGAGAACTGAGGTTGATAGAGATCAAGGGCTTAAGCGAACCAGCTGGGACAATCTTGCTTACCCCAAATGAGCGGCGCGTCGCTGAAGACAGGCGGGATTGTTATTGGTTGTATGTGGTCACCAATTGCGGAACAGAGCCTGTTCTGCAGGAGCCAATTAGGGATCCGGCCAGGTTTGAATGGCAAAAGGTAACTAAGGTGGCGCACTACTATTTATCTGTTGAGGCGATCACTGGACCCGGGCATCCCAGGAATGACCAAGAATCACATGGAGAGAAAGGATGACGAAGTGCCGGATGTATGTGGATGAGGTAGGCAATCCTGACTTGGAAAGCTCAGACAATCCCAATCATCGATTCCTCAGTCTGACTGGTGTTATCATCGACCTGGATCACGTTAAAAACGTGCTTCATCCCGAAATGGAGGCACTAAAGACCAAGCACTTTGGTTCTCATCCGGACGACCCCGTGATTCTTCACCGTAAGGAGTTGGTGAACGCCAAAGCCCCGTTTCATGCATTGAAGGACAACCAAAAGAGAAAAGCCTTCGACAACGACCTATTGAGGCACTTAGAAGAGTGGGAATACACCGTGATCACGGTTTGCCTCGACAAGAAAAGACACCGGGAAACATATACCTCTTGGCGTTACGATCCATACCACTACTGTCTGGCAGTCTTGTTGGAGCGTTTCAATTTCTGGTTGAACCGACAGAAGACCAAAGGCGACGTCATGGCCGAATCTCGCGGTGGCAAGGAAGACTTGAGGCTCAAAGACTCGTTTCACCGCCTTTGGGAAAAGGGCACAGAGTATGTCGAACCCTCGCAATTTCAAGAGTCTTTCACGAGCAGCCAACTGAAGGTCAAACCGAAATCGGCTAACGTGAGCGGCCTTCAACTGGCGGATTTAATCGCCCATCCCAGTCGCTCGGAAATATTGGATGAACAGGAACTGCTTGGGCGCTCGCTGGCGACATTCTCGAAAAAGGTTAAAGATATTATGAATAACAAGTATTATAGAAGGGGAGCGGTTATCTATGGCAGGAAGTTCATTTAGTCAAAAAGAAAGGCCCTTTCGGGCCCGATGGCTTTCGCCATCCACCTCCGGAAGACCGGATTACTATGTATATAGGCATTTCTGCCGCACGTGTCAAGAAAAAAGTGGAAAAAATCGAGTTAGTCAGGTTAGCATATGATCCCTAAAGAATGCAAGCGGTTGGCGGAAGTAGATTTCCCGATTGCGATAGTATCTAAGCACTCGGCGCGGGAGAAGTCCATTCGGCATGGGCATCCGTGCACGCTTCACTTGTGGTGGGCACGGCGGCCGCTGGCTGCCTGCCGGTCAATGCTCTTGGCGCTTCTGTTGCCTGATCCATGTGAGAAGCTGTGTCCAAAGGAGTTCAAGCATAAAGCACGGGAGCTGCTCCCGGAGCTGGTCGGAACGATTGGACCCAAAGATATCGACTTGCGTGGTGCCCTTCGGAGATTCATTGGTGATTTTGCCAACTGGGACCATTCAGCACACCCAGTTTATCTGAAAGTCTCCCGCGGATTAGTCAAGGCCGCACATCCTGAGGAAACACCCTTGGTGGTGGATCCCTTTGCCGGCGGTGGCTCGATTCCTCTTGAAGCATTGCGGCTGGGCTGCGACGCCTTTGCCAGCGACCTTAATCCGGTGGCTTGTCTTATTCTCAAGGTAATGCTTGAGGATATTCCGCGTCACGGGCCGGAGTTGGCTGACGAATTGCGCCGTGTTGGAACAGAGATCAAGAAAAAGGCGGAGAAGGAGCTGGCTGGATTCTACCCGAAAGACCCAGACGGTGCAACCCCCATTGCATACCTATGGGCGCGTACCGTGAAGTGCGAGTCTCCCAACTGCGGGGCCGAAATACCGCTTATGCGTTCGTTTTGGCTGGGCAAGAAGGCAGGACGCAAGCGTGCGCTCAGGCACAAGGTTGTCAAAACCAAAGGCAAAGCTCGCTCAATTGAGTTTGAAATCTTTGAGCCTAAGTCCGAAAGCGAGGTTTCAAATGGTACTGTGACTCGTGCTAAGGCTACCTGTCAAGCATGTGGCAATGTTCTGGCGCCAGAGCGGGTTCGGGCGCAATTAGCAGCACAGAGGGGTGGTGCTGATGTTGTTTTTGACAGGAATGGCAAGCGCGTAAGTGGTGCACGCTTGTTAGCGGTGGTGACCCTGAAACCCGGTGAGCGAGGCCGTCACTACCGTTTGCCTGTTGAGCGAGATTATAAGGCCGTCTGGAAGGCACAAAAACGTCTGAAGGATATTCTTGATGAGTGGGAGAAGGGTGGCAGGAAAGGGCTTTGTCCGGTACCGGATGAGCCGACACCTACCGGTGGTGGTTCCGGTGCAGGCCGTGCCTTCTGCGTCCAGAAATACGGCATGATGAAGTTTGGTGACCTTTTCACGGCGCGGCAGAAGGTGTTCCTGAGAAATGTACAATCACGGATGTCCGGAGCAGTAACTTCGAAGTCGGATGGACAAACCTTAGCTGAGTCACTGGCTATGGTCCTCGGTAGGGTCGCCACCTATGGAACGGCAAGTGGCTGGTGGCATCGACCAGGTGAGAAAATGGGTCCAATCTTTGGCCGGCCGGCCTTGCCTATAGTATGGGACTTCGCTGAAGTCAATCCTCTCGCAGAGGCTACTGGCGCCTACAAAGGTGCACTTGAGTGGGTTTTGCGTGTCGTGGAGTTTACGGGTCGAGGGAATCTGAAACCAGGACAAGTTGCTCTTCAAGATGCCTGCGTTTCTACCTTGCCAAGTGAGTCGGTTGCCGTATGGTTCACCGACCCACCTTACTACGACGCCATTCCTTACAGCGATCTTTCAGACTTCTTCTACGCCATCTTTCGCAGGACCATTCCCGGACATCAGTTATTGGTTAATCCCTTCGAACAGAATAGCGCTCTAACACCAAAATGCCCGGAAATCATCCAAGATGAGGTTAAGCGATCCAGTGACGGACGCCCTAAGGACCGTCTGTTTTTTGAAGATCGTATGGCAGACGCCTTTGCAGAAGGCAACAGGATTCTTCGCCAGGACGGGATCGGAAGTGTAGTATTCGCTCACAAGACCACAGAAGGATGGGAGGCGCTACTTGGCGGTCTTATTCGCGGCGGTTGGGTGATAACCGGTTCATGGCCAGTCGCTACCGAGATGCGGGTACGGCTAAGAGCAAGAGAGTCTGCGGCACTGGCGTCTAGTGTTCACCTCATCTGCCGCCAACGTCCCCAAGGTGCTCCCAGTGGTGACTGGGGCGAGGTTCTGCAAGAGTTGCCTAAGCGCGTGGGCGACTGGATGGAGAGGCTGCAGAGGGAAGGTGTTCGCGGGGCGGACCTAGTTTTCGCGTGTATCGGACCAGCGCTTGAGATATTCAGCCGCTATTCCAAGGTCGAGACAGCCGAGGGGGCAGAGGTGAAGTTAGATAGGTACCTGGAGAAGGTATGGGAAGTAGTCGGCCGAACCGCACTGGAGCAGGTATTAGGAACAGCTGAAGCCCGTGCCCGGAATAGTTTTGCTGGCGCACTGGAAGAGGATGCCCGCCTCACCGCCTTGTTCCTATGGACACTGCAAAGCACAAACGGTAACTCTCAGCCCGAGCCTAGCAAGGATACTGAAGACGGGGAAGCGGATGACGACGAAGAGGCGACTGCCAAGCGTGCCAAGTCTGGCGGATATAGCCTTGTCTTCGACGTTGTTCGTCGTTTTGCCCAGCCTCTGGGTATAGCTCTGCCGGCCTGGGAAGGCCGCATCATCGAGACCAAAAAGGGCGTGGTCCGTTTGCTTTCGATTGCAGAGAGAGCCAAAACTCTCTTTGGTGAAAAAGGCGCGCAGGGCGTGGCGACTGAACTTGAGAGCGACCCTGCGAAGGCTGCACAGTTTGAGCTGGAGCTGGGGATTCCTGATGCCGCACCCAAAATCAAAGGTGGTCGAAGAAGGAGGACTGCGGCAGATATTACGGACCAAGACTTGGCTGCCCGTCGGGAAGCGACAACCTTGGACCGCGTGCATGCCGCAATGCTTTTGCAGAAAGCCGGTCGAACAAATGCTCTCCGCGCTCTACTCAAAGCCGAGCAACAGCGGGGCCCCGATTTCCTGCGCCTGGCGAATGCTCTTTCAGCGCTATACCCCAAAGGAAGCGAAGAAAAACGCCTGCTGGATGCGATGCTTCTGGCGGCGGGGAGGTAAGTAAAATGGTAACGGAACCTGCAGATCGCAGAATATGGCAAATTGGTGGCGGCACAGCGGGAAAGAGTTGTGCCGAGGCCTTCCTCAAGTACGGAGTCGGGCTTATCGGGCCGGGAGACTTCGGACAGTGGCCCGGTGCATACCCGAAAAACCGAAGCACTAGTCACATCAGTCAGTTCGCCGAGAAGGCATCACCTGGTGATATCATAATCCTTCGGCAGGCCCGTTCGGCAATTCGTGCGGTGGGCATCATTGCCTCTGACTATGAATACATGCCTCAGTTTGAGGATGTAGACGGATGGGATCTCCAGCATGCCCGAAGGGTGCGCTGGTTTCCCCTTCCGGAACTCTATCATTTCAAGACAGCTGTGTTTGGCGCTAACCCAACTCGCTTTTCGGGCGTTGATGTAGCCGAGGTTGTAAATTACGCACGGCGATTCATTCAGTCTCCACCGCTCGACTGGCAGAGCGCCAAACTACCTGACCTGCCTCCCCAAGAGGCAGAACTGGATCCCGTTCCACCTGAGATTGCCTCGATCGTTGCATCGGCTGGTGATATTGTGCCTCTCTATTGGAAGCCGGAGCAATTTGGTCAATGGCCTACAGAGGACGAGTTGGTTGGGCACTATGCTATTCCTCTTTTTAGAGCACTTGGTTGGCCAATAGAACACATTGCCGTGAAATGGCGTCATGTCGACATCGCACTTTTTGACCGACTTCCCCGTAAACCTGAAAACTGTCGCTTGATAATAGAGGCCAAACGGTTTGACACCGGGTTTGAACATGCTCTCAAGCAAGCAAGGGGCTATCTGAAGGATTTGCAGATCATGCGCGACGTGATGGTTACCGATGGCATTCGCTATCGCCTATATGCGCACGAGAAGTCTTTCGCTCCTGTGGCTTATGCTAATTTGGCACGTCTGAAACAATCGGCTTCGCACCTGTTTGATAGGCTCCGAAGAAGTTAGGAGATGTTATGGCTAAAATGGAACCCTGGTATAAAACAGTTACCCTCCGCAAGGAGGTAAGGGAGGGGCGTTCTTTCAACCCTGATGAATTCGCCATCGCGTTGGAGCAAGTTGTCGCTAAAACGGCTCCTGCAGATTACAGCGACCCCGCGAAGTTCTTCTCCAGAACCTGTTTTACGCGCGCCTTGCGTGAATACACAGGGATGGTTCTCAGGCGACTCTCGGGCAAAACGGAGAACACCGCCCCGGTTCTGACCTTGATAACCCAGTTCGGTGGGGGCAAGACGCATACCCTGACCGCGCTATATCATCTGGTGAAGGCCGGGAAGAAGTCTGCCAAATACAACGGTGTCTCAAGCCTTCTCGATTCATCAGGATTAGCCGCCGTGCCGGAGGCTAGGGTTGCGGTCTTTGTGGGCAATGCCTGGGATCCGCAGGAGGGCCGTGAAACACCGTGGATCGATATGGCACGACAGCTCGCCGGCGACAAGGGCGTGGAGGCATTGGGCAAATCGGCACAGACCACGCCACCCGGGACAGAGTCTATCGCCCGGGTTTTTCAGGCCGCCAATGCGCCTGTGCTGCTGCTGTTGGATGAGGTTCTTAACTTCCTTAATCGTCACCGTGACATGGCCGAGCAGTTCCATGCGTTTATCCACAATCTGACTGTCGCTACGACCGGCACCACACATGGAGCAGCAGTGATCAGTTTGCCTCGCAGCCGGGTAGAAATGACCGACTCGGACCTCCAATGGCAGGCTAGAATCACCAAGGTAGTCCGGCGAGAAGCGAAAGACCTTATCGCAAACGATGAGACAGAAATAAGCGAAGTGATTCGACGTCGGCTTTTTGAAGATCTGGGAACCGAAAGAATAAGAAAAGGCGTGGCGGGTGCCTTTGCGGATTGGTGTTTTGAGAAGCGAGCGCAGCTTCCACCCGACTGGACAGCAGTTAACACAGCCTCCACGCAGACAAAAGCCCGGGAATTCCTGCGAAGCAGATTCGAAGCCTGCTACCCATTCCATCCGGCAACGCTGTCGGTTTTCCAGCGCAAGTGGCAAGCCCTTCCCCAGTATCAGCAGACTCGTGGCACCCTAGCGATGCTGGCTCAGTGGATTTCTATCGCATCGCAGGAGAGCTTCAAGAAGGCTCGCACTGAGCCCCTTATTACCCTGGGCTCCGCACCACTTTCTAATCCCAACTTCCGCAGTATCATCCTTGGCCAGCTCGGGGAGTCGCGACTGGTAGCCGCCATTGACGCAGACATTGCCGGAGAGCATTCTCACACGAAGGCCTTGGATGTTGATACAAAAGGGCCTCTTCGCGACATACACCGCCGAGTTGCGACAGCGATTCTATTTGAGTCCTCTGGCGGGCAGGTCGACAAAGTAGCTCATCTGCCAGAGTTGCGCTTTGCGTTGGGGGAACCAGAAGTGGATACCACTTCAGTCGATAACGCAGCTTTCGCCCTCGAGGACAAATGCTACTTCATCCGCAAAATCGGCTCAGATGGATTCAAGATCGGTCATCAACCTACGATGAAGAAAGTGGTCAACGATCGCCGTGCCTCCCTCGACGAAGAGACTGAGATCAGACCGGCGCTCAGGAAGCTTGTTGAGGGTGAGTTCAGGCGAGGCGCAAGTGTTCCGGTTATTCTCTTCCCGCTTGACGGTTCGGAGATTCCCGATTCTCCCAGACTAACTCTTGTTGTTGTCGACCCTGAGGCTGAATGGGACGGTGGTGGGATGCTTAGGAGTCAGATTGCCGAATGGACCAAGCAGCGTGGAAAGTCTCCACGACTCTATCCCGGTTCAATCGTGTGGTGCATCAAAAAGCTAGGCAGAGACCTTTGGGAGAAGATGGAGTTGTGCTTAGCCTGGAAACGGGTCGCCCACGAGATCAGCGATGGTACTCTCGGAGGTGACTTCGACCGAGCCGACCGGGCGCAGATTCAGTCGAAGATAGTGGGTGCAGAGGAGGCTGCCAAAGACGAAGTCTGGGGTGGCTATCGCTTCGCCGTTTTGGCCGACAACCGAGAATCCGATGGTCTTAAGACCATAGACCTGGGTGCCGGACATTCAAGCAGCGGTCAAACCCTTTGTGGACGCGTTATTGCTGCGCTGAAATCCGAGGCTTTATTGAACGAATCTGTGGGAGTTGGGTATATAGACCGTAATTGGCCTCCAGCTCTGAAGGAATCCGGAGCATGGCCTCTTGCCAGCTTGCGCCAGAGTTTCCTGAACGGCTCTTTAACTCGCCTTGTCGATCCCGATGTCATTTTACGAGCGAAAATCCTCGAGTTTGTGGAACGGGGCGACTTTGGTCTGGCGTCCGAAGAGAAAAAGGATGGAAGCTATTGTCGTATCTGGTTTACCGAGCCCGCCTCACCGGAGGAGGTCGCTTTTGAGTCCGGTGTATTCCTGCTGAAGAAGGCCAAAGCTCAAGTACTGAGGGCAGGGATTCAGCCTGAGCCGGCAAAGGAACCTGTTGAGACGCCACCATCAGAACCAGAAGACACGACGATTGTTCCTCCCGGAGTTCAAACAACGACTGTTCGTCTTGTTGGCGAAGTTCCGCCGGAGGTTTGGAATCGACTGGGTACCAAAATTCTTCCGAAGCTGCGATCAGGTTCCGACCTAAAAGTCGGTGTAGATTTCTCGGTTGTTGTCAACTCCGACACTGCGTTGGCTATGATTGCGGAATTGCAGCAAATACTTGAGGATTTGAATTTGACTGGCAGGGTTAGGATCGAATAAGGAATCTGCTGGCGATATACTTCTTGCCTACGTTCGTGTCAACGCAGGTTCGCAGCTTCTCCTGAAGCAAAAGTGAAACAGCTTATCCCTAACGAATTGTGGTACAACAAGGGCCTTCGGGCTATGAACCCTACGAGGGTGTTTTGGCGAGGTTTCCTACCGCCCTTGGAGTGAGAATGTCAACCAGAGACCTGGGTGAACAGACACAGTCTGCTACATTCGGCGACTTTGAACAGACGGCGGTGGGGTTTCCGCAGAGGTTTCTGAACAGAACCTGGAACAGATGCTTCTGATAGCTCGAATCTCTCAGGCCAGTGTAGGCTGATGAGAAGAGATTTGGGAGACAGATGTCGTCCTTTCACGGCGCGGCGATGCCCGGGTCGGGATCCGGACCCTCAAGAACGCGGCACACCACGCAGAAAATGAGCGAAAAAACCAGATCAGCCCTGAGCACGTGAAAAAGGGATGGAATTCTGCAAAGGACCTGAAAAAGAGCTACTTACTCAGCAAGCTCACGCAACACCACAGGCTCCTTTACGAGATCATCAGAAAGCAGAGGAAGATTCTGTCCGGAAAACTGTGGAGCCTCTACTTGAGACAATGCCAGAGAAACGGCATGAGGCCTATGGCTGTGAGGACCGATTCTATATATACTAATAAACTAATAGCGCTGGGCTTGATCGAGGCTGAGCGAGCGTTGGTGAGAGGGAAGGTGTGGCTACTGAAGGCTGCCTAAGGCCTAATAGTCGCAAGGTAAGCGGACACCTCTGGTAAAAGAAAACATGGCTGATTCGACCTTACGGGCTGAAAAGCAAACAGGGGAAAATCAGATTAAGCATCAGTTAGCACACAACAAGGCACGACGTTTTTTTGATTACTCGGAATCGCCTTAAGACAAAGGTGTCTTCTGGTTCGATCATTAATCACGTCAATGCCGAACTTTGAGTTCACAGACCCAACCTGAGTTCTCCAGTAAGATAAAGACCATGGTAGAAAATGTCGAATTCTTGTACGGTAGATCCCATGAGATGCCATCCCAGTGACACGCAGAAATACTTTCGAAGGTAATGCTTCAAACCTGCGCCTACAAACATTGCCAGCCGATTATGATCATCTTTCACTCCTGGACGGTTTATTATGACACCGGAAAGCAATTCACCATCCTCCAAAGAATGAGCACCAAAGCCTAGACCACATGCAAGCCCTATTCCGAAATACTGCCCTCCAATTCTGAACAACGGTTCATATTTCCAAAAAGGAATGAGGAAGGTTGAACTCAGTATTCCTGTTGGGTTATCTCCTATGGGCTCGGACTTGAACGATGAGTAGAGGAGTCCACATTTGTGCGGACTCATTTTTCCTTTTCTAGCAAACTCAAGGCCTAATCCGAGGCTCGTTACGTTACTGAATTTCCATCTCCGGGGGGCCATATAGGATAACATCTCTCCAAAGAAATGGTAGTGCCATACCATAGATAGCTTATTCCTAAGTGAGTAGGAGATATCCTCTTTCCAGCCATCCAGTATCTCCCTAATGACTTCTGATCTCAAGGCCTCGCCTACATTCCCTCCCATCTCACGCTGAATCATCCCTAACAAGCGTCCCTTCCTGTTGTCGAACAACGGCGCTCCGGAAGTCCTTACGCCTAGGGCTGGGAAGAAGAGAATATTGCTTCCTTCGAAGCCTTTAAAGAACACCTGAGAAAGATCCCACTTCCTTACAACAGTCCAACCAATAGCCCAAATCTTATCCCAGTCCCTTAGCCCTTCTGATTTTCCAACATCCACCTTCTTTATGTTGGCCGGTGGTTGCTCCACAGAAAGCAAGGCTACGTCCCTCTTTTCATCGAATTTGAGCAACACCGCTTCCTCACCATCATAAACCTCGTGAAACTCAACCCAAATAGTGTCTTCTTGGAGTTTAACGTTATGATAAGCTGTCAGAATCAGTGCCCGTTCTTTGATAGCCTCTATCACCATTCCAGTTCCCCGACTTCCTCTAGAAGTCTCAATCGCCACAACACTTTTTCGCAATCTGTCAATGTCGGCACTTCGGGCTTCAACGGAATTCGTCAGCAGTACTAGCAAGACGCTGAGCAGCATAATTTCCGGTCTAACAACCTCAGGTCCTCGCTTATTCTTCGCCGGGAGATTCAAGTTCATGCTGCTTTTTGTCCCAGGATTCAAGGGCACCATCGCTTGTTAATATTATGGGCCCTATGCCATTACTGCAGAATCTAAATGGAGCACGACACTGATCTCTCGTCCGACGTATTGGACATTTGTTCGTGTCTCCTTACACCACAACACGGCCGGCAGGTCACGGATTTACACGAAGACTAGCACCAATGTAGAAACTGTAGTAGTAATCTGAATGTCCTCGCATTGAGAATCGGTAAACATCACATCCCAGGTGAACTGCAGACCGGTTAGTGAAGTAACCGGTAAGAGCTGCTCCCATAAGGTAGCTTGTAAAAAACTCAAAATGAGTGTCCTTCATACCTTCATGAAAAACGAAATCGGAGAACAAGGTATCCACCGGAAATTCACCATCCTCAAGACTGTGTCTTCCGAGCGCAAATCCGAAGGTGGCCTCCGCGCCGAACCGTTTGCCTCTAGTCTCGGATAAAATCATCCAATAGCTGTAAATAGGAGAAATGAAAACTGAATTCAATCTCCCCATGGGGTTGGTGCCGACAGGTTCAGACGTGAATTCCGAACAGATGATCCCTAACCTGTGAGCACCCAAGTCGCCTTCCTCTGCAAGTTCCAGGGTTAAGCGGAAGCTCATTCCTTTACTCGACTCCCATTTCCATTGCTCCGAAAAAGGCATCAGCGTTCCTCGTACGAAGCCGAAACGGGGTACTAGGCAAATAGTCATAACACGTGAAGCTGAAGGTCGTGGAGGGCTTATGTTTCGCGGTCGAGGTTCCACGTTCCAACCACGAAGTACGGGAATGAGAACTCCTGACTTCAGAACCCGGTCACACACTTGGTCGGTTACTTTCTGTTTCTGAATCATCCCAACTAATGTTCCCATGTCCGTCTCAAACACAGGTCCGCCATAGGCCTTTTCATCTAAGGAGACCGAAAGAATGACATAGGCCCCCTGGATGTGCATGGTTGGAGCACGAAGGACAACCAGCTCTCCGTCTGCGTTCTCCCGATACCCAAAATACCAAACCTCATGCACATGACTAAGGTCCTCTGCATCAGCAAAACAGATCTCCGGGATATCGCGTGGGGGATTCTTTATCTTTAGCAAAGCTGCATCTTGCTTTTCGTCTTTCCTAATCAAACGTCCTTTCCACTTTTTCTCCGGGATGTCGGAGAACTCTACTTCAATGCTCCCAGAGTCCTCGATTCTTGAGAGCGAAGTTAATATGAGCGCGTCTTCATGCTCTCTTCGGTTCTGCACCACCACGCCGGTTCTCACGGTTTTCCCACAGGTGATCTCGACTATCGCTCGACTCAACTCCTCGATCTCTGCACTATACGCTTGCCTTGAGTTGGCGGCGAATACGCCCAAGATGCCCATGCAAGTAATCAATGCAATCTTAACCCTGCTTATTTTCATCTTTTATTTTTCTCGAATCCGAAACTAACGTTCTTATGCCGGTAATCAAGCCAATTATGTAACTAGCGCCGTAGAGGAGAATCAACGTGACCGTGGCTATATTCTGATTCGCATACAGCCAATTGAGCAGAGTTGGCAACTTCTGACTCATTTTGTTTTGCTGGAAACCTACCAAAATCGACTTGGGACGACCTGCAAGAAGCAACCGCAGCTGGCAATTTTCTACTCTAGTGCTGACCAATTTAAAACGATCTCCTTCTTCAAACTGTACAAATTCTGATTTTAGGCTAATCTCACTCGATTCTCCGTTGGGGAAAGTAATACTTCCTTCTTTGATGGCAGTCGTTCTTCGTGAGAGATGTTCCAAAGATGGTTTCAAGAACCCCAAGCAGGCAACATCTAGATTAGAATTAAGGAGCTTGGTCTCATTTGATCCCTGGAAGGTATGGGACCCTCCTACCACATGGATCTTCTGGTTGACGACCGCGACCACGGCGTTAGGCAGAGAAACAGGAAGATCAGACGGAATAGCTGTCCAAGAGCTATCGGCAGGATCATATATGTGTATCATCTTCCCGTCTTCCAGACGAGATCCGTCAAACAGCCTCATCGATAGGAAAGTTGTCTGGCTCGAACGATAAACAAGATTCTCCCCAATTAATCCAAGATCAATCAAAAACCTTCTCTGAGGAGACTCCGTGAAGAGAACCTTACCGTTTTCATCTGTGATGACGCACCTTTCAACCGAAGCCTCAACTGTATCTATTATGCTCACAACACCCTGCACAACAGGAAAGTCATAACTGGTCATCGAGTCTGGGTGCGCCCACACATTAATCGACCCATCTTCACTAACAGCTACGGTAACCTTGGCATATGGAAAGACATCTAGTTCCGTGAGAGAGAGACTTCTTCCTTTCAAGGTTAATCTCGAGAATCTTTGATCAGTCGGTCTAATAATAACTCTTCCTTTTGTCAGCAGCGGTCTCCTGAGATCGTTCATATCGTAAAGCTCGTCCACCCTTAGTTTCACGGGCACAGAATTAGACAAGGCTAATGAACTTATCGTCAGAGACCTCACTAACGGAATGCGATGATCTGTTCCTAATGGGTTGAGTATGGCAAAATCCACTCGCTCAGCCGTCAGTTCGATTTCAACTTCAGTCGATTTGTGGCAGCACACCAAGAGAATGATGATTAGAATAGTAACTACAGTGATGATGACTAGTAACGCAGTAATCCTATGACCTTTGGCCATTTGGAACCTCTGCTCAGCTTAGGGAACTTCGCATTTGTGATAGAAATACCTTATGAATACCACTCTGCTGTTGGCTTCGTAATGAGAATACAGAGTTACGGTAACATTGAGTTCACAAGGGCCGTCTTCCAGGAACTGTCCATGTTTATCCCTACCATCCCAGGTTATTAGAACTTCCCCTGGAGGCTGAGCTACCAGTTGATTCTCATATATGATTTCAAAACCCGTTGGAATTAGTTTTACGATACGGTACTTGAAATCACAGCCTGTGTCTGTTGTGAAAACGAACCTGTAACCTTCTATCGTGTCTGCTGGAGGTTCACCGTAGTAGAGAACAACAGGAGCAATTGCCAAGGGATCCGAATCCTCTACGTCTACCAGTGCATACAGGTCACCTAGATCTATATCTAGACGCGCTAAGACGGCATCTCGGGGCCACCCAAACTTCGAGAATCCACTGGGGAAGGTTTTCTTGAGAGGCGTCATCATATATAGACTATTAGGCTCACAAACAGTGATTTGTACCTTGGACTCCTGTTGTAAGAAAAAGCCGATGAAACAACTGTCCATGTCTTTAGATTCAGTTTGATCTGAGCAGTCTATGGTAGCCGAGATCAGCTCTACTCCTCCAGAAACTGGCTTACCGTCTAGTACTCCCTCTTTTCTATTGTTGTCTCTCAATCGAAAACTACACTTCTCGCTTCCCAGTGAGCCCATGCCTTGTCGACGTTGAGCCTTGGTTTCCTGAAGAACCCCGGGCGTCAATAAGATCATGATCAAGGCGATGCGTATCAACCATGTCAGTGAAATATTCAGGTTATCTCTCAACATCTGTGCTCCTCCTTTCCCCAGTCTTCTTCCGGGTAGGGTTTCTCAGCAAAAGCTGGAAGTGTGCCCGCGTAGAACAGACGAGGCTTCCTGACATCGTCACCTGCACCCAGTTTTCCTTTATCTTGGACCGCGTCACGTACGTGGGCACCACATTCTTGTGACAACATGGACTCAGACAGATCATCCAGGTTTGAGTTTCTTCAGTCTTTTTCTGAGATCATCGAACAGTTCAATTTCTTTCTGTAGGATTGCGCATGTTGGCTTGACTGCCACAAAGGCATCGCTATGCAGGTGTCCCTCTATACCTCTTGAAAGACGCTCGCAGGCTTCCACCACTTCATCAGCGATTGGTTTATCCCAGGCAACACTCTTCAGGCGTGTAAAGCTTACCCGTTCGTCGAAGCGCATTACTACTTGTTCAAACAGGTCAAAAATGATGAACGCCTCGTACGCCGTCCTCAAAGCACCAAATCCTTGATGTAAAAGGTCTTCTTGCTCTCCTGCAGGTGCGTTTTTTGCCTGGGCGTAAAGTTCACGCGCCCTGACGGCCTTGCGGTACTCTCGCTCTAAGGCTGGACTGTTATTGAGAAACACGTAGCCTGGCTTCCCATCAGTATCTCCCGTCTTTATCCAGTGGGTGGCAATGTCTACACTCCTCCTCTCTGCGTGCTTCTTCAGAAAGTACAGAAACGGTAGGTCATGAGTGAACACTATCACTTGTCGATCATTGACCTCCTCAGCCAAGATGCACGCAATCATCTCCCTCCACTCCAAATCGAGAGACGTCACCGGATCATCCAACACGATCCCATTGCTTCCAGTATCGAGAGCCACTTCGGTCAGGAAATCGGCCAAAGCTACAGCCCGTTTCTCGCCTTCACTCAGAACCTTGTTCGGTCCGACCCACTCTATTGGTGCAGTCGGATCCGTCTCTAACACAATTTGTTTGCAGGCCTCCGCTTTCCGTCCCGTTGTTCTTACCTTGACCTTCAGCGGTCGCTGTAAGTCCTTCAGGGTCTTCTGGAATAGCTGAATGTATCTATCAGTGACCAATTGACTGAACATCTCATTATGCTTCAAGGTGATGTGTTTCGTGCTCCCCCGTATCCCGGCTGCCCGCTTTGCCCATACCAGCCTCTGTATGTAGCCTTCAATTTCCTTGAGATGTTGACCAAGTAGCTCGCGATGTCTCAGATCCAAAAGCTTCTGTTCCAGTTCAGCAATTTCTCTAGTTGGGTCTTTCTTCTGAAGTCCAAGAGACTCTACTGTCAATGACTCTATGATCCCCTTGATATCAGAAGCACTACTCTGCCGCATTTCTGGGATAGTCTCTGGCGTCTGACCGTCGAGCAATCGAAGTGTCGCTTCGAGCCTGGCGCTGCATGTTTTGAGGAAGGCTTTCACGTTGTTCAACACAGTACTTTTGCGC
>JBAUFO010000194.1:0-10316 GCA_049679185.1 Candidatus Zixiibacteriota bacterium
GACACCAGCCGGCCGTCGCAGGATTTCGAGGCCAGCTTCACGATAACCCGGGTCAGTTTCTTAAATCCGGCTTCTGATAAGTTGATGGAAGCCAGAGGATCGTCCTGGTGAGCATCGAACCCGGCAGAGATGAAGATAAACTCAGGGGAGAATTTCAAAGCCAGGGGATAGAAAATGTTCTCGAAGGCTTCGACGTATTCTAAATCACCGCTCCCTTCATACATGGGCATATTGAACGTGAATCCTTCGCCCTCTCCCCCACCGACCTCATTTTCGCTTCCCGTCCCCGGATAGTAAGGATACTGATGGGTGCTGAAGTAAAACACCGTAGGGTCGTCCCAGAAGATGCTCTGGGTTCCGTTGCCATGATGCACGTCCCAGTCCACGATAAGGATTTTTCCTAAGCCCCACTTTTTCTGAACGTATCTTGCTCCCACCGCCACGTTGTTGAAGATGCAGAACCCCATGGCTTTGCTTCTCTCCGCGTGATGACCGGGCGGTCTTACAGCACAAAAGGCATTTTTGATTTTCTTATTCATCACTGCGTCCACCGCCGCAATCACTCCTCCAGCCGCCATGAGAGCCGCTTCGTACGACTTCGGCCCCACATGGGTATCCGGGTCCAGCATGCCTCCGTCATCTTCGCACATTCTCTCCACTTTATTGATATAGAAGGAGTCATGAACTGCCTCTATCGACTCAACGGAGGCAGGATGGGGCTGTATGCTCTTTAATTGGGTCAGGAGTCCCTTCTTCTCCAGGTGCGCCATCAAGGCGGAGAGCCTCTTCTTGCTTTCGGGGTGATTGGGTCCGGAATCGTGCTTGAGATAATCCGGATGAAACACCCACCCGGTGGGAAGCGAAGCTTGAACTCGTCTTTGGTCTTTCTTCCTGGCTTTGTTGTCACTCATTTCTTATTTGTTTTCCTGCTATTTCAACCCTGCTTACGGAAAAGCCTCCGCTTTCGGAGAATCGGCCCGTCGCCCGGTGCCGAGCTGTCCTCGGTTGTCGTCTCTTGGTGCCGGGTAAGTTACTCTAAAATCGGGAAAATGTAAAGAGCCAAATTCATCTTTTGAATCGGCACCTACTTCTTGCCCCGAATAAGCCCCACGGCAAGTGATTTGGGATCGAAGTACTTTGCGGCGACTTCACCTATTTGCCCTTTGGTGACCTGCTCTATCCTCTGTGGATATTGCTCCACCTCTTCTATTCCTTTTCCCAGAAGCTCAGCTTTTACGTACTGTCCTACCAAAGCGGAATTGGTCTCCAGATATATCTTGTACATTCCACCGATGTAGTTCTTGGCCACCTCCAACTCCTGGTCGGTCACCGGATCGGTCTTGAACTTATAAAACTCACCCAAGAGCTTCTCTCTTGCCAGTTCCTCGTTCTCTGGTGAAGTGGCTATGTAAGCGTAAAACGCTCCGGCCTGCTCCCAGGAACGATTCACCCCGTACACGGTGTAAGCTAAGCCCATCTTCTCCCTGAGCTGGTGGAAAAACCTTCCCCCGCTTCCCGAAGCGATTCCCTGCAGCACCTTGAGAGCATAGAAATCATCTTCTTTGTAAGAACAGGTGGCAAATCCCAGGGCCTGGGCTGTCTGTGCCTTTCGGCGAGTCTCCACCACTGCATCTTCTTCCACGTTTAAATCCAGTGGCGTGACTTCGGGCGTCTTAATTTCCCCCCCTTTCAAATCCCCAAACAGTTCATCCAGTTTCTCCTTCAGTCGGGATGAGTCAAAATCGCCCACGGCCACAACGGTCATGTTGCCTGGGGAGAAATGCTGGTCGTGCCAGTCCCTCACCTGTGATTGATCCAGCTTTCTGACCGCCTCCTCTTCGCCCAAGCTATTCAGACCATAAGGATGATTTTCGAAAAGTGCTTTATGGAAAAGCCTGACGGGATAATCTCTCATGTTGTCCCTGCTCTTTTCGATCCCTGCCAGAAGAATCTCTTTCTCCTTCTCCAACTCCTCCGGATCGAAAAGAGGATTCTTTACTACATCCGCGATTATATCCAGTCCCGGCTCCAGGTTTGCCGACAGAATCTTGATCAGGTAACCGAAGTAATCCGGTTCCGCCTCCGTGTTGACAGACGTCCCCAGGATTTCCAGCGAACTGAATATCTCCTCTCCGGTTCTGTTGGCCGTGCCTTTCAGGCTGGCCTTGAGCATCAGCCGGGTGATTCCAGAGCTCCCTTTAGATTCACGGACCCTTCCCCCCTTGAAATAAACGCCCACCGAGACTAAAGGTAAAGAATGATTCTCCTTAGTGATCAGAGTCGCCCCGCAGGAAAGAATGTCGCTGCTGCCCGCCGCTTCCACAGACCCTGAGGTCCGAACCCTGGACTCATCGCCTGAGGAAGCGATGCTTTCCTCCACCTCCACCTCCACGGCTACTCGCTCTGAGGCATCGTCCTCGCTGGTCTTTTCCGCCAGTCCTTGCCGAATTCCCTCCTCTATCTGCCCCGCAGTTATCCCGTCGTCAGACTCGCCCTCGGGCCTATTCTCGATTATGCTGGCATTTTCCAGGACGAGGTACTTCGAGGCCACTCTCCGGACATCCTCGCTTGTAACCCTGTCGACGTTCTCCAGATATCGCTCTGCCAAGCGGTAGTCTCCGTAGGCCTCGTAAGAAGCCAGGCTGAAGGACTGACCTCTGGTAGTCTCAACCGACGAAAGATATGAGAACTTGATGGCATTTTTAGCCTTGGCAAGTTCAGGGTCAGGTACTTCCTGCGTTTTGAGTTTTTCTATCTGTTGAAATATCTCTACCTCCGCCTGCTGCAGTCCCCTGGTATCTAACTCTGCTTCAACCAGGAAGACTCCGAAATCCTTCAAGCCAAAAACTGAGGACGCAATAGAGCTGACCAGCCTTTTCCTCTCTATCAGGCTCTGGCTCAGGCGAGAGCTCCGGCCATGCCCCAGTATATGAGCCAACACATCAAGAGCAAAAAAGTCAGGGTCCAGCTCTCCGGGGATATGGAATCCCATCTTGAGATAGGTCTGGGTGATGTCCCCACTTATCTGAAGGTATCTTAATTCCTTCTGCTCAGGCTCCTGCGGAATCTGGGGCCGTTTGGTTTTCAACATCTCGGCGGCACCGTAGTATCTCTTCACTCCCTCCAATACTTCGTCGGTGTTAACGTCCCCCACTATGGCCAGAACGATGTTATCCGGTCGATAGAACTCCTTGAAGTAATTCTCCAAATCATCTCTGCTCCAGCCACCGATCTGATCGGGTGTCCCCATTCTCCACCGTTTCAACGGGTGGCGCTCGAAGGCCAGTTCCATCAGCTTCTCCCATGCCAGCGCGTCGGGACTGTCCAGTTTTCTCTTGACCTCCTGAATCACCACCTTTTTCTCCTTTGCCAACTCGGCCGAATCGATCACCGAGTTCCATAAGGCGTCCGACTGAATCTCCAGACCCTCCTGGACGAACCTGCTGGGCAGGACCGTATAGTAGTTCGTGTACTCGTAAATCGTACCCCCATTCAGATATCCGCCCAGCCTCTTGGTGTCCTCCCGCAGCTCTCCCACCTCTCGTTTCTCCGTCCCCTTGAAGAACATGTGCTCCAGCAGGTGGGAGATACCGGTTAGGCTGTCCGGTTCATTGAAGTATCCGGTTTTGACCCAGGTATTGATGGCAACCACCGGTGCGGAGTGGCGTTCTTCAATCAAAACCGTAAGTCCGTTGTCCAGCACGGTTCGGGTTACGCCGCGGTCATTCATCTTTTCACACCCGGTAAAAGTTAGGCACACCGAAAGTGGCAAGAGAGCTGATATGACCAACTTGTTCTTCATCACGACCCTCCATTGCTCCCCTTCAGGCTGGTTCAATTAAAGGATTCTTCAACGCAGTGTCAAGCCATTTAGAGGGGTTATGTTCAAAAAATGAGGCAAGTTGACTGGAGCAGTTTGAGGATGCACAAAGAACCGGAACGCCACGCAAGCACGGTAGGGTTTGTCTCTTTGTTCAGATTTAAAAGTCTCCGCCCCTCAACCCGGAGGTGCTGCTAAACAAAAGCCCTCCGACTTTCAAGTCGGAGGGCTCTAATCTCGGAAAAATCTAAGTGTTACTTCAACAGCAACATCTTCTTGGAATCGACGAAGTCTCCCGCCTTTATCTTGTAAAAGTAGATTCCGCTTGCCACTCCAAGGTCCTGCTCATCCTTCCCATCCCAATGAACCGTTCTGTAGCCCGCGCTCTGACGTTCATTCACCAGGGTTCTCACTCTCTGTCCCAACAGATTATAGATCGTAACCTTTACGTCACAGTCCTGGGGCAGGGCGTAGTTTATCTGAGTCTCAGGGTTAAAGGGATTGGGATAGTTTTGAGAGAGAGAGAACGATTCAGGCCGTAGCTCTTCCTCGACGCCTATCTTAACCGGGACAACCGAGCCTTGGCGGTCGGCCAGGATGGCTTCTTTAATCCTCAGGCCGTCGGGATATGTTCTCTCCAGGTTCAGGACAAGCAGATCCACGCCGCTGCCGGATGGGATGTAATGTGCACCCTTCAGATCCACAACTCCCACCTTGAGAAGTCCATCTTTCTGGCTGGAATAAACCGCCAGACCTGAGAGACGCGCAGGCAGTGCGGTATTCAAAGTCAAATCTTCCGGACCGTATTCTATACTCAGCTGGACCGCTGCGATGTCGACCTCAAACGTGCCCCGGAGCAGAATCTGTACTATCTCTTCGTCATCAGGAGTCCTGCTACTGGACAGCCAGAGCCGAGCGGAAGTCTCACTATGCGCTGCCTTCGCTGGAGACCCTTCAGGGCTGGTGCTTTTTTCACCCGGAGGCGGGCCATCCCGGTAGAGATAGTTGACCAGATACACTACATCCGCGACGTCAACGTTTCCGTCGCTGTTGGCGTCGCCCGCCAGGAGTGGATAAGGCGGTGGCCCTCCCCCAAACAGGTAGTTTACCAGATAAACCACATCCCCCACGTCGACTACTCCATCACCATTGGCGTCTCCCCTGATGAACCGGTATTCGAAAGCTCCCATGTCGATCCGGTCACCTCCTCCGGGAGGAACTGAATCAGCCGGGTCCCCGGCGTCGATACAAGGCGACACGTCGGTGAGGCGGTAATCACCGGCGAGCGGATTCAGGAAAAGCGGGTCCTCCGAGATATTGCCGTTGATACCGGTCTGATCAGGTATCCCCTCGTAGTTCAGGGTATGGCCGTAAACATCATTGTACAGAATAACCGACTCGTCGTTCGTTGCATGGATGCCATAGGGCACGTTGTTGCAGATAATATTGTTCTTCAGCAGAGCCACCGAACCGCCCTGAATGGAAATCCCGCCCCAGTCGTTATCGCACACCGTGTTGTTGATCATTTCAACGTCACAATCGATGTGCAAGAAAACCGCCGCCGGACCAGTGGAATTGGCGATAAGATTCCTGTGAATCCTGGCGGCCGAGTAGCGGAGGTATATAGCAGAACCAGAATTAGCCTGGTTTCCTACCAGGACGTTCTCGGCTACGGTGGGTGAAGCGTCATAGCAATAGAGTGCACCACCGTAGTCGCCACCGCCTCCGGTTAGGGTGAATCCCCGGATAACAGAATTCTCATCTTCGTTCGAATTAAAAGTGACTACGCTTCCCGCGCCGTGTCCATCTATGATGGTCGACTCGATGGTGGCCACCAGATTATCGAAGATAAAGTGGCTGGCCACCAGAATCCCTTTTCCAAGGAAGTCTATGTTCTCCAGATAGGTACCCTTTTCAACCAGGACAGTGTCTTCGCTGTCGGCAGTGTTTATACCCTTCTGGATTGTCAGGAAGGGGAAGTTTGCACTTCCATTGCCGACCTGGTCATCTCCGTCGGTGGAAACGTGCCACACCGGCCCGTTATACGGAGGAGGTAGAACGGCCAGTATTACTTCCCTCTGCCGGGTGATGTCACCTCCGGTGGCTGTAATCGTGATGAGGTAAGCCCCTGGGGTGGCATCAGGAGCTGCCTGTATTCTGAAAACCGAGGTGTCAGTGGGGATGACTTGATTCGGATCCATCACTCCACTCACACCGGTGGGCAATTCCGAGTAACTCAAATCCACCGGCAGGTCGAAACCTTCCAATGAAATGACTATTGCCAGTATGTTAGTTGAATCCGCTTGCGGGACCCAAGCCGTGTCCTCGGGAACAAGACTCAAGGCAAAGGTTGGCACTGCAGCGTATTCGAATGCCCCCATATCAATCGGGTACGGATCTCCGGCATCTATGCAAGGCGAACCAGGCAGCAGGTGATAGTCGCCAGCGGATTGATCCATGAAAAGCGGGTCGGCCGAAATGTTGCCGTTGATTCCGGTCTGATCCGGTATTCCCGCATAGTTGTCATCCTGGGCGTAGATGTCATTGTACTGAATATTCCAGGAGGAGTATTCGTCCGCGTGGACGCCGTAGGCCACGTTGCTGCAGAGTATGTTGTTCTTGACGTAAGCCTGAGAATAACCTTGAATTGAGAGCCCGCCCCAGGTGTTGTCACAGATGGTGTTGTTGATCACCTGCGCGGTGCATTCAACGTGTAGGAAGATTGCGGCCGGACCGATGCAGTTGGCAACCAGGTTTCTGTATATGAGAGGATTCGAGCAGTAGCCCAAATAGATGCCAGGTCCTCCCCGGCCCCAACCAGACTCGTTCTCGACGATGAAGTTCTCAGATATGGTAGGAGAAGAGCCAAAGCAGAAGATTCCTCCGCCCAGGCCCTCGGAGTAACCATTGGTTATGGTGAATCCCCGGATGACGGAGCCGAGACCTTCACCCGAGTTGAAGGTTACCACGGCTCCGGAACTGTCTCCGTCAATAACGGTGGAATCGATGGTGGCTTCCAGACCATCCAGGATGAAGTGACTGGCCACCAGAATCGCTTTTCCGAAGAAGTTTACTCTCTCCACATATGTGCCCTTCTCCACCAGAACCGTGTCTCCGCTGGCGGCGCTGTTTATGCCTCTCTGAATGGTTCGGAAGGGATACTGCTCACTTCCGTTGCCGATTATGTCGTGTCCGTCCGTAGCGACGTGCCACACCGGCCCATAGTAGGCAGGTGGCGCAACTGCCAGAACCAGCTCCTTCTCGTGGGTGAGCTTCTCCCCCCCGCTGGCGGTGATGGTGAGCGAGTAGATGTCCAGAGGAGCATCCGGGTCGGCGAAGAGCCTCAATATGGAGCTATCGGTGGGAACAAGTTGTTCCGGATCCAAAAAGCCGGTCACGCCTGGTGGCAGCGGCGTGTGAGTCAGATCCACCTGCCAGTTGAAGCCACCGAGGGAGGTGAGAATCAGCTTGACCGTGGTCGAATCTCCCTGGCGCACCAGGGCCGTGTCGGTGCTCGCGGTTATCACGAAGTCCGGCTCCACCACCATCTGGAAGAAGACCGTCTCCCACACGCTGTCACCGTCGGTTGTCGCCAGAGTAAACCTTACCAGGTGGCTGTCGGGACAGGCTGCGTCGACCTCATACGCATAATCACCCAGACTCTCCGCAGTCATCCCCGAGTCTATGTCTCCAAAACTCTGCACGCTGTCGGTTAGAGTGATATAGTCATCATCCTCCCGCAAGGTGGCGCTGACACCATAGGCGCTGTCTATCCCGATATTCTTGACAGTCAGCGGCATCAGGATGGGCTCGCCCGGATTCACCACGCCGTTGTCATTGCCTTGCGAATCGTCGATCTGGTGAGAGTAGTATATCACGTAAGGTCCCTCCGGAGGTATGACCAGCACCGTGTCGTGATAGGGCATGTAGTTATGTTTGGTGACCGTCACGTGCATGGTGCCCATAGTCAAAAGAGGAGCACCGAAATCGACCATTGCGCTTCCTCCGCTGGAGTAAGCGGTACCCAGTACCTGGCCATCCTTTACGCACGATACCAATGCGTCATCTTGAACTACGCTCACCTCGAAGTAACTCATCCCGGCAAAAAAGACCGGATTATGACTCACCGCCAACTCCGCGGGAGTATCTGTCCACAACTCCAGGGTGGGATCTCCCAAGAGCACCAGGGTGAACTCGGTCCAGCGATAGTATGGTCCGCCACCAGAGGGGTCCTGGGATATGGGAATAAACGGTATCTTGGAATCTCCCAGCGTTTTCCCCACCTGATACGCGCTGGAGTCGAAAAGAGCACGGAAGAACTCGATATCAAATTCCGCTCCCGGTCCCTCCAGCGGGTATCCCGGCAGACCCCACCCATAGCGGGTGTTTCCACAGTAGGCAAAGCCTCCCCCGCCAGGGTTATTGATGAAGTGCTCGCCGATGCAGTCCATATCAATGGCGGCGGTGATGCAGCCGAACGTATAGAACAATGAGTAGCGGGGGGCATTGGTCAGATTGTCCATGTCTGAACTGTACCAATCGTGGTGACCAAGACTTATCACGTCGAAATTCCCGTGTCCATTGTGATTTATGATGTTCTGCCCATAATTCAGGCCGTCCTCGAAGTTCGTCCGGTTAAGGTTACCCGAAGTCTCATATAGCTTGGTGGCTTGAAAATGATCGGGGACGAAGCTGCTGTCGATGTAGTTTTTCAGCTCTGCGGCGTCGGTTCCTGGCCACAGCACCTCGGCCGCATAGAGTATCCTGGTCAGATAATCCACCGTTGGATCGGTCTCATAAGTCAGGCTTTTGTCGACGAACGTCTGGGCCTGCGACACATCGTTGGAAGGTGCCCTTCCCACAAACACATCCGGGTACATGTCCACTAGATCCGGATACTCTCCATAAATGTGATTCCCGTTCGCGTCCCAGTTGCTGTCCAAGTCGGAGAAGTAGAGGTCACACGGTATGGCCTCTCCCATCACCGGGGCGACCCGATGGGGCAGGATGTCGGTGTCTCCTCCCAACAGAACCCACTTGGTTCCACGATTGGCATAATAGTCCCGGATACAGTTCCTTATCTTCTCCTGGTCGTCGTAGCCGTCATAGTTGGAAAGCACCCAGGCAACCCTTCGGACCTCGGTGAGAATCGCTTTGTTGGTCTTCCAATCGGCCAGCTCCTGGAAGGTCGAGACCATGGCGTCATCGGTGATAATCAAATAATGTACTTCCTCCTCCCGAGGCAAGAATCCTTTGGCTTCAATCCGAACCGCCTCCGGGTTCATCACCACGCTTCTGGCCAGGTCAGAGTAAAACTCGGCCGTCTGCTGTGTCCGCCTGTTTACCGGAGCGGGGGAGCGGGACGACGTTTTGAGGATCAGTTCAAACTCCAGCCGGGTGTAGAGAATCAGCTTTCCCTCTGCGGGTATGTACTGAAGTGGATACAGAGCCACTCCCGCGATGTGCTGCCCCCCCAGGAAACCATTGTTGGTCAGCGCTGCCAGCTTGCCCGGATACTCAGAGGATAACTGGTAGATCGAAGGGTTTGGTTCAACGAATTCTACCTCTTCCTCCTTGGTGGGTAAGTCGGAGATAGGATAGAAGGGTTGGGCCGGATAAAGCTGGTAGTTCCCGGGCAACTCCTGATAATCAAAAGAGACGACTTCTACCCTTTCGACCTCCAGACCGGCCGGTATGGCTATCTGGACAAACCTTACCGGCAGCAAGGGAGTGCCCGGCTCGGCCGAGAACGTCACCCCCACCAATCTGACTCGATCATATTCTCCTACCTTCTCGAAGATTACATCTGACGGGTTAAAACTCAAACTAATGACCTTCTCGGAGGCAAAACCAGCCGTTGAGACCAGAAGACAGACGATCAAAACAAAGCCCATGAAGGAGAAAACCGTGCGTCTCATTTCGGGACCTCCCGAAGAAAATGGGGTTAAAAGAAATAAAAACTCTTAACTGTCCTTCGGTTTTTGAGTCTTGCTTGCCGTTGAAGCGTGCGAAGCAACCTGCAAACTGAACCACATCCTGACTGAACCGGGCTGCTGCCTTCGCAATCAGGTCCTCCAGAACCCAAACATCTTACTTAATCAGCAGCATCTTCTTGGTCTGAGCGAAACCTCCGACTTCCATCCGGTAGAAGTAGATTCCACTCGCCACTTCAATACCCTGTTCGTCTTTTCCATCCCAATCCACTCTCTCGGGACCGGCGCTCTGGTGCCCATCCAGCAAAACCCTTACCCGCTGACCCAACGAATTGAAGACGGTAATCCTTACCAGGCCGTCGCCGGGCAGCAGATAGCTTATCTGGGTTCGCGGATTAAAAGGGTTGGGACAATTCTGCAAAAGCGTGAATGACCGAGATCTCAGCTCTTCTTCTGTAACTTCCTTTGGTGAATATTCGAACGCACCCATGTCAACTCCGGGCGGATCGCCCGCGTCAATACAGGGTGAACCAAGTGTGAGATGATAGTCCCCTGCGGATGGG
>JBAUFO010000195.1:0-4164 GCA_049679185.1 Candidatus Zixiibacteriota bacterium
CCCCTGGAGCTGGTCAAGAGCACCTTGCTCTTCAGAAGTTCGGGAAAGAGGAACGTGTCAACCCCGACATAGGCCACCTGAATCCACTTCAGCTTCTTCGCCGCAAGAAAGGTCTCCCTCTCGATACTGAAACAAACCAGAATCTCAGCGTCCGGTATGATCTCCCGGAGATGTTCCTTGCTCCAGGAAGGCACCAGGTCTACTCTCTCCTTCAATCTCTTGGATGAGTAGACTCCTCGACGGAAAGCCTCAAAGTCTTTTTCTCGCAGACTGAGCGCGGCTGCGACTTTGATCTTGCTCTTTCGTTTCATGCGACACACTTGCGATAATTAAAGCAGGAAAAAGGGTAGTTGCTCGATTCATCGAGCTCTTTTCCTGCCTGATGAATCAGGCAACTACATTGCCGTAACAACTGCAGGCGGAGCAAGCTCCGCCACTACGCGTCTAAGCTTTCTTGGCCAGTTCTACTGCCCGTTTCGAGATCTCCTCAATCGGGGTTTCGATGCCGTGAATCTCGATGTTCTTGAAAATCTCCGGATTCTTCTCTTTCTCCTCCTTGAAGATTCTCACCCCCTCCTGCCATACGTTTCCGGTCATGCGCAGGACCATGGGCTTGGAAAGTCCATGTTCTTTAAGGAACATCACGACGCCTTTGGCGAAATCGTCGCAACGGGATATACCGCCGAACCTGGCACCGAATATGGCCTTGACGTTCGGATTCTCATCCAAGAGTATGAGCATCTTGGCCAGTCTCTCGGGGCTGGGACCACCGCCGGAGTCCATGAAGTTGGCCGGCCTGCCGCCGAAATAATGGATGAAATCGTTTCCCATTATGCCGAAGCCGGCACCGCCGGGAAACATGCCGACGTCGCCATCTAAGTCCAGATAGGGAATTCCCCACTCCCGGGCAAGCTTCTCCCTTTCCGTCATCTCCCCCTCCTCGTGCCTCTTTTCGATTCCCATCTCGGCCAGTTCCGGATGCCGGAACAGGGCATCATCATCCACGCTCATACGGGCATCGGCAGCGACATAGCTTCCCTCCTGGGTGAGAATCAGCGGGTTAATCTCCACTAACTTGGCGTCATACTGCCTGAAAAGCTTAAACAGGGACACCGCTATCTTGCTTACCGCCTTCATGCCCTCACCCTCCGCTCCCAACCACCCGGCGACAGAGTTTCCCCAGAAAGGATAGAACCTCTGATCCACTTCCACACCGATCTTCTTTATCTTGCCCGGATCCTTGCGGGCGATCTCCTCGATCTCGACCCCTCCCTGCGAGCAGGCCAGCATCACCAGCTTGTAGTTGACCCGATCGAGGGTGATGCCCAGATAGAACTCCTTTTCGATTTTCAGCTTCTCGTCTACCAGAATCTTTTCGACGGGAAAACCCTTTATGCTGGATGCGAAAAGCTCACTGGCTTTTTGCTCGGCTTCCTCCGGGGATTGTGCAAACTTCACTCCGCCTGCCTTGCCCCTGCCGCCGGAAAGAATTTGAGCTTTCAAGACCACCGCCTTCCCCAGTTTCTCGGCGAAAACCTTCGCCTCCTCCTTTGTCCGAACAACCTCCCCTTTGGTTATAGGAATCCCAACCTGTGAGAAGAGCCTCTTGGCTTCATATTCGTAAAGTCTCAACTCATGCTCCTTTGATTATGTAATTCAGTCCGCAGTCGACAGTCCGCAGACCGCAGCAAGACCCCTCAAATCCACGTAATCCGTTTAATTCGTCCAGACAGACGCCCGTCCGGGCGTTCCATCCGTTGACCGACTTACTTTCTCTTTTTGCCCTGATACTTCTTGACCACTTTTTCAAAAATCTCCAGAGCCTGATCCACCGTGTGCTGGTCGATCACCAACGGAGGTATAAACCGAATAACGCTCTTCCCGCAGGTGAGAAGCATCAGTCCGTTCCGGAAGCACTCGTAGGCTATCCGTTCAGTCATTTCGGGTGCTGCTTCCTTGGTCTTCCTGTTTTTCACAAACTCGATCCCGATCATCAACCCTTTTCCTCTCACGTCCCCTATGATTGAGTAGCGTTTCGTCATACCTTCCAGATGCTTCATTATGTACTTACCCATCCGGGCGGCGTTCCGCATCAGCCCGTTTTCTATGAGCTCGATGGTAGCCAGGCTGGCAGCACAAGCTATGGGATTTCCTCCGAAGGTGGTGGAATGAGCACCCGGCTCCCAGGACATCAGTTTTCTGGAAGCCACGCATGCTCCTAAAGGCACTCCCGAAGCCAGCGCTTTCGCCACCACCACGATATCCGCGGTCACGTTCCAGTGTTCCATGGCAAACATCTTTCCGGTCTTTCCCATGCCCGACTGGATCTCGTCCATGATGAGCAGTATTCCATATTTGTCTGCCAGGGCTTTCAATCGGGGAAGATATCCCGGAGGAGGAACCACGTAACCTCCCTCGCCCTGAATCGGTTCCACCACTATGGCTGCCACCTCTTCTGCCGGCGCAACCTTCTGCAGAATCTCCTCGTCGATGAACTTAACACAGGCAAAATCACATTTAGGGTAGGTCAGATTGAAAGGGCATCGATAGCAGTAAGCATAAGGAACGTGTGTCACCTCCGGGACCAGCGGAGCAAAGTATCTTCTCTGGGTCCCTTTGCTGCAGGTTAGAGACAGGGATCCCATGGTTCTTCCGTGAAATCCATTGATGAAGGCAATGGTGCGGGGTCTCTTTCGATTGTAGCGTGCCAGCTTGAAACCGGTCTCCACCGCTTCGGTTCCGGAATTGGAGAAAAAGGTCCTTTTGCGCTCCTTTCCGGGAACGATTTCGGAGAGCTTCTCGGCCAGCTTTCCCACCGGCTCGTTGTAGAAGTCGGCAGAGGGGATATGTATCGCTTTTCCCGCCTGCTCCTTTATCGCCTCCACCACCTTGGGATGGCAATTTCCCGTGGAGCACACCCCGATACCGGTATGAAAGTCGATGTAGCAGTTTCCGTCCACGTCCCACATGTACGCACCCTCGGCATGCGAGAGAACCGCCGGGTAGGCCCTGGTGTAAGACTGGGAGACGAACCTCTCGTCCCGTGCAATCAACTTTCTGCTCCTGGGACCCGGCAATCTGGTCTTGATCTTCGGACATCGGTATGAAGCCATCCTTTCTCCCTTCATTATGGAAATTCGAGTTTTAAACGAAAGACGAACAAACCGGAAGAAGTGTGGAACAAAACTACGTCTGTCCCTTCACATATATTTTCAGAAGAATTCTTCGCAATAACGTCGGCATTGTGATCTAACCTCTGGCCAAGCCTGGGGCAAATCTAAAAGAAAAAACCGCGAAGTCAACGGAAATTTGTGAAAAAGATAACAAGCACCCTCACCAATGCCACGTTCTGCCTGGTGTGAATTCTGACGAAGCCGGCGTGACAGACACGCTGTTCACATAACGAGGCGGGATGACGGAGATCCGTCTGGGAATTCCCGCCTCTATGTCATCTCGTCAATGGATATTTCGATGCGAACGCTCGGGATGGGCACATCACTACTTCACTTTTACAACTTTATGGATCTGAGACCGCCCGCCGATATCGACATGGAGAAGATATACTCCGCTGGCGACCTCCTCCCCACTCTCGTTTGTTCCGTCCCAGGTTTCTTGGTAAGTAGTTTCCGCACCTCTCTCCGGGAATCGATAGACTAACTCGCCTGCTGCGGTGAAAACCGCAATCTTCACTCTGCTAAGGGAGCCATCGGCTTCAACGATCACGCTCAGGCTGTCGCTGAACGGATTGGGAAATGCAAGAATCTGGATAGTTGGATGCAGGGTGAAGAAGACCGGGACCTTTTGAAACAGGTTTATGGCGGAATCGGCCGAGATGATTACCGAATCATTGTTGGTGCCGGCTTTCAGATAGGAGGGATCGACCGTGACCCCGATCAAGCTGGGCGTGACATCCGTTTCATGGGAAAGGGTTATCCAATCTGCGAAGGTGCGGGCTTCCCACTTGAGCCACTCCTCCTGCCAATTGGTAATCTCCAGGAGAGACCTTTGCGAATGAGTGTCTCCGAAGGAGGCTTCAAAAGATAGCTGCTGAGGTGAGACCATCAAGTAATCGAACCCACTGGCCTTGGCTGCATTTACAATGCCCCAGCCGTAGAGCGTATCCGGGTTATCGGCCCGGTCAGCCGAGGTGCGCAGAGCATCGCC
>JBAUFO010000196.1:0-3147 GCA_049679185.1 Candidatus Zixiibacteriota bacterium
GCGATTTTACCTTGAGTGAGTATTGGGAACTGTTCTCCGGCCCTCAGGACGCCAACCACAACGGAATATGGGATGATGCCGAGCCTTACCTGGATGTAAACCAGAATGGGGTTTACGACCCCGGGGAGCCCTTCCAGGATACAAACAAGGGTAAGAATGGTGTGTGGGATCCTGGAGAGCCGTACGAGGATAATCTGCTTTATGGCACAAAGGGAGTCTACGATCCATTTATCGATGTCTTTGATGCTGATATTCACGACCTCCCCGGAGAGGGAAGATGGAACGACGCGGAGGCCTTTTACTTAGACACTGACGATCCCAGCGATCCCAACGACGGGGTGGGCGGGCCTGACGGAAAGTTCAACGATTGGAAGCTGCCCCACACGGCAGGCTGGCAGGACATGGCCGAGCCTTACGTGGATGGTGACGTTAACTTAGGCGAGCCCTTCACCGACCTCAACAAGAACGGAAGGTGGGATGAGGAAGGTGAGAATATACCTGACGAAGGCGAGCCTTGGGTGGATTTGAGTTCCAATGGAGCCTATGACGGGCCCAACGATCCCTGGACACCCGGGGTGCCTTACGAGGACAGAAACCGAAACGGAAGATTCGAATATCCCAACGGCATCTGGGATCCCGGTGAGGACTACGTCGATGTGAACAATAACGGGAAGTGGGACGGCGTAGATGGTTTCTGGGACTGGGGGAACGAACGGCGATGTTATTATCATAACCGAAGCTCCACCATGCTCACCCTAAAGGTTGATTTCACCACCCAGGTGAGCAAGGAGCACCAGGTTAGAACCGGCATCATGATGGAAAGGATGAAGCTCTCTTACGGCGACGTGCGCTACCCCTACTGGGAATACCCTGGCGAGGGAGTCCCCCCCGGCCCCTGGCCTGACCGAGGGCTGTATCGCGACTTTTATACCGTCCGTCCGGTTCGGGGAGCCTTTTACATCCGTGATAAGATTGAATACGGAGCCATGATCGCCAACCTGGGCTTCCGGTACGATTTCTTCCTCCAGTCGTCGGACATCAGGGTGCTGGAATCCTCGGAGACCCAGACCGAAACCGACGTGCTGGACACCCGATCAAAGATTTCGCCGCGGATCGGCGTCTCGTATCCTATCTCGGACAAAGCCAAGGTATATTTCAACTACGGGCACTTCTATCAGCTGCCTGAGCTGCACTACATGTACATGCAGACCACCCAGCTGGCGAGCCAGTTCAGCCAGTTCGGCAACTACAATCTGGATTTCATGAAGCAGATTCAGTATGATCTGGGAGTCGAATATGCCATCGCCTCGAACTATAAGGCCACCCTCTCCGGATTCTACAAGGACATCTTTGGACAGATGAACACCGAGAGAGTGCAGGTAGGTCCGAAAACTTACAGCTACTGGAAGAACATGGACTACGGCCGGACTCGCGGTCTGGAAATGGAGTTGAACAAGATGTACGGAGGCTACGTCTCCGGATACGTCAACTATCAGTACGCCTATGCCTTTGGCAAGAGCTCCATGGAGGCATCCAATTACTATCAGGAGAACCCGGAAAAGATATCCATCCGGGAGTATCCCTTAGATTGGGACGTGAGACATCAGATAACGTTGAATTTTGACCTGAGGGTTCCCGCGGATGAGCATCCCGAGCTGTTCGGCTACAAACTGCCCGACAGATGGGGTGTGAACGTCATCTATCAGTTCAGGAGCGGGTATCCTTTCACCCCCGAGGCAAATTTCCCGGGACTGCAGCTGCGTCGGGGTCAGGAGCCCACGCCCAACTCCAAACGCATGCCCTCATACAGTAACATAGACTTGAGATTCAACAAAGACTTCAGGGTGTGGAAGCTCAGCTACTCCCTCATGGTTTGGGTTATTAATCTTCTTGACGAGACAAACGTTAGCGAGGTGTGGGCCAGCACCGGACGCCCGGACACGGCTCAGAACTTCTTTGATCAATCCTTCAACCAAAACGTGATTTATTCGGGTAAAGATCTCGACAGAGATCCGCTCAGGTATCTGCCGGGCAGAAACATAAAAGTGGGGCTCTCGGTCAACTTCTAAGATCTGACGGGGCGGCGTCTTTATGGCAAGGACCGGGCATAGGGTGATTAACAGATGACCACGAAAGGATTTATCTACCAAATATGACATGCCGTTCCCCAAGGCGAGCCTGCGAGAAAAAAACAAAACGGAGAAGTGAGATAGATGAATAAGCTTAAACTTGTAACCAGTTTCCTGCTGCTGCTGGGGATGGCACTCTGGTGTTTGTCGGTCTCCCCATCCGGTGCAACCAAATTGGAGTCCAGGGAGGGGGGAAGCGGTGAAGTCAGGACTTACCGGCTGGCCAAGCCGGCAGCCGACTTGCCCATGGCGCAGCAGAGAGTCCATCGGGTCGGTCTGATGCATCTGTGCGTTACTAACTGGGGGTTCTTCGGAAGCCAGACCCGGGAGCTCAAGGAGTCTCTGGGCGGTTGCCTCAACCCCAATCCGGATGAGGAGATTGCTGCTCCCTCGTGCGAATACCCCCCGGGATCCGATATTGACTATCTTTTTCAGGGGGGATTGTGGATAGGAGCGATGGTGAACGACTATCCTTACACCACCGTGGCCTGTGACGGCTGGCAGTGGATTTACGAGATGTGGCCCGAGGCCGAGCCAGAGGGAGCGATACAGGAGAGAAGCATCCGGCCAAACGCACCCTGCTATTCGCTGGACGCCGTCTCGGAGCAGGATATCATAGCGGTCTATACCGATACCTCGGCCGATATTCCGCTTTCTCCGTGGAAGCCCGAGACAAGTGATTTTGACAAGCGCAAGCATTTCCCCCTGGGTCTCCAGGTCACCCAGAAAAGCTACTCCTGGAGCTACGAGTATGCCGAGGATTTCGTCTTGCTGGATTTCTTCGTGAAAAACATCGGGGTAAAGAGAATAGAGGACGTCTACATGGGACTTTACATCGATGCCGACTGTGGGCACAAGGATGAAAACCCCCGTGGTGCATATGGCGCTCAGGACGACATTTGCGGCTTCAGGAGGGTGGTGGGCGACCCGGGATCTGAGTGGGACTGTTCGGACACGGTGAACTTGGCCTGGATAGCGGACAACGATGGACATGGTCTGGCCGGAGAAAAGATATTCA
>JBAUFO010000197.1:0-29177 GCA_049679185.1 Candidatus Zixiibacteriota bacterium
CAAACCAAAAAAAGTCGCTCTGATCGCCTGTATGCGAAAGCTGCTTAACATCATCAGAGCTATACTTATCAAACGTACGCCATTCAACCCCAACTATCAACCCTTGACATGAAAGACAGTATCTACCAACATCGATGGCATCGTAGTTGCGAGCGCCAGCGAAGCAATGTCCTTCTGGTACAAATGGGCCATGGATTGTTTCGTCGCCCCCGCCATAGGCGGGAGCGTAGAGGGAAAGACCGTATAGAGCCCAACAGGCTCTCCTGGGTTCCCTTCGACTCATCCTGCGGATGCTCTCAGGGTTTAGCAACGAATCCCAGTCTCTCCGCCATGAACCATGCGCTTCGTGGCTCCGCTTTTCTTGACGCTTCCTGTAATACTGAGCTGCACTCAGGCGTGAGCAATCCCGTATTTGGCGGGATATTGAGACTATTCTGGAAGCATCTGATCGACGTTAGAGAAGCTCTAAACCAGCCCCGGAGTACCCCGGATAGTGCGGTTGACCCAGAGCTTGGACATTCTCTGTCGGGTTCTCCGTCGCCTCACCCGGACTATCAAGTGTGTTCCTCGCCGTCCTTCTTCAGCGCGTAATCGATGGCCTGCTCCATCGACATGGCCCGACCTTCGTCCCACTCTTTGGCGAAAGCGCTTTCGCCAAAAGCTGAGCGCGTGCTGGAGAGGACCCTGTCGAGTTTCTCCTGCTTGGCAGGAGGCGGCGGGGCGTTAATCTGCTCCCGCAAGGAGTTCGCCGCACCGAGGAGCCGCGCGGCTTGCGCCGAATCTTTGCAGCCGGCGACCAAGATTCCTAAAGCTTCCAGCGAATCCGCAACGTTCCTGCGATCACCGAGTTTCTGCCGGATGGCCAGACTCTGTGTGTAGTATCTGCGTGCCTGACCAGATTCGCCCTGTCTTGCGGCCAACTCACCCAGGCTGTGCAACGATTCTGCTGTTCCCATGGGGTCCTTCCGATCGCGACGGTTCTTCAAGGCTTCTTCATGATACGTCCGGGCCTGGTCAAGCTCGCCCTGGTTTTCGGCCACAACCCCCAGGCTGCTCAGGGAATCAGCCGCGCCCATTATGTGCCCCACCTCCCGAAACAGGGGTAAGCTTTCCTCGTAAGCAGCCCGGGCTTGGGCATAGTTGCCTAGCCTGAGGTAGAGCTCTCCCAGGTTGTGGAGAGAGACCGCGATGGCCCTCCGGTCTCCCATCTGGCGCCGGAAGGCCAGACTCTTCTCGTGATATTGGCGGGACTTGGCGTAGTCGCCCAGCTCCTGCGTTACAGCCCCCAAATTGTTGAGGGCTTGGGCCGTCCCTAAGGCGTCCCCTACATCCTGCCAGATCGACAAGCTCTCTTGGCCCAGCGCGAGCGCCGGTTCGAAATCTCCCTGCCAGTACGCCAGCCATGCCGTCCAATCCAGCGCCGTGGCACGAGCGCTGGTTCGCTCGCTGGCGTCTGGACGGGCAAGAATCTCCGATAAAAGAGTACGCCCTTCGCTCCAACGCCCTCGCACGAACCAGTAACGTCCCAGCGCCCCTGCCATTTCCAGAGCGAGCCGGGCGTTCGGGGAGCTTCCCAAGTACCCATCGATCGTGGCCCGCAGATTTTCGTGTTCCGCTTCCAGGCGCGAAACCCAGGCCGCCTGCTCCGGTCCGGTCAGTTGACGCGCCGCCTCCTGGGCCAGGGCGGAGAAGTAGTCTCGGTGCCGCCGCTGGACTTCCGCGTCCCCCTCATCCTCCCGCAAACGGTCGCGAGCATACTCCTGCACTGTCCCGAGCATTCGGTAGCGTGCTTTTTTGGTCTCTGGTGCGGATTCCGGTTCCATCTCCACCAGCGACTTGGCGACTAGCCGTGAATGCAGATCGATTACCGCTCCCTTTCTGATGCCCTGCCCCGCGCACACGGCCTCAGCCGCGTCCAGGGTCCAACCACCTGCAAACACCGAAAGCCGGCAGAAGAGCTTGCGCTCGTCCCCGGAAAGGTGATCGTAACCCCAGTCGATCAGCGCGCGCAGGGTCTGGTGGTGTGGCAGCCCGGTCTTTCTACCGGCAGTCAGCAACCCGAAACGGTCGTCTAAGCGCTTGGCAATCTCCTCCACGGGCAGCACGCTGACCCGTGCTGCCCCCAGTTCAAGGGCCAGGGGGATGCCGTCGAGCCGCCGGCAGATCTGCACGACGGCCGGGGCATTATCGTGGGTGAGGTTGAACTCCGTCTGCACGGCGCCTGCACGCTCGACGAAAAGCCGCACCGCCTCTACCTGCTGCAACTCTTTCAACGGAAGCTGGGCCTCCGCTCCCGGGACCGCGAGTGGGAGGAGATGGTAGATCACCTCTCCCGTGATCCCCAGCCCCTCACGGCTGGTGGCAAGAATGCGCAGCTTCGGACATGCCCGCAGAAGTTCTTCGACCAGCGTTGCGCATGCGGAAATGAGATGCTCGCAGTTGTCGATGACCAGCAGCAGAATCCTGTCCTTCAGATAGTCGACCAGGGTTTGTGTAAGGGCCCGGTTGGTTTCTTCCTTGAGTCCAAGCGTAACAGCCACTGTCTGGGGCACCAGCGAGGGATTCGCCAGTGGCGCCAGCTCCACCAACCATACGCCGTCCGGCCAATCCTCCAGGAGGTCCCAGGTGGCCTCCAGCGCCAGCCGGGTCTTGCCGCAGCCGGCCGCCCCGGTTAGAGTTACCAACCGGTTCTCGCCAAGCAGCTGTTTAATATCCGACATCTGCCGATCCCGACCGACGAAGCTGGTCAGTCGAAGAGGGAGATTGCTGGGTTTGGGATAAGCTTCAGCTATCGGAATGGACATGGTGGTTTCGGTCTCACTGATCCCTTTGAAGGTTTTCAGATCGACCACCACCTCGCCTGCACGCTGGTAGCGTTCCTCCGGCCGCTTCGCCATGGCCCTGCTGACTATTCGCTGCAACCCCGCCGGCACGCCTTTGCGCACGGCGGTAATCGGAAGCGCGTCCCGGTTTAAAATGGAATAGACCATTCCCCCCTCGTCTTCGCTTTTGAAGGGGAGTTGCCCGGTGAGCATTTCATAAAAAACAACCCCCAGCGACCAGATGTCTGATCGCTGGTCGACATCTTCTCCACGCGCCTGCTCGGGGGACATGTAGGCCAGCGTTCCCACGATAGTCCCGGCTGTTGTCGGTTCGGTCCGTCCATGCAACTTGGCCAAACCGAAATCCACGATCTTTACCACCCCCTCGTTGGTGATCATGATATTAGCTGGTTTGACGTCCCGGTGAACTATACCTTTCTCATGGGCTTTGGCCAGGCCTCGCGCCAGTTGAATGGCGATGTCGATTGCCTGGTCCGGCTGGAGCGCCCCACGTCGAATCTTCTTCTTCAGCGTTTCACCTTCATAGTAGGTCAAAACCATGAAAATCTGACCATCCTCGGTCTCGTCGATTTCGTGAATGCTGCAGATGTTCGTGTGATCAAGGGCCGAAGCCGCCCGCGCCTCCCGGAGGAAGCGACCCTTCGAGTCTGGGTCTTGGGTCAACTCGGCTGGGAGGAATTTAAGTGCGACCGGGCGCTTAAGTTTGGTGTCTTCACCCTTATATACCACGCCCACGGCTCCACCGCCGAGCTTCTCCAGAATCCTGTAATGAGAAACTGTTGTGCCGATCATTTCGTCCTCAGAAGCTCCTCTCATTGGTACTCTGTCGAAAAACGGTACTCTAGTGAAGAACGATAAGTAACCGCTAAATATTGGTACGCACCCAGGGCGAAACATTTTCCAATCAGACAGGCAGGCCCCCATGCCGCGATCCTGTCTACTGTTTTTCGAACCGCCTCCGGCCCGGGAGATTTCAGGGATTCAGATTACGAAGAACTTCCAGAGCCGTTTCACAGGGTCTGTTCTATAGTTCTGTACTGCATCTGGTGGGTTCAAAAGGGTCAAAGCAAAGCCCATGGCAGTAAATCTTTCTTGACGGTCAGCAGGAGAAAGACGAGGAAGGAGTAGGTCAAAGCGGGCCAATCCGGCCTCATCGCTTTCTGTTTATTCGCGCCCCAGCACGCTCCCCGGACCTGGCCGAAATAACTTGACATCTACAGATTTCTTTCGTAAAATCAAAGAACGAATTCGTGTGCCCGGGAGCAGTATGGCGGAACTCAAGGACTCATACGGTCGAAAAATAAGCTATCTCAGGATCTCGGTTACGGATAAGTGCAATCTGAGGTGCCGCTATTGCGTGTCCGGGAAGAAGTTCGTCCTCAAGAAGAGGGAGGAGATACTCTCTCTTGAAGAATCGGAGAGAATAGCCCGGGTCGGGGCTGGATTGGGAATCACCAAAACCCGTTTCACCGGGGGAGAGCCTCTGCTCCGGAAAGGAATTGACCACCTGATTGAGAAGGTTTCAGCCACGCCTGGAATCAGCGACGTTTCCCTGACGACCAACGGCACCCTGCTGAAGGATTACGCCGTCAGGCTAAGGGAGGCCGGACTCAAGAGAATAAACATCAGTCTGGACACCCTGAATCCCATGAAGTTTGAGCAGATGACCGGAACGAACCTGTGGCCACAGGTGATGGCAGGGATCAAGGAGGCCCTGATTCGTTTTGACAAGGTCAAACTGAACGTGGTGGCCATTCGAGGAACGAACGACGATGAGATTCTGGATTTCGTGAAGTTCGTCGCGGATAAGCCGATAGGTCTTCGCTTTATAGAATTCATGCCCATTGGGGACAACGGATGGAAGCCGGATCAATTCCTCTCTTCCTCGTTGGTAAAAAATCGAATTGAGAGAGAATACGGATTGAAGAAAATCGACCAACGTTCCCGGAGCGACTCGGCTGAATTATATCAAATAGAAGGCTTCGAGGGGACATTAGGTTTCATTTCTGCTATTACTCATGGCTTCTGTGAGAACTGCAACAGGCTGAGGCTGACCGCGGATGGTTTTTTAAAACCCTGTCTTTCCTCCGAAGTCGAAATAGACATCAAATCGGAAATGCGTGGTGGGGCAAGTGACGATGAACTGGCGCAGCTTTTCATGAAGGCTTTATCTTTGAAGCCCAGGGAGCACAATCTGCTGGGGGAAAATGGAACCAAGAGGAGAATGTTTCAGATAGGTGGATAGGATGGAAAAGAGTGGCCACTGGGACGAAAAGGGTGAGGTGAGGATGGTGGACGTGGGAGAGAAAAAGATCACGAAAAGAGAGGCCAAAGCTCACGCTGCGGTGAGGATGAGCCCGAATACAATGGCTTTAGTGCGACAAGGAAAGATCCCCAAAGGGGACGTCTTAACCTGCGCTAAGATCGCGGGAATACTGGCAGCCAAGAATACGCATCAGATGATTCCGATGTGCCATCCACTGCCTATCAATTGGGTTGATCTCAATCTTACGCTCAATGACGCCAAAAGCCGGATAGAGATAGAGTCGCAGGCGAGAGTCGAAGCCAAGACCGGTGTGGAGATGGAAGCTTTGGCGGCTGCCGCCGTTGCTGCACTAACGATCTATGATATGTGCAAAGGAATCGACAAGGAGATGGAGATCTCAGAACTGTATGTTTTGAAGAAGAGCGGCGGAAGAAGTGGAACCTACAAAAGAAAATCGGGGAAGTGAAATGGGAGAAGTCCTCGCTGTCTGCACAAGCAAAGACAAGGGTGAAAAGAAAACACCGGTCGAAAGCGTCTTGTTGAAGGAGGAGTGGGGGATAGAGGGGGATGCGCACGCAGGGAATTGGCCCAGGCAGGTGAGCCTGTTGGCTTCTGAGAGCATACAGAAGATGAAGGACAAGGGTTTGTCATTGGGCGCCGGAGACTTTGCCGAGAATATCACCACTTCGGGTATCGATCTCCCGAAACTGAAGATCGGAACTAAACTGATCTTGGGAGATCAGATCGAACTTGAGGTCACCCAGATTGGGAAAGAATGTCATAACGGTTGCGCTATCTTCCAACAGGTCGGTTTTTGCGTTATGCCCAAGGAGGGCATTTTCGCCAGGGTATTGAAAGGCGGAACCGCACGCCACGGGGATCGAATAAGGATAGTGGGATGATTCGAGTAGCGATAATTACGGTCAGCGACAAAGGATATGCCGGGGAGAGGGAGGATGAAAGCGGAAGGGTGCTGAAGGAGTTGGTGAAGAAACTACCGGGAGAAGTGTCCCACTACGAGATAGTTCCGGATGAGAAAAAAACCATTCAAAGGAAATTGACCACCTGTTGTGATCAGTTCAAACCTGACCTAATTCTTACCACAGGAGGAACCGGATTCGCGCCCCGAGACGTTACCCCTGAGGCGACCCTGGAGGTGATAGAGAAGAGGACTCCGGGATTATCCGAAGCCATGAGAATGGAGAGCCTGAAGGTCACTCCCAGAGCCATGCTCTCTCGTGCCGAAGCAGGGATCAGAGGAAGGACCCTGATCGTTAATCTGCCGGGAAGCCCGAAGGGAGCTAAGGAATGCTTCCAGGCAATTCTGCCGGCACTGTCTCATGGAATCGAGATACTACAGGGGAAAACCGGTGAGTGTGCTGAAGAGATAGAATAAATAGCAAAGACATATGTCTCCGAGCTGTCTTTCCTAAGGAGAAATCTACGGAGGGCGGCCGATAGGGTTCACCATGAATGGTTCACCCTGAAGGGTACAGCTGGAAACGGCTATGCCTCCCGCATTTGGAAAGGAGAAAGAAGTTCGAAAGCCAGTTTCCAAAATATGCGGGAGTTGGCTTTTAGATTTGAAAGGTGATGTTATGAGGAAAATCTATGTGGTTTTGACTCTATGTTTTTCGCTGCTGGGCTCCTGCGGTGGAGGAGAAGAGGGTAAACTCATCCTGGCCACGACCACTTCCGTTGAGGATTCTGGCTTGTTGGAACATCTTTTGCCGGTGTTCGAGACGGAAAACACCTGCAGGGTAAAGGTCATTGCCGTGGGTTCAGGACAGGCCTTAAGGCTGGCCAAGGACGGAAACGCGGATGCAATCCTGGTTCACGATCGGAAATCAGAGGAGGAATTCGTCAAAAAGGGTTACGGTGAGAAGCGAATAGAGATCATGTATAATGATTTCGTCTTGGTTGGGCCTGAGAATGATCCAGCCAGCTTAAAAGACGAAAAAGAAATCGCTGTGGTTCTTCGGAAGATAGACAGCTTGGAAACCACTTTCATATCGCGGGCGGATGAATCCGGGACACATAAGAAAGAGAAATCCCTGTGGACATTGGCCGGCGTTGATCCTGAAGGAGAATGGTATCTTCAATCGGGCACCGGCATGGAAGCAACTTTACGAGTGGCGAATGAAAAGAAAGGTTGCTGCCTGACCGATCGGGCCACTTTTCTCTCCCACCGGAAAGAATTGGATTTGGCCATACTCTTTGAAGGAGACAAAAACCTCTTGAATCAGTATAGCGTGATTGCGGTTTCTCCCAAGAAGTTCTCCCAAGTCAATCATCAATTGGCTCTTGCGTTTGTGTCGTTCTTGACCAGCGAGAAAGGGCAGAGGCTGATTGGGGAGTTCGGTAAGGAGAAATTTGGTCAGCGGCTCTTCACCCCCAATTCAAAAAGGGACTGAGACATGGATTTTCTAGGTCGGGAGATCCCGGAGATCGTTTGGCTTTCACTGAAGGTCTCGGGAAGTGCGGTCATACTCTCGTCCGTCTTCAGCCTGTATCTGGCTCTCTTGATCGAGCAGAGCGATTTTCCGGGGAAAAGACTGGTCTTGAGCTTGATCAACACCATGATGACCATACCGGCAGTGGCGATCGGTCTTTTGCTCTATCTCATCCTGATGCGCAAGGGACTCCTGGGAGGTTCAGAGATTCTCTACACTCCCTATGCCATGATCCTGGCCCAGGCAATCCTGGCCACGCCGATCATAACCGGTTTGTCATTGGTGGCTATAAGGAGGATAGATCCTTCCATTAGAGATACCGCCTTCTCCCTGGGAGCCAGCAGATTTCAGTGGAAGCTTCTGGCCCTGAAGGAGGCTCGATTTGCTTTAAGCGCTGCGGTCATAACCGGCTTCGCCAGAGTCATCGGCGAGACCGGTATGACCATGATGGTGGGGGGTAACATAAAAGGAGCCACCAGGGTGATGACCACGGCCATTGCCCTGGAGACCATGAAGGGAGAGTTTGAGTTGGCCATCAGCCTGGGGATTGTCTTGGTTATTGTTGCGTTGGGAATAAACCTGATGCTGCATCTGGTTCAGGGCGCGGGAAAGAGAAGATGAAAATAGTCACTGAGGATATAGCCAAGATCTATAATCAGAAAAAGGTGCTAACTTCTGTCTCCCTGGATGTCGAGGAGGGAAAAATCAATGTCATCCTCGGCCCCAATGGCTCAGGAAAGACCACCTTGCTTAAGATCATGAATCTGTTGGAGAGACCTGATGCAGGCAGGCTCCTCTATAATGGGGAGGAATGTAGCTATTCCTCCGACTCGGGCAGAAGGCTGGAGCTATCTCGCCAAATGACCATGGTCATGCAGAATCCGACGATGTTTGACGCTACGGTTTTTCAGAACGTGGCTTATGGGCTCAAGGTGCGGGGTGAGAAGAAAAGGTTCATGAGACAGAGGGCGGAGTCAGCCTTAGACATGGTGAGGATGACACAAGCCAGAGAGAGGAGGGCCTTGACTTTATCCGGCGGCGAAGCTCAACGGGTGGCTTTGGCCCGGGCATTGGTCTTAAATCCCGAGGTCATCTTCCTGGATGAACCGACCAACAATTTAGACTCGATAAGCCTGCGGATAATCGAAGATTTGATCTTGAGGCTTAAGGAGGAAAAAGATACCACGCTGGTTTTGACTACCCATCTGCTCTCCAACGCTCGGAAATGGGGCGAGAGATTCTTTGTGCTGAGGGAGGGAAAGGTGATTCAAAAAGGTAGTAGGAAAGAGGTATTCGAGCGCCCCACTTCGGTCTTTTGGGCAAATTTCATAGGCATGGAGAATTTCCTTTCCGGTAAGCTGATCAGAGAAAAGGAGCAGGTGAAGTTGGAGGTGGATGGAGTAAGACTTGACGTGGTATCCGACAGAGAAGGAGACGCGTATGCCTCCATTCCGCCCGAAGACATTTTGATCTCACTTATGCCCTTGAGTTCAAGCGCCCGGAACTGCTTTAGAGGCAAGGTTGCCCGGATAGAAGAGGAGGGGGCGATAGTAAGGATAAAGGTGGACATTGGGATTCCCTTGACCAGCATCGTCACCAAAAGGTCCAAGGAGGAGATGAATTTGGCCGAGGGAAGGGAGATGTACGTGACCTTCAAGGCTTCGGCAGTCCATCTGTTTCAAGGTGATCAGATATAGAGTCGCCAAGGTATTTTCTAGAGGAGGTTTGAATTGATAGCATTCGAAGAAGCCAGAAAAAAGATACTGAGAAGAACAAAGGTTCTCCCGACTGTTAAGAAGCATGTCTTAGATTCTCTGGATTATGTTTTGGCTGAGGATATCCGCTCTGATGTCAACATTCCCCCGTTTGACAACTCAGCCATGGATGGGTTCGCAGTTAGATCTTCAGATACGAGAAGGGCCAGGAAGGGTCGTCCGTTGAGCTTAAAGATCATCGACGATATTGCGGCAGGTAAGACCTCGCGAAAACAGGTCAGAAGGGGAGAAGCCATAAGGATAATGACGGGCGCACCCCTTCCCAGGGAAGCTGATAGTGTGGTGATGGTGGAGAACACAAGGGGCGAGGGAGATTGGGTAAGGGTTTTTGTGCCCGTTACAAAAGGGGAGAACGTGCGATTAGCCGGC
This sequence comes from Candidatus Zixiibacteriota bacterium, assembly GCA_049679185.1. Classification (GTDB taxonomy): domain Bacteria; phylum Zixibacteria; class MSB-5A5; order MSB-5A5; family SM1-73; genus SM23-73-3. The sequence continues at coordinate 9,707 of JBAUFO010000197.1, forward strand.
GAGGACATACGAAAAGGGGAGAGAGCCTTGGGGAAGGGAGCCTTGATAAGACCCCAGGAAATGGGAATTTTAGCCTCTTTAGGAAAAAGGGAGGTTAAAGTAATCAGAAAACCCAGAGTGGCGATAATCTCCACCGGAGACGAGCTGATCTCCATAGATCAACCACTCGCGCCGGGAAAGATAAGAGACTCCAGCAGGTATGCTCTGCATGGTCAGATTGTGAAAGCGGGCGGGGAAGTGGTTGATTTAGGGATAGTCCCGGACGACGAGAAGAAGCTGGTTGAGACGATAAAGGAGGCAACTGGCCGGGCAGACGTTATTCTGACTACCGGCGGGGTATCAGTGGGCGACTACGATCTGGTCAAGGAAGTTCTGGCTAAGTTAGGACAAATCCATTTCTGGAGGGTGAACATAAAGCCGGGAAAGCCTTTGCTCTTTGGGTCCATAAAGGGTAAACTACTCTTTGGCCTGCCCGGAAATCCCGTCTCCTCCATGGTTGTGTTCGATCAGTTTGTCAGGCCCTGCCTACTAAAAATGGCTGGCCGGAAGAGATTGCTCAGGAAGAAGCAGGCCGCGATAATCCAGGATAAGATGAAAAAGAAACCTGGCCGGAGAGAGTTTGTAAGGGGGAAGCTGAGTTTCGAGAAAGGGAAGTACCTGGCCTATCTAACCGGCCCTCAAGGCTCCGGGATCTTGAAATCCATGTCCTTAGCGGATGGGCTGATCATTCTGCCTGAGGAGAAAGAGGGAGTCAAGAGAGGGGACAAGGTCTCCTTTGAGCCTTTCGATTATCCCGAAAGGGAGTGAACGGAACAGCACTTTCCTGGGCGATCGTGGAGGCTAGATTCTTCGCTGCGCTCAAAATGACACATCATTTCTTTTGTTACCTGGGGGCGAGGAATAAGTTGAGAATTCCGCCATAAGACCGACGATGACATCCGTCCAACAGCAAGCAAGGGTCCAAACCCGCAATGAAAAAGGTCGGATAGATCTTGCGATCCTACCCGACCTAAAGAGTTCCAAGGGAGATAAGAGTACGATATTTGTCTTGGCCTGATGGGGCAACTAAAATTCAAAGCCCAGGGAGAACCGATGAACGCTGGAGAGATGGGAGAAATCGGCCCAGGCATAGCTTATGTCCAGCTTGGTGCTTTTGCCCGCATTGATTTTCACGCCGCCTCCCAGCGTCAACCCCTCCTCCTCGTAATTCAACTTGTATCCGCCTCTTAAGGAGAGGGTCTCCTTCCACTGATACTCGCCACCCAGGCTGGCCTGCTGAACGTTGTCGTTGGGATGCTTTGCCTCGGCGGTCACGGTGAATTTTGACTCCGGAGAATCGACTAAGTCATAGGCCATTCCGAATCTGAAGGTGAGGGGTAGCTCATACGGGTACACGGCCAGTTTGGCTTTGACGTTGTCGTAATTGGGATTTCCGGGTTGGGGATTATGGTAAGTATCCAGCTCCGGCCCTCCCAGTTTCATCTCCGGCCCCAGATTGGAGATGTTCATGCCCATTCTCAGGCTTTTGAAACCAGTGTAAAACAGGGTGCCGAAGTCGAAGGCAAATCCATAAGCTCTCTCCTCGGATATGCTCTCCCATATGTATTTCCCATTTATGCCGGCAGAAAACCTGTCGGTTAGCTTTCGAGCATATCCCAGGGTTAAGGCATAAGACGATGCGGTAAAGGTTTCACCAGTCCCCTCGGGCTCCTCCAGCGTGGTAATCTCCATGTTACCCATGGTGAGAGCGGTGATGCTGACGCCGAAGGCGCTGTACTGGTCAAGAGATTTTCCAAAGGCAGCATGGTTTAGCTGCACGTCCAGTATCCAGTCCACGTTGGTCAGCGATAAATTGGATTCGGGTATCTCGGTAAGCGCCGCAGGATTCCAGTAGACGGCGTAAGCATCATTCACGCAGGCTACCGATGCCTCACCCATGGCCACGTACCTGGCTCCCATTCCGATCTTAAGAAACTGGGCTCCGACCGTGCCCACCCTGGAGAACTCACCGGTATAGGCCGCGTTCGCCAGGCTGAGAATCATTAAGATGGCAAGCAGGCCAATCACTCTCGTCTTCATTCTTCCCCCTTGTTTTGCGGGATCCTCTTGATTAAATCTCCCAGACATTGGGAATATCCTTTTGTTTCTCTTCCTCCGTCAAACTCTGGACGACTGGCACAGTTGCCCTGAGCCAGAAATCGGCTTTGACTGCGGCTATGATCCGTTCAATCCATCGACCTATTTTATTATGGCGAATTTACCCAGCTTCTGTCCATACTCTGAGTCCACATGATAGTAATAGACACCCGGTACGATGCCTTGCTGGTTTTTGTTCAGCAGGTCCCAATCCTCGGTTCCGGTTCCGTTGTCATGTTCAATCACCTTCACCAGATCTCCAGCCAGGGTGTAGATGCGGATAGCGCATTCCTCCGGCAGGTGGGTAAACTGAATCTTTCGAATTCCCTCCTTGGTCTCCCACAGGGCATGAGCTATGTATGGATTAGGCACCACCTTGATTTCGGAAAGCTCGTCTTTCGCCTTCCCTGCATCTACTCCTCCGGCGCGGAAAACGAACTCATCATCCGGGCCGTTCAGCTTTGCGCCCTCAATCTGGTAAACGTCCCCCGGTGCATATCCGGTGTCGGTGGGAGTAAAAGCAAAGAACCAGGCGTGATAGTAGGGAAACGCTTCTGGGTGAGGCTGTCCGTCGTAAGGGACGTTCACGATGTCCAAGTAGTCTCCGTGATCTGCGTCCCACACTCCGTTCTGTGCCCAATCGTATACTTCCACCAAAACCTGCTTATTGCTGCTGGTGTTCCACACCTCAAAAGGAACCCACACCGGAGTGACGTCATCAAAGAAGCTGTATGCCTGCGAGCCCTGCTCGGTAAATCTGAACTCATAAGTGCAACGGAAATGTATGTCTCCACCTACGGGAAGACCAAAGGTCTCTCCCATGCTTCCCAGGAAATGATACATATGCAAGGTGGCGTCGGAGGTGCCAAACTGCGTCTGGCCGTATGAACTCGGCTCCCTTTCGCCGTTGGTGACGATCACCTGCATTCCATCTACCACCGGGTAGCTCTCTACGTCTCCGGATTGCTTGGTCTGGTCCGCCAGAACCGTTTCTCCGGTGGTTAAGTCGATCACGTGCCAGTAAGTGGCATACGGGCCATCGGTGAATACGACCTTATAATCATGCCCGGTTAAGGCGCCTTGGTCGAACACCACCGGCGTGACCGTGCCCTCACTCTCCTCCTCGGTTCCATAATAATGGTGCCTGACCGTTGCCGCAGCGGTGTAATATCCCGCCGGATCGGTTCGGGGGAAGGCAAAAGCGCAGTTGATGTCCTCTCCCGGTCTTCCGTATGCAGTCTGCAGGGGTTCTATTGGCACACTGGTGTCGCCTTCATCAAAGGAGACCACGGAGTACCAGTATTCTATCCCGTTGATTAAGTCGCGGTCGGTATAGGTATGAGGCAGAATATCGTGCGGGTTCTCCTTCTGAAAAATGGCGATGGGCACGTAATCCGGACCTAAGCTTCCGTCCGGGTTTCTCACCAGATCACCCCAGCTCTGGCCCATGTCGGTGCTTCTGTAGATCTTGTATCCTTTGAAATCCACCTCTCCACTTAATGGATCAACTGAGCTTTCAGAGCCGTTGTCCCAGGTGAGCTTCACCTTTTGGTAACCTGGAGTGGCCACCAGTTGTGCTGGCTGCGGAGGTTCGGGACCAATGAAGTAATTGTCATAGACGACCTGAGCCATGGATGCGTTATTCTTGAGATCTTCCTCGTCATATCCGGCTATCAGCGCGAAGACCACGCGAACGGTCTTCCCGGAGTCTAGACTGATTCCCCGGGTGCACTGGACGTAGTATTGGTCGGTAGGGGGGAGGCTTTGGTCAAACTGCTGGCTGTTGATGAACTCGTACTTCCCCTCATCGTGGTCCGGCAGATCCTCCCATCTTCCGGTGCGGAAGGCGGTCATCCCGATGTCGTCAGGGGTCTCGATGTACTTGGTCCCCATCACTCCGGTTCTTACCAGCGGCCCCCAGCCCGGGTCATAGCCGTCTTCATCGTAGGTCCAAGCCAAGTTCATGGAGGGGTCAAAAGCGACCAGATCGCCCAACCTTCCGTTTTCGAACGTGCCCGGGACTCTTCCCCCAACATCAAAGTCGCAATAAAGTCCGAAGGCGAACTCGGAGTAGTCGTTCTCTGAAACGTTTTTGATCTCCAGAACCACGAACAGATAATCCTCATTGTAGTTGTAGTTCCACTGATAGATCGTCTGGGTCAGTTCCAGGCCGAGGACTGGCACGCCGCTGTTGACGTCGCAGAAGCGATAATGGCTTTCCTGAAGGGAAACCGGGCCCGCATCCACCATGCCCTGGGAGAAAGTCCAGACTTCATTGTACACCCACTCCTCAGGGCCGCTGTCCCATACCCTCCATCCGTATGCCGGCTTGCCGACTCCGAGACCGACGGTATCGGTGGGGTCGTGATTATAGGAGGTGGGGTCTGTGGACAGGCGTATTCTGTAACTCTCCTCACCGTTTATGACCGAGGAGAGGGGCATGAAATCGTCGTCCGTATTAGCCACCACCGTATCTCCGTTTGGCTTCACCGCGCCCATCCAGTACTTGATCTCGGCTAAATAGTGATGTTCCGATCCTTTGGGCCACTCGCCGGAGGGTTTTCCCAGGTGACTCTGTCCTCCGATCTGCCCCCAATTCTGGACTGTGGTGGCTACGTTCCCCTTGTTGTGAATGATCTGATCCTGCAGCGGAGTTGGAGGTTCCAAGCTTTTTTGCGTCTTTGTGCTTCCCTCTCCCCAGAGGAGGAAAAACAAAATGGGAAGCAAGAAGACGATCTTTTTCTTATGCATTTAATTACCTCCTTGATTATTAAAAGATAAATTCAATCCCCCAGCGCACGGTTCGGGGGGCATCGTAATTTTGCGGATCTTTAGCTAACAGGCGATAGTATCGATTCGCGTCTTCGGCGGTCAAAGGCCCGTCTCCATCCGGGTCAACGGTCAACTCATAGTGATACCCATCATCGTCCGGCTTGCCGGTGTTAGAGTAAACGTGCAGTATATTCCGGCGATCCAGGAGATTAACCACCTCGGTGAAGAAGGAGAGGCGGGTCTCCTTCTCCCTGAACAGATAAAAGTCCTTGTTGAACTTCAAATCCACCCGGTAGGTGGCGGGCATTCTTCCCTCATTCAGGGCTCCCAGACGATTTCCCCGGTCGTCGGTTTTGGTGTAGGGCATGCCGCTTCCATACTTTGCCAGCACGTTTAATCCCCAGGCTCCGGGGAGGGTCAATCCGGCAAAGTTGCCGCGCCAGTCGCGCGGAACCCGGTAATCCACATCCACGGTCAAAGTGTGCCTCTGGTCAAAGGCCAAAGGATACTCCCGTACCGGCCAGACAGGCGCGTTGGTGCCCTCAGTGAAGTAATCGTAATATCCCTCATACGCCGTCGAGGCGTTGCCCTTGGCTATCATGTAGGAATAATTGATGATCCCGGAAAGGTTCTTGTGGTCCGGTCTTTTGGTCAGGATGACGTCCACGCCCTTCACGGTCCCGTAGTCGGCGTTGACAAACTGGGTGTAGGAGCCCCCAGCGTAAACCACCTCTCGTGTGGAAGCAAGGTTGGTGAGGTCCTTATAGTAGGTGGTCACCTTCATGGTGATATCGTCTGCAAGAGCGTGGCTTACACCCAATTCGTAAGCGATGCTCTTTTCCGCCTCCATGTCCGCGTTTCCCACCAGCGGGTACCCGGTGGTCAAATCCGCCTGAAGATTGGTGAACATGTATTGGTATGGCGGAACCTGGAAGTAGTAGCCGTAGCTGAAATGAATCACGGTTCGGTCGGAGATGGGATGAGAGATGCCCAGACGAGGACTGAGTTGAGCCTTGGGTTTGGTGTGAATCTTCCTCTCCTTGGTCACCGGATCATTCCAGTAATCGATGTCGGCGTCGAGATAATCCAGGCGCAATCCCGCGTTCACAATGATCTCCTTGAGCTCTATCTTATCCTGCAGGTAGACGGCGGCGTAGTGCGGATCGACCTCGTATCTCTCGCCGTAAGGTCGAACGTTGAAGAACTGCTTATCATCCCACTTCAAGCGATTTATGCGGTACTCTCCTCCGAGCTTGATCTGATTGTGTTTGTCCACCTGGCTCATGATGTCTAAGCCCAGGCTGGTATATTTGGCTCCCCGGTAGTGGTATCGGGGAAAGAAATCCGGGGCAACAGTGAAGCCGGTATAGAAATGCTCCTCCGCCGGGTTATAATTGTCATCGTCAATGGTGCCTATGAAAACACCACTGGAATCCTCCAGATAGCCCGGCCACTGGTTCCAGTAAAGGTCAAAGAGATGTTCTGGAGCCAACTTGATGTCGGTGTGGAAATGGCTGAGCTTAACCGTGAGGAAGGTGCTCTTGGACGTGGCGTAAGAGGTTCTTGCTCCGATGCTGTAAGACTTGTTTCGGATCTTCCCCAGCCCGTCTAAGTTGAAATCGTAGGAGATGCCGTTTACGTCTCTGTGTTCGTATCTCAAAAGCTCCCTGGTATAGTAATTCCCGCTGAGAACCAGCTTCAAGTTGTTGGTGGGACGAAGACTGATCTTTCCCGTTCCGGTTAGGAGTTCCCTTTTGTTATGGGGGAGATACCCGTCGCTCCAGATCTTCTCACCGGAGAAGAAGAAGGTGGCTGCGTCGCTTTGACTGAAGGTTAACGGACCGCCCAGATTGAGGATCAGGCAGTGGTTATTGTTCCTCTTGAGTTTCTGATACTCTCCGGCGTTAACGTCGTAGGAGTGGACCAATCCATCGTATGCCTTGATCTTTCCGGCAAATAGGGGCCCACCTTCCCGGGTGATGGCGCTGACCACTCCGGACAGAGCCTCACCGTACTCGGCGGTGAATCCTCCCGTGGTCAGGCTCAATTCCTCCAGAGCCTCAGGGGGTATTCTGGTTCCGGCTCGCCCCACCAGCGGATCCTGCACGTAGATGTCATCCAGAAAGTAGCTCACAGTGGCTTCACGTCCGCCCCTCACATGCAGGTCGCCGTATTCATCCACCACCGTGCCTGCCATGTTGGCGATCACCGACTGGATTCCCGCCGTATTGGGAAGGTAATCCAACTGCTCCCTGATCACGAAATCCTTCGAGGAGGTCAAATCCTTTTGGATCAGGGGACGGGATGCCACCACCGTGACGCCCTTCTTCAGCTCGATGGGCGTAGAGCTTAGTCCAAAGTCGAGAGGTGTGGTCAGGTCCAAAAGCACCGTCACCTGAGTCTGGATGATGGTCTGATACCCTATCAGGGAAGCCTCCACAACGTAGATTCCTACCGGCACGTTGAGAATGAAGTACTCCCCATCCTCGTCAGTGGAGGTTCCGATGCTGGTGCCCTGGATCATCACCGTGGCCCCGGGCAGGGGTTGTCCGCCCTCTGAGTCTCTGACCATCCCAGCGATCTTTCCCGCGGTTCCAGCCCAGGCGAACTGACTCAGCAACAGAAATAAAAGGCCTGCCCCCAGGATCACTCTTGCGCCGAGTGAGAATCCCCTTTCACATGCAGTTTTGTTATCCAATTTACAGCCCTCCTTTTTGAAAGATCGGTTAGTCTAATTAATTTGAAAACGACTCTAGTACCATACAACACAACACATATAAGAGAAAGCCCTTATAGGCTAAACCGTTTTCATATGTAAACCGAGGCTATATACTTAATCGACCCTTGGTCAAAAAACTTTAGCTGACAGATTCTGTCACCCCGAGGCTGCACGTTGCTGGATCTGCGGGCCGCGGAATCGACATCTGGGCCATGGGCGTGCCGGTGCATCTTTATCATCCTCTCCCTACTATACTATAATGACAGTTTGACCCTGAATGTGGTTCCTTCATCTAATTTGCTTTCCACCTGAATGGTTCCCTGGTGAGACTCGATTATCTTTGTGCATATGGATAGTCCCATCCCGTGACCGGATTCTTTTGTGGTAAATCCGGTCGTGAATACCTTTTTCAACTCTTGCTCAGACATTCCTCTTCCGGTATCGGTGACCCACATCTCCACCAGTTTGTTCTCCGGCTGGTAATCCGTGCCGATGGTTATGCTGCCTCCCTCGCCTTTTCTCTTTCCCATGGCATCGGCGGCGTTGTTCAAGAGATTGTAAAGCACCTGCTGAATCTGGCCGGAATCCACCGACAGACGAGGCAAGTTCGGCTTCAGCTCAGTAAGAAAGGAGATGTTCCTGAAGATATTTTGAGGCTTTATGAAAGCCAGAGTTTTTCGAATCAGATCGTTGATATCACATTCCGCCTTCCTTGCCTTCAGAGTCGAAAAATCCAAAAGACCTTCTGCAAAGCTCTTTATCTTTTCTAAGTTGGTGGATATAGGTTCCAGTTGTTTATTCAGCGACTGTATGTCGCCCTTTCTTATCTTCATGTCCAGTATCTGAAAGTTACCCATTATCACGGTTAAGTAGTTGTTCAACTCGTGTCCGATCTCAGCGGAGATTCTTCCCTGAGTGGCCATCTTCTCCAAACCGATTATCTGCTCTTGTAGGCTCTGTAATTCTTGGTATGATTTCTCCGTCTCTATCAGCAGGGTCAGGTTTTCCAGCGAAATGGCGGTTTGAATGCCCAGGATAGCGAGAAGCTTCAGATCCTCCTCCGAGAGCTTCTGGCCCTGCGAGGTCTTCTTGAGGACGATGGTTCCACAGGTCGACTCAGCTTTTCTCAGTGGAATAAGGATGGTCTCATCATCCGCTTTGGGGAACGCGTCGGTCACGGAAGAATCCGAGAGAAGATCTCTAAGCCGGGAGAACAGGGGATACTGATCCGGCCCTTCAGCATGAAGGATATCTTTCACCGAGGACCATTCCGCCACCAGCCTCTCATCGATCTCGATGTTGACCTCGGTAAAGAGATTCTGTCCGGGCTCTTTTGTGTAGAGGATCAGAAGTTCCCCGGTTCTGGCGGTCCAATAAAGGATCATCCCGCTTCTCAGCCGGCTCTGCATCAGGGCGAATTCCAGGGTTAGCTTCAACAGGCTCTTGCGGTCGCCGGCGGTATACAGGATTCGGTTAAGATCAAACAGTTGAGACAACCCCTCTTTTCTGCCGTCTTCGGTGTTCTGGCTTCTCTTCTGGATGGCGCGGGCCACGGCACTTCTTATCTCCTGGAGGTCGAAGGGCTTGAGGATATAGTCGTAGGCTCCCTCCTGGATGGCTCTCTTGGCCGTGTCCAGGCTGGCATATCCTGTCATGAAGATGGCTCCCATGGAGGGATCGATTTCGTGGGCGGACTGAATCAGCTCCATCCCGTCCATCTCCGGCATCTTTATGTCGGTTAAGATGAAATCGAACTTCTCCGTTTTTAATTTGTCCAGCGCCTCGAGGGCCCCGGAGGAGCCGGTCACCCGATGCCCCTGGCTGCGCAGGGCGTCGCAGGCGAGCTTGAGCATGATCTCCTCGTCGTCTACCACCAAGATTTTGACTAATTGGGTCTTGCTCAACATCTGATTTGCTTCTCCTCAAGCTTGGCACTTCCCACCCGGTGGATGATCTTCCTTATCTCCTCCAGTTCGAAGGGCTTGTGCACGCAAGTTAAGGCGCCCCGGCTTTCTGCCTCCCGTACCAGTTGATCCGGATAGCTGTCCATCATTGCCACCGCCATCTGGGGGAAAAGCTGGCGGATTTTGATCAGAGTCTCCAGTCCATTCATGATCGGCATATGCACATCCATGAAGACGAGCTGGAATGGCTGCCTTCGGGCCAGGTTCAAGCCCTCAAGTCCGTTCTTCGCCACCGTAACCTGATGGCCGTCGTTAGTCAAAACCTCCAAAAGGAGCTTGCGGATTATGGGATCGTCGTCCACCACCAGGATTTTCATAAGCTTCCCTTAAACAGAGTTTTCGCCAAACGGGTAGAATATCCTCTTTCAGTATCGGGACTCCCTACCCACCAATCGCCAGTTCCTTCTCATCCCTGACTCCTCCGGCGACCCCTCCTCCCGCAACCGGCAGGATGACCGTGAAGGTGGTTCCCTGGCCCATCCTGCTGCTTACCTTGATCTCTCCGCCGTGATTCTTGATCAGGCCGTAGCTGACTGAAAGACCCAGTCCGGTGCCTTCTCCCACCTTCTTGCTGGTAAAGAAGGGCTCAAATATCTTGTCTAAGTTCTTCTCGGAAATGCCCAACCCCGTATCGGTGAAAGAGATCTGTACCGTTTTTGCATCTTCCCCGATTCTGCTGGCAACCGTCAGTGAACCCCCGTCCGGCATGGCCTGCGCAGCATTCAGGATAAGGTTGGTGAAGACCTGCTGCAACTGACCGGAGTGTCCATTTATCTGTGGCAGGGACTCAGCCAGCCCTTCCACCAGCCTCACCTTGTTCTTCTCTACTTGATGTTTGGTGAACTTGAGTGTCTCCTCCAAAACCGAGGTCACATCGGTTGGCTCGAATTCCTCCTTGCGCGAGGCCCGGCTGAATTTCAGGAGACTCTGAATGATGGAGCGACACCGCTTGGTCTGCTGTTCGATGTCTCTCAGATATTGCAGGAAGGTGGCCGTGTCTTCCGGGGTGAACTCGGAGAGTAGCTTCTGATCAATCTTTTCTGAGGCAAACTGGGAGTATCCCAGAATCCCGCCCAGAGGATTGTTCAGCTCGTGCGCCACCCCGGCAGCCAACTGTCCCACCGCCGCCATTTTCTCCACCTGGATCAGTTGAACCTGGGTCTCCTTGAGGTTTTTTAGGGCGCTCTCCAACTCCCGGTTGGTCTTCTCCAGATTGCTGGTGTATTCCTCCACCTGCTGCTCCAGTTTCTTCTGCTCGGTTATGTCTCGCAAGGTTTCCAATACATAGGATTCGCCCCTCTCGTCCTGAAATAGGCTGGCCGACATCTCGTAGTGATGCCCCTGCGTGTCCTGGTCCAAGTAGGTAAACGTTTTCTTCCCCTTAATTAGAATCTCATCAACGGGACAGACCGGACATTTCTCCTTGCGATCCTTGAACTTCTCGTAGCATTTCTCCCCGACCTGGTTGCCGAAACTCTCAATTAAGAATTTGTTCATGAACCGGATATTGCAGTCCTTGTCCTCGATCACGATTCCCAGATTGGGAGTGTTGACTATGGCCTCCAGGCGATCGTACTCCACCTGCAGGAGCCTGGTGGTCTTCTCCAGCTCGGCGGTCCTCTCCTTAACCTTCTTCTCCAGTGTGCGATTGTACTCCTCGATCTTCTCTCTTGATTCCTTGAGCGAGGTGGTCATCCGGTTGAAGGAGGAGGCCAATGTCCCTATTTCGTCCTTGGTGGTTACCTTCACCACCTGAGAAAGATCTCCGCTGGCCACTTTTTCCGTGGCCTGAACCAGTTTCTTTACCGGCTTAGTGACTATGTTGACCAAGAAGATGGCCAGCACAACTCCCACCGCCACGACCAGTGCCGTTAACAGCACTACAATCCGCTTCATGTCCGCGATTTCCCTGCGCATGTTTTGCAGGGACATCCCTATCTCAGCCAGCCCGATCTGCTTCTTTCGGGTGACCGCAGCATTCTTATCCTCCAACAGCAGCCCCACCTCTTCCTTTGACCTTTCCACCCGGGTCGTCTTGATGGGACAGCTAAAGTCGTAGAATTCCTGCCCGCTAACGACGTAGTACTCTTTGGACGGCAGCGTTGAGGGGGGTGGTGCGTCGTCTGGCAGCAACTTGGAGTGCACCTGATGAAACTCCGCGCTGCGCTCCCATTCCGCCAGGATGTTTCCCCTTCGGTCCCGGATGTTGATGTATACCACCTCTTCCTCTTGGTACAGCCCCTCCATCAGATTCAACAGAAGCGATTTGTTCTCCACCAGCACCCCGTACTCGGCGTTGTGAGCCAGATTTCGCACCATCGATTTCCCCCTCTTTTCCAACTCCATCTGAATCATCGAGCTTTGTCTCTCGATTAGGAAGACGCTGAGGATGGCGGAGGTGACCAGTATCAGAAAAGAGATGGTCAGGACGGATTTCGCCTTGAGCCCCAAGTGCAGTTGGGGGAACCTGGTTCTCATTGGTAGACCTCCTTGGCTACGCTGACTATGTGCGGAGGAATATCTAAGTTAATCTGCTCAGCCGTTCTCAGGTTCAGAATCAAATAGATCATTCTGGGGGTGGTGATGGGTATGTACCTGGGATTCTCGCCGGCTAAAACCCTCAGGGCCAATTCGCCTGCCTGCCGACCCACGTCCTTATCGTTCCAGGCTAAGGTGAAAAGCGCTCCCGCCTTGACGAAGGAGGTGAACGGCCCCTGGAATGGAATGCCCTGGCGCAGAGTATAGAGCAGCAGGTATTGAGTGGACTGGGGAGTGAAGACGACGGTATCTGCCACGGCCCACAAGCCATCCACCTTCTGCCCCAACTTCTCTATGGCTTCGGGTATTTCCTTTTCCGAGGAGATGATGACCGAGACCAACTCCAGGCCGATCTCTCGACAGACCCTTTTTGCCTCCTGGACCACAGGTTCGGAATCATGGGTGCAAATGACACCCACCTTCTGCAACCCGGGAACTATCAGCTTGAATTTCTCCAACTGTGTGCGGATCGGAATGTCCAGGGACGCTCCCGTCAGGTTGTCTCCAGCCGATCTCATGCTCCGGGCGAATCCACTCGAGATGGGATTCAACACCGCCGAGAACACTATGGGGACGTCTCTGATGTGTTCCGAGAGGAAAGCGGTCGACTTGGAGCCGATGGTTACGATCAGATCCGGATTCAGCTCCCGGATCCTATTGATCTGGTTCTTGTGGGGAGACTCAAGAGAAAGGTTGTATTCGATGAAGACCGGGTCTACATTACCCTTTCTGATCTCCTTTTTCACACCGTCGGCAGCCGCCTGAAAGAAGGGTGATTCACTGCTTTTTACGATGACGATCCTTCTCTCCTCAGAAAAGGCAATTCCGGTAAACATGGCCAAAAACAGAAGGCCGAGAAGTGCCCTTCCAAAGATATTCGTCTTTTTGAAGAACATCAGCTTGTGCAATGGGGATGTTTTCATTTTTCGCATTTCGGTATATGTTGTTATCGACGGGATTTCCTCCTTCTTCACAGAATTCTTGTCCCCGGAAGCGCAGAAGCACCTGTAAACCTGAGTATGGATGGAGGGATTGTCCAACAAGTTGGTTTCCTGAACGCGACCGCCCAGACCTCAGGCGGGCCCAAAACCCTCCTACTGCCGCGCAGTTCAGTGGCAGGTCCCGAGACCGTAGAAGGGAAGAGTATCCGCCCGGCGTGACCGGTTGATGCGCAATGGGACGCTCACACGAGTGGGAGGCCCCGAATGTCTGAGTTACGACCCTGCCGGGGTGAAGCTCGGCCGAATGCCGACAAAGGGGGTTATCCTTTCTGGAGGATTATCCGATAAAAGAAACAAACGGGGCCTGGCAAAGAGGAAGGGCTGGAAAAACCCCCGGCCCGGTCTGATGGCCTCGAATTGATGGCAAGGCGAATAGGAAAGGAATATTTTGAAGATGGATCTGTTGGCGAAGGCATCATCAGAAGATGGGCCACAACTTAAGCACAACGTCTCATCCGTCTCCCGGACTCACCGTGAGTCCCGCTGCGTCGCCCCCGATTTGCCCCCTCCGGGTGACGCTCTGCTTAGGTTGCACCGCGTCACCAAGGTCTTTGACGGCAATGTCGCGGTCCTGGATGAGGTCAGCTTTCAGATGACAAGGGGAGAGTTTCTGCTCCTGGTCGGCCCTAACCAGGCGGGCAAGACCACCCTTCTCAGATTGATAGCCTCAGAGGAGAGGCCAACCCAGGGTGTCATTTTTTTTAACGGGTTCGACAGCCGAACTTTGAAAAGGAAGGAAATACCTTTTCTGAGACGGAAGATGGGGAGGATCTTTCCCGATTTCAGATTGATAGACGACCTGAACGTCTTCGACAACGTGGCCCTACCATTGAGGATACTGGGCAAAAGGGAGAGGAGAATCAGAAGGGGGGTTCCAGAGGTTCTGGAGATGGCCGGGATTCGGGGGGCAAGCAGGCGGTTTCCTCCCAGCCTTTCTTCTGCCGAAAAGCAGAAGGCGGCCATTGCCCGGGCCCTGGCTGGAGATCCTCTGGTTCTATTGGCTGATGAACCGACCATGAACCTGGATAAAGATAGCGCAGATGAGATCCTGACGTTGTTGAAAGAGATCAACCTCCTGGGTACGGCGGTTCTGCTTGCCACTCGGCATTTCCGCCTGTGGGATGGTATCCTTCCCAGGATGCTCAGGCTGGAGAAGGGCAGATCAATCGGAGTCGGAATCTGACCCTCCTGTCGCCGGTTCTCACTGGGCGTTTCCGCCTCGTGCTCGGAAGTATGGTTCAAAAGGAGACCTGCAAGGATTTTGGAACACTCGATTGCTCATCGTGGCTGTCTGTCTTTGCCGGCCGGTTCCGTGCCTAACATATCCTTTGCACACCCATGAGAATATCTTGTTTGATTAAACAGGCTTTTTGCCAGACCGAGAAAAGGTTCAGTTCCCAATTGCTTCTACTCCTCTGTATCGCTTCAGCCTTCCTGGCCTTCGGAGGTTTTCTCTTGATCACCCTGAATCTGAGAGCCGCGGTGCAGAACCTGAAAGGCGAAGTGCAGATCGAGGTTTATCTTAACAACCATATAACCTCACTGGAGTTCCACTCGCTCCTGCAGAAGATGAGAGTATTTCCTGAGGTGGAAAAAGTGAGATACAGGTCCAAACGCGAAGCTTTGACTCAGATGGAGAATTATCTCGGAGAAGACCTCTTGCCGGGGCAGGATTCCAGCCCGCTTCCAGCCTCCTTCTTAGTCAGTCTCAGAGAGGAACACAGGCGATTTGAGCCGGTGGCCCGGGTCGCATTCAGAGTGCAAAAAGAAGAGGGGGTGGAGGAGGTCGTGTTTGGCGGAACCTGGTTGAAGAAGTTGGATCGAGCCATCTCCGTGTTTCTTATGATAGACTTAGCTCTGGGCACCTGCATGGCGCTGGCAATCGTTATGATCGTGGGGAATCTCACAAGGGTCACGGTCCGCTTGAGGGCAGAATCAATCCGTATCATGAGCTTGCTGGGAGCCGGCAGTGCAGATATCTCCCTCCCTCTCTTGATACTGGGAATCTCCTTAGGTGGGTTTGGTGCACTTCTCGGCATTTTGTTCCTGTGGGCTGGATACTTGACTTTCACAAGCCAATTCTTAGCCATAAGATTCCTTCCAGTCCACATGGTGGTGGGAATGGTCGTTTGGGGAATGGCTCTGGGAGCCGGGGGAAGTCTCATCCCGACCATGAGACTTCTTCGAGCCCGGTGGTGAAAGGGGCGGTTGTAGGCAAACTCTAAAACTCTAAAGCAGATCCGGTGAAATCGTGCGAGGAACCTCTCTCCATCGACACATCCGTGTACAAAGGTTGGTGAAGGAATTCTTGTTGGTTTTTCTGGCGGGTTTCTGTATATTTGTCAACCGGGCCTTGCCGGACTCGCTCTACGAAGAAATGAGAGACAGAGCACATGATCTGGCCCGGATCGAAAGGGAACTGGACGCAAAAAGAGCCTGGATGGAAACACTCGACCACAGGGAGCAGGACGCCTTTGAAGAGCTTTTGGACCTTGAGGAGAAGCTGGAGTTGACCCGGCGATTGATCAGTGGGCTGGCTTCAAAGGAAACGGCGGTGGACAGAAGGTTGCAGTCAGAAGCAAGAAGCTTAAAGGAGATCAGATCAAGATTACGTTACCACCGGGAAGGGTCCCGCAGGAGATTGAGGGAGATATATAAGCATGGTCGGCTGGTTCCCCAAACCATGATCTGGGGGGTCGCCTCCCCGGTGGATTTGGCGAGTCGAATCAAACTTACCAAAAGGATTCTTGAAGAAGACCGGAACCTGGCGAAAGAGATTGAAAGGCGGCAGGTTAATTTGGAAGAGAACAGTCAAAGCCTGGGTAAGAGTATGGCAGAGCTGTCCTGGCTGGCGGGAATAAAAAGCGAAGAGCAGGGAGCGTACCAGGGGGAATTGAGGGAGAGAGAAAAGCTGTGGAGGAGCATCAAATCGGAAAGAAGGCTCTATGTTCAGGTCATTGGGGAGCTGGAGAAAAGGGCGGAAAATGTGCGCCGGGTCCTGGGTGGACTTCAGGAAGAAAGAACCCACAGGTTGGCGGAAGAGCCCGACAAGGGCAACCGGTTTGAGACCCTGAAGGGAAGGCTCCCCTGGCCGGTCCAGGGGAGGGTGATATCCGCTTTTGGAGAAAAAAGGCATCCTCTGTTTCGTACCAGGATCGAAAACTCCGGGATAGAGATAGAGACGAAAGCCGGGACCGAGGTCGTAGCCGTGGCCGAAGGGAGGGTAATTTACCTTTCCCGGTTAAGAGGGTATGGGAATCTGTTGATACTGGAGCATGGCAATGAGTATTACACGCTGTACGCCCGTCTTTCTGAGATTTCCGTCTGGCCCGGAGCCGAGGTGCGAAGACTTCAAAGAATTGGAGTTGTGGGGGAAGGAGAAACCGGGGCGTCCCCCTGCCTGTATTTCGAGATCAGAAAGGGGAAGCGCCCCTTAGACCCCCTGGAGTGGCATGAATAATGTCGTTTAAAAGAGTCTTAGACCAGAGGGTTCCCCAACGCATCCTCTCGGGAGCCTTGAAAAACAATCTTTTGGCCTCCGCTTATCTCTTCTATGGAGATCGGGGGACGGGAAAGTGGTCTTTGGCCCTGGAGTTGGCCAAGGCGATCAACTGCGAGAAAAGCCAGGGCGAGGCGTGTGATGCCTGTGCCTCCTGTCTGAAGATAGGAAAGATGGTCCATCCGGACGTAAAAATGATCTTCCCGGTTCCTTCCTCTAAGTCCGACGAGAAAAACCAAGAGGAGACAGAGAGATTCAGAAGGCTAAAGTCGGAGAACCCATATGCCATAGTAAAGTTTGACAAGAACGTGAACATCCCGGTGGAGCAGATACGGGCCGTGCAGAGAGAGATCGCCTTAAAACCCTTCGAGGCAAAGAGGAAGGTGGTCATCATAACCGAGGCGGAGAAGATGCACGTCTCGTCCGCCAATTCGCTCCTCAAGACCTTAGAGGAGCCTCCAGCTGATGCACACCTGATTTTGACCAGCAATGATGTGAACAAGCTTCTGCCCACGGCTGTCTCTCGCTGTCAGCAGATTAGATTCTCCAAGATACCGCCTAAGATCATTGAGAAAGAGCTTATGGAGGTCCATCATCTGGACAGAGAAAAAGCCTCCTATTACGCCAACGTCTGCAATGGAAGCTATGGTAGGGCTCTGGATTTCCTGCAAGGGGAGAAGGAGGGCCTGCGACAGGATGCCCTCAATCTCCTTGATGCAGCCACCGAGGGCGAGACTGGCAGGATCGTTCAGACGGTTAACCAGGTGCTCCGGCGATGGGATAGAAACTCAATCCTTGAGATATTCGAATTCCTCATCTCCATTTTCAGGGACGTGCGCATGGTGATGAACGGAAGTGATCGGTTGATCAACTCTGACTTAGCGCCTGATGTGGTCAAACTATCCCAAAAGTTCAAGCGTCAAAATACAGTTGAGGAGGCTTTCCGACTGGTTGAGCAGGTCAGGATCGACTGCCAGACCAGAAACGCCAGCCAGAAGCTGGCTCTTTTACGGTTGTGCCTCAAAATGAAGGGCTTCTGGCGAAGAGAAACTGCAATGTCCTGACCTAATGGCAGAATCGGCGGGCCTAAGAGCTGGCTCAAACGGTGAAAAAGAATCAAGGAGTACGATGTGGCTGACATATATCTGGTGGAATTCAAAGGATCACGCAAGGAGTACTTCTCCAATCCGGACTGCCTGAGCATCAGACCCAACCACTACGTTATCGTTCAGGCCGAGAGGGGAGAGGGCATGGGAAAGGTAACCAAGAAGGTCCCTGCTCAGATGGCGAAGTCGGAGAAAAAGCCCCAGAGGATTTTGCGCTTGGCCACCCCTGAGGACGTGGACAGACTCCGGTCCAACCGAGAGAAGGAGAGGGAGTGTCTGAAGGAATGTGAGAGAATGGTCTCGGAGAGAAACCTCCAGATGAAACTGGTGGATACGGAGCTTCAGTTCGATAAAAACAAAATCACCTTCTATTTTACCGCAGAGAAGAGGGTGGATTTCCGCGAGTTGGTGAAAGAGCTGGCTTCCACCTATAAGACCAGAATCGAGCTGAGACAGATCGGGGTGAGGGACGAGGCGAGAAGGATAGGGGGATTTGGGGTGTGCGGTCTGCCTCTTTGCTGTGCCAGCTTCATCCGGGAGTTTGAACCCATCTCCACTCATCTTGCCCGCGAGCAGAACCTGTCTTTAAATCCGGCCAAGATATCGGGCAACTGCGGCAGGCTTCTCTGCTGCTTGCGATACGAGAAAAAGCTCTACGAAGAAAGCCTTCCCTTATATCCCAAACTCGGCGAGAAGTTCACCACGGAAAAAGGTGAAGGAGTGGTGGAGAAGCTCAATATCTTCAAAGAATATGTGGTTGTGAAACATGAAACCGGCGAGGGGGAGAAGATCACCTTAACCCAGCTCCGAAAGAAGGAGAGAGAAAGACTGAAGCGTATTTCGCAGACGACCAAGCGCGGGGGATCGAGTTCCTGACGAAATCTGGACGAGATAGGTTTGGAGCATTTCCAGCCCCTAACTCAAGTTAGGTGCTGGCTCGAGGCCTAAAGGGTTGATCTAAGTCAAGAAATGCAAGTTACGTTCTTACATTAAGTTGTGGCCATCGGAATGGCGCGTACTGGAGTTGAGAGACTCCTACCGCAAACCAACTCAGACTGAGTTTCCGAGGATGAATCCTCATCTTTAAGTTCCCTCCGGGGAGTGATTCTCCGTAGTCCATGACGCCGGATTCTCAAGACTTAAGGAGGAAAAATTGGCAGCGAGATTCATGGTTACCACGCCCATTTATTACGTCAACGACAAACCCCACATAGGGCAAGCTTACACTACTATCGCTGCGGACGTGCTTGCCCGCTTTCATCGGGCGGGCGGTGAGGAGACCTTCTTTCTTACCGGCACGGACGAACATGGCTCCAAGATGGAGGAGAGGGCAAGGAAACTGGGGAAGACGCCGCGCGAATTGTGCGACATGAACGTGGAATATTTCAAGAGGGCTTGGAAAGATTTGAACATATCCTACGATTATTTCGTGCGCACCACCGATGCTCGTCACCAGAAGGCGGTCGAAAAACTTCTCTCCGTCATGCACGAAGCTACCACCGGGGACAACGAGAAGGTCATCTATCCGGGAGAGTACTCAGGGCTTTACTGCGTGGGATGTGAGAAGTTCATCACCGAAAAGGAGCTGGTGGATGGCCTTTGCCCGGACCATCTCCGGGAACCCAAAAGGATCAGCGAAAAGAACTATTTCTTCCGACTCTCTTCTTATCTTAAACAGGTAGGGGAGCTGATCCGAAATGATGAACTGAAGATTTCCCCGGAAGAGAGGAAGAAAG
>JBAUFO010000198.1:0-2312 GCA_049679185.1 Candidatus Zixiibacteriota bacterium
GCTATGACTTCTCCTTTTTCAGCTGCATAATCCAATCGTGAGGACCTCATTTCATGAACAATAGCCAAATCTGTTAAGGTCCACTCCAACTCCTGCTTGAGAGATACTGAATTATTTAAGGACGTCCCCCATCACGACCCTATTCACTTTCGGTTATAATCCATTAGCGGTTGGAATTTAATTAGCTATTTAAGGAGGCTATTTGACCGGGGGGCTGGATTAACGATTAATAACACCATTCGAAAGTTTTCTTGGGGTGGTCTGGCTTACGATTAATAGATACTATGCAGGGTTCCTTGAGCAGCCTCTTTGAATTTGGTATGAGATGAGCAAACAAATAACTCAAAAGGAGGCTAAAGATGAAAAAGACCCAAGAAACCCTAAGAAGAGAGGATAGCACAAAAGAGGCGGTATTGCACCTAGCATTTGAACTCAGTAACACAAAATGGAAGCTTGCATTCAGTGACTGTAGCAAGAGACGGCTTGTCACGATTAGAGCCAGAAACTTGGAAGAACTACAAGAAGAGATTGAAAAGGCCAAGTTGCGTTTCAAGCTTAGTGATGATGTTCGGGTAGTGAGCTGCTACGAAGCCGGTAGGGATGGATTTTGGCTGCACCGATATCTGCTAAGCTGCGGGGTGGAGAACAAGGTGGTGGACTCCTCAAGCATTGAGGTGAATCGCCGTAAAAGAAGAGCAAAGACCGATCGCATAGATGCGGGCAAGCTCTTAAGGATGCTCATGAGATATCATGCAGGAGAGAGAAAGCTATGGAGTGTGGTTAGAGTGCCCAGTGTTGAGGCTGAAGATGGGAGGAGTCTCAATCGCGAACTGGAGGCTCTGAACAAGGAGGGGACCATGAATCGCAGCCGGATCCGAGGGCTTTTGATCCGGGAAGGTCTCCAAGTTGGCAATCCAAGCAGTAGGAGGTTTTTGCAAGAAGTGGACTCCTTGCGCACCTGGGACGGTAAAGAACTTCCTTCGGACTTCAAGGATTCGATTGTCCGTGAATACGAGCGATTGCGTATGGTGGAAGAGCAGATCAGTGCCTTGAGGAAAGAGCGAGAGAGAAGGGTTCAGTCGGCCGACAGTCCTTCCCTTAGAAAGGTTACACAGTTGAGAACACTTTATGGGATCGGCCCCACCAGCTCCTGGGATTTTGTAATGGAGTTATTTTCTTGGCGCAACTTTAAGAATCGACGAGAGTTAGGTGCTTTTCTAGGCCTCACCCCGACCCCTTATGACAGTGGTGGGAGTCAGCGTGAGCAAGGAATCAGTAAGGAAGGCAGGGGACGCATCCGAGCACTGAGTATCCAGATTGCCTGGGGCTGGCTGCGTTTTCAACCCCACAGCAAGCTCACTCAATGGTATATGGAAAGGTTTGCCGATGGAGGCAGCCGCATGAGACGAATAGGAATTGTTGCCGTGGCCCGAAGGCTTTTGATTGATCTTTGGCGTTACACCGAATATGGGGTGATCCCCGAGGGAGTGCGTATAAGACCTGTACAATAAAACTCAAGAAGGAGAAGATAAACAGAAAGAAGGCCTTGATGTTTCAAACCCTACGGTTGGTAAAGGTGCCCGTATTACTGCTTGGTGCTCTTAAGAAGACACCGTTTTCATAGATGGGGCACCTTTCAAAACCGGTTCTTAGAAGCGCTCATTTAGCGTATTCATTATTAGGTGCCTGACCAGGGAGTGTCAGCACGGATAGAAGCTGGTAAAGAGGCTTTGAGAAAACGAGTTAAAAAGAACCTACCAACCAAAACAGGAATTAGACATCAGGCAGTGATTTGAAAATCTTCCATATCCTTCAAAGAGAAAGGTCGTGCTTACTTCAACACTGAACATTAGGAGGTGTGCCCTGGGATCTAAGGAGCTACTTGGAGACTCATTCTTGCACAGGAAACATCTCCGCTAGGGAGTTATAGAAAATGACATTCGGATAAATTTTAAAAAAAGAGCGCTGTTCAAAAAAAAGTGCTTGACAAAAGGAACCCACATAGAAGCAGTAATCGTTAGTCATAGGATGTGGGCAATTCATGATCAAACTGAACAAAAAAGGCAGAGCTATCATGACCCTGCCTTTGATGCCTGGATTGAATGTTGCTTACTTCTTAACCTTTCTCCAGCTGAAACCGACGATTCCACCCAAACCAGAACCTAAAAGGAGCATCAGCGCCAAGCTGGGAACGGGGCCAAGTTTTAGAGCAACATAGCTGACTCCCACCACTGGTAGCAAACTCCAGCTTACAACAGACCGCACGGCATCATGCTTGGCTATGAACTGGGCCACAGGCGGTGAGTAGACAT
>JBAUFO010000199.1:0-50128 GCA_049679185.1 Candidatus Zixiibacteriota bacterium
CGGCCTGTCCACCCCACCAATTCCTCACTGTCAGGGCAAATGCCTTCTCTACTTCTGTGTCTTCTTCAAAGCTAACCTGGAAATCCGGTCCACCAGTTCGGGAAAATCAATCCCCAGAGCTTTCGCCCCCATAGGAACCAGGCTCAGTGAGGTCATGCCGGGAAGCGTGTTTACCTCCAGGCAGTAAAACCGCTCATCTTCGCCGTATCTGAAATCGACCCTGGCGTAGCCTTCGCATCCCAGAGCCTTGAAAGCCTTCAAGCCTATGGCCTGAATTTCTTTGCCTTTCTCCTCCGTTATTTCCGCCGGACACACATAGCTGCTCTTCCCATGCGTGTACTTGCATTCGTAGTCATAAATTCCATGCTCCGGGATAATCTCCACCACGGGCAGGGGTGTATCTCCCAGGACACCAACAGTCAGCTCCCTTCCCGTTATGTACCTCTCCACCAGAATACGGCTGGAGAACTCCCGGGCACATTCAAGAGCTTTCTTCAAATCCTCACTTTTTTCAACCACGGTAAGACCGACCGTGGAACCTTGATTATTGGGCTTGACCACGCAGGGAAAGCCGAGGCTGCTTTCGATTCTGTCTACGATGGGGGAAACATTGGAAAGATCGGGGTTATCTATTAGCAACCACTCCGGCGTCGGTATGTCTTCCCGTTCGAATATCTTCTTGGACATGGCCTTGTCCATAGCCAGCGCGCTGGCCAGCACGCCGGATCCGGTATAAGGTTTTCCGGTCAGGTCCAGGAGCGCCTGGATGGTTCCGTCCTCCCCCTGTCCTCCATGAAGGGCCAGAAATATAACGTCCACCTCTGAGAAATCAAATGAATGAATGGCTTCGAGAGTTGCCTGCTTGCTTTTTCTCTCTAATTCGGCTACGTCCGGCGGTTTCTGCTTCACACCTCCGGGCAGGTATTTTCCATCGTTCGACAGAAGCTTCTGCCCCTGCGCCGCATCAAGCGCCAGCACCTGATGCCCGGCATCTTTTAAGGCCTGCACTATGGCCTCGCCGGAGGCCAAGGAAACGTCTCTCTCCGCCGAGGTTCCTCCCATCAGGACTAGTATCTTCAATTTTTCTCCTCGTGGTGTTTTGTCGCTTTTCCGAGGGTCGGATGTCCTACGGATCCAATGGAAATCCGACCCCTACAAATCCCTCCCCGACCTTATGCGCTTGATCCGTTCAGTCCGTTGACTGCTGCTGCAGGGCTGGAAGCCCTGCCTACGAGCCTGGCCTTGGATTTATCCGTTCCAACCGTTGACCCATCCGCTCAATCCGTCTGGGAGCTTCATCCGTTGACCGATTTACCTCTGAATGTCTTCAACAGCCAGATCAGCGCTATCACCACAACTATTGCCAAGACTATCTTGTTATAAATCTGCAATATCTGAAGAATCTCCCGCCAGTTCTGCTGCACCTTGAAGGCTAAGAGGAGAATTATGCCGTTCCACAGGATAATGCTTATGGAAGTGTAGATGGTCATTTTCTTTAAACTCACATTCCCCACGCCCGCGGCCAGCGCGACCACGGATCTCACCCCGGCAAGAAATCGGCTAAGGATCAGAACCTTCTCCCCGTACCTGGCGAACCACCTTTCCACCTTTCCCAGGTGAGCCCGATCGAAAACTCCCTTTCCCCTGGTGAGAAAGAGCTTTCTCCCTTTGCCCTTCCCCAGAAGGTAAAGGATCATCGCGCCGCTTAGGCATCCGAAACCCGCAGAGAGGAAGACCAAAGGGAAGGTAAGATGGCCGGTTCCGGCCAAATATCCTCCTGCGAAGGTGATCACGTCTCCCGGATATGGAGGAAATATGTTCTCGAAAAAATTGCTCAAGAAAAGGAAGACATAAAACCACAGGGCACCGTATGTCAGAGCCAGGTTCAGAACGTTTTCAACTTTGAGCCAGACAAGTTCGCTCATATCGGTTTTAGGTAACTCGCTATTTCTTCCCGCGCCTCGGCCCGGTAGCTGTCTTTTCCCCCTCTCCATCTTATGGAGAAGGGGACCAAGGGGGTGAGGTAACCACGATCACTTGTCCTCTATCAGAACCACCGCGTAAGCGGCCATCCCCTCTTTTGCTCCCGCAAACCCCATCCCCTCCGTTGTGGTCGCCTTCACCGAGACACAATCTACGTCAATCTCTAAAGCGCCTGCGATGTTTTTTCTCATTCTTGGGATATACCCGGCCAACTTTGGCTCTTCAGCCACGATGGTCGAATCTATGTTTATTATGCTGGCATTCTCCTTTTCTGCCAGATCATTTATCATTGACAGGATTTTCAGACTCGAGACGTCTTTGTATCTTTGATCCGTGTCGGGAAAATGCGTACCTAAATCGCCCAAGGCCAATGCCCCAAGGATGGCCTCGCCAACAGCGTGAGAGAGAACGTCTGCATCCGAGTACCCCAAAAGGCCCCTCTCATGTGGGACTTTTACTCCCCCCAGGATCAGATCCCTCCCCTCTGTCAATCTGTGGGCATCGTAACCGAATCCAACTCTAAGCATCTCTTTTTGCTCCCAACCGATGGTATGCCTTATTTCTCATGCGTCCGAATGAACTTCTCAGCCATGACTAAATCTTCGGCTGTCGTTATTTTTATGTTCTGATATTCCCCTTCAACAACCGTGACCTTGTGTCCCAATCTTTCGACCAGCATGGCGTCATCCGTTCCTACAAAGCCCTCTTGGATAGCTTTCTCATATGCATCCAGGATGAATCCGTATTCAAACACCTGCGGCGTCTGTACCAACCACAGCTTTTTTCGATCCAGCGTGGTTACGACCGAATTTCCTTCAACCCGCTTTACGGTATCCTTCACCGGAAGGGCTAAGACCACTGCCTTCTTCTGCTCACACAACCTGATCGACTCCGAGATCTTCTGCGGGGAGACAAAGGGCCTGACCCCATCGTGGATGGCCACCACCGTGGTGCTGTTGGGACACGCTTTAAGGCCGAGGTAAACTGAGTCCTGCCTTTCCTTACCTCCGAAGACGATCTTTTTCACTTTCTTGAAACCATATGGGTCCACGACGGTCTGCGAGCAGTATCCCAGATAATCCTCCGGCACGACCAGAATGATTTGATCGACCGTCTCGCATGCCTCGAATCTCTGCACGCAGTGCGCCAGGATGGGCTTATCTCCCAGGTTCAGGAATTGCTTGGGCAATTTTCCTTCAATCCTTGTCCCCTGTCCACCTGCTACTATGACGGCAACGGCTTTCAATATCGCCTCCGGTTCATTCGGGTCGGATGTCCTACGGATCCGTTGGAAATCCGATCCCTACAAATCCCCCTAAGATTCTATCCGCTCCATCTGTTTAATCCGTTGACCCATCCGTTGCATCCGTTTAATCCGTTGACCAATCTGCTTAATCCGCTGACCGATCCGTTGACCCATCCGCCGACCAGCTTTCTAAACAACCAACATCGCATCCCCATAACTATAAAACCGATACTTCTCCTTAACCGCTTCCTGATAAGCTTTGAGAATCAACTCTCTTGAGGCAAGAGCAGAGACTAAAAGGAGCAGGGTCGACCGGGGAAGATGAAAATTGGTGATGAGGGAGTCCACCACCTTGAACTCGCAGGGGGGATAGATGAATTTCTTAGTCCAGCCCGATTGTGGTTTTATCCACTCAGTCTCACCATGCTCCGCTGCGGTCTCCAGTGCTCTCACCGTGGTGGTCCCCACGGCCACGATCCTTTTTCCGCTCCTTTTGATCCGGTTGATCTTCTCAGCCGAGGACTGGTCGATCTTGAAGTGTTCCGATGCCAGGGTGTGCTCTTCAGGATGCTCAACCCGAACCGGCCTGAAGCTGTCCCAACCCACATGAAGGGTTATGGCGATTCTCTCCACACCCTTACCTGCGATCTTCTCCAGCAGCTCCGCGGTGAAATGAAGGCCTGCAGTCGGAGCTGCCACCGCTCCGGTTTCCTGGGCGTACACTGTCTGATAGGTGTTCCTATCACCTGCTTCCGGCTCTCTCTTTATGTACGGGGGGAGCGGCACCTTTCCGATTCCCTCGAGAACCTCGAAGAGGTCTCCGTCAGAACTGACCTTTGCCAGCCGGCTTCCCGACTCGGTCCGCCCCAATATCTCACAGGCCAGGCCGTCCTGGTCAAAGGCGATCAGGGAGCCTTCCGGAACCTTTTTTTGGGGCTTGACCAGAACCTCCCAGAGTCCGGTGCCCACCTCTTTCAAGAAGAAGACCTCCACCTTTCGGTCATTCTTTTGATTTATCCCGAAGACCCGGGCGGGAAAAACCCTGGTTTGGTTGATAACCAGACCATCACCTTCATCCAGATAGTCAATTACCTGGTAGAAAAGTCTGTGTTCGATTCTCCCGCTTTTTCTATCCAGGACCAAAAGCCGGGAATGATCCCTCTTTTCCGCCGGATACTGCGCAATCAAACTTCTGGGAAGAGGGTAGTCGTAATCTTTCAGCGAAATGCTCATTTCTTAGACCAGAGGAAAACTGCCGAGAGCAGAAGTGAAAGGATGATGCCGGTAATGATACAGGTAACCACGGGGAAATGGAATTCGAAATTCTTCTTCTCGATATGCATGTCTCCGGGAAGTTTTTCGAGCACGCCTGCTTCGCCAAGAGCAAAGACGATCACGCCGATTAAGATCAGAAAAACTCCAAGAGCGATTAGAATCTTGGCAAAGGTATCGTACATGGTCGTTGTTCGCGGGTTTGTTTCGGAAAGGTTGATCTGTATCGGATCACAGGCAACTGGCATTCTCAGACTTTTTTAACATTCTCCACTTTGGCTTTGCGCAGGTACCGCTCCTTTTCGCTGAATATGCAGCCACAGTATTTCTGACTGTAAAGCTCCATGCCTTTAGCCTCGTCCTTTCCCTCATAAAAGCCCGGCCGGAAATCGTCATAGAAGAATTTGATCCCCAGATCTCCCCCGATCTTCTCGCCTATCCGTTTTATCAATTCATGCTTCTGATGGGGACTGATCAAAAGCGTGGTGGTGAAGGCATCGAAGTTCTGCTCCTTGGCATAGCTGGCGGCTTTTATCAGCCTGATGGTATAACAGAATCGACAGCGATTCTCCACATCCAGGATCGCCACCTTCAGAAACTTTTCCAAATCATACGAATCGTTATAAAAAACCGGAAAGGATTTTTTCTGCTCAAGCGATTTTAGCGCATCCAGTCTCTTCTGGTATTCGGTGAAAGGATGGATGTTGGGGTTGTACCAATACCCGGATACCTGATGCCCGTTCACCGAGAGCATTTTGAAGGGATGGATGGCGCAATTGGCACAGCAGACGTGCAGCAGAATCCTCATCCTCCCCACCCCCCATAAGTCCGCCGTCGGTTGTCCGCCGTCCGCCGCTGTTTTGATTTACCTTCTGAAATCCGAGTCATAATAGGCTTTCCTGTGCTCCTTTTTCCTTACTGATCCCGAGATGTTTATACGCCAGCTCGGTGGCGGTTCTGCCCCGCGGGGTGCGATTCAAGAGCCCCTCCTGAATCAGGAATGGCTCGTATACCTCCTCGATGGTCTCCCCCTCCTCACCTACGGCCACCGCCAGGGTGTTTATCCCCACCGGCCCGCCCTTGAACTTGTGGATGATTACCTCCATTATCTTCTTGTCCATGTCGTCTAAGCCCAGTTCGTCCACGTCCAGCATCAGCAAGGCGTCGTGGGCGACCTGCCGGTCTATCTTTCCCTTCGCCTTGACCTGGGCATAGTCTCTCACCCGGCGAAGAATTCGGTTCGCCACCCGGGGAGTGCCCCTGGATCTGTTGGCGATCTCCCGGGCTCCCTCCTTGTCGATGCTAACCTCTAATATCTTGGCCGATCTCAAAACGATCTTATACAGGTCCTCCGGCTGATAGAAATCCAGTCTCCCCACCACCCCGAATCTTGAGCGCAAAGGTGAGGTGAGAAGACCGGCCCTGGTGGTGGCTCCCACCAGGGTGAAGGGCTGCAGGTCGATTTTCACCGAGCGGGCAGATGGACCCTTCTCTATCATGATATCTATCTTGAAGTCCTCCATGGCCGGATACAGGTACTCCTCCACCACGTGGTTGAGCCGGTGAATCTCGTCAATGAACAAAACCTCCTTCTCACCTAAGTTGGTCAGAAGCCCGGCTAAGTCCGCCGGCCGATCCATCACCGGGCCGGAGGTAGACTTGATATTTGCATCCATCTCCCTGGCGATTATGTGGGCCAGCGTGGTCTTTCCCAATCCGGGAGGACCATAGAACAGGACGTGATCCAAAGGCTCGCCTCTTTTTCTGGCCGCCTGGATGAAGATGCTTAAGTTCTCTTTGACCTTCTCCTGACCCACGAATTCGTCGAATTTCGTGGGCCTTAAGGTGACATCATATTCAAATTCATCTTCCAGCCTCCCCGGAACCGTGATCCTCTGTGGCAACGTCAACCTCTCGGTTTATCAACCTGACTAGGTTGGAGCTTTCCTATCCGACAATTTCTTTTGATCAAATGAAGCAGAAATCAAAAAAAGTATCGGCTCATCATTCCCCTTCACTTGGTATATTTCAACACCCTTTTTATCAACTCCTCCACAGGCAGAGCTTCCTTCGTCTCTTCAGTTACCTTGTCCAGCGCCCTCCTGGCATCAACTTTGGTGTAGCCGAGTGAGATCAGGGCCAAAGCTGCCTCGTCCACCGCCGGAGTTAATATCGCCTCCTCCTCCCTTAAATCCTTTCTCTCACCTAAATCCACCTTGCCCAGTTTCTCCTTTAATTCCACGATCAGCCGTTGGGCCTTTTTCTTGCCTACACCGGAGATGGCGGTCAAAACATCTAAATCCTCCTGAAGAACAGATCTCTGAAACTCTTGCACTGAAATGCAGGAAAGAATGCTTAAAGCCATTCTCGGTCCTACTCCATTCACCGCGATCAATAACTCAAAAAGTTCTTTTTCCGGCTTGGTGGAGAATCCATAAAGCTTAAGCTCATCCTCCCGTACGTGTTGATAGGTCAGAATCTTAACCATCTGGCCAGTCTCAACTAAACTACCGTAAGTTGAGACCGGGATGTTTACCGCATACCCCACCCCGTTCACCTCTAAGATCAACAACGTGGGATTTTTCTCGACCAGTTTTCCTTCCAGGTATGCAATCAAATCGCTGCCCTCAATATCTTCATTTCACGCCAATATTACGAGATCATCCGGGTTACTTTCGAACATCGACTTCTTGTTAGCCAGAACCTAACTTAAGTTAGGTTCTGGTGCGGTACCTTTACACACCCTTATATCATCAACATCCATTTGGGAGCACGTTCAAACCTCAACACGTGGATCTCATTCAAATGGTTAGCTTTTGGACTCAAGAAAAACGGTCAGGGATCTTCCCTCAATTTTACGAGACATCACGCCTTACATGTTCTGCCAGATAGGATCAGGTCTCGCCTTGTTCTCTGCGCATGGCACAGGGCTACGGCCAGAGCGTCCGCGGCATCCAGCGGCTGGGGTAGCTCTTTCAATCTTAAGAGCTTCTTCACCATGAACTGCACCTGGGACTTGGATGCATTTCCGGTGCCCACGATGGCGCACTTGACCTCTTTAGGCGAATACTCTCCTATGGGGATTTCGGATTGGGCTGCAGCCAGAATCGCCACCCCCCGCGCTTGTCCCATTATCAGTGCCGACCTTGCATTCTTGCTGTAGAAGGCCTGCTCGATGGCAAACTGCTGGGGGCGATGATCCTTTATTACCTTAAGCAGCCCTTCGAAAATCTCCCTTAGCTTCTCCGGGAGAGCAGCGCGAGCACCAGGCTCGATGACCCCGCTTTCTATCAGGGTATTTCTTTCACCATTCGAATTTATCAAACCATAACCGGTGACTTTGCTGCCCGGATCCACGCCTAAGATTGTCACTCCGTCTTCTCTTCTCATTCTTCCTGCCGACTGACTACCGCCAACTGACTACTGTCAACCGCAGACTGACTACGCGCTCATCTTCTCCATAATCTCGATGGCGATATCGAAGTTGGCGTACACCTTCTGCACGTCGTCGTGATCCTCCAGATCCTCCATCAGCTTGAGCATCTGCTCTGCCTGCCTCCCTTCCAGTTTTATGGTAGTCTGGGGGATCATGGTCAGCTCCGCCTCGTTTGTGGGTATGTTCTTTCCGTCCAGGGCCTTCTTGACCGCATCGAATTTCTCGAACGGGGTCACCACTTCGAAGTAGCCCTCCTCGGACGACATGTCGGAAGCGCCCGCCTCCAGCGCTATCTCCAGCAGTTGATCTTCGTCCACCTTTCCCCTGTCTACCTGAATGACGCCTCTCCTCTCGAACATCCATCCCACGCATCCCACCTCGCCTAAGTTCCCCCCGTGTCTGGCGAAGATGTTCCTGACGTCGGAGACGGCGCGGTTCTTGTTGTCGGTCAACGTCTCCACCAGCACCGCCACTCCACCGGGACCATAACCCTCGTACTTGACCTCCTCGTAGGACACTCCGGGAAGCTCGCCCGTTCCCTTCTTTATGGCTTTATCGATGTTCGCCGCCGGCATGTTTGCGGCCTTGGCGGCCTGAACAGCGCTTCTCAGGCGGGCATTCGCGTCGCGATCTCCTCCCCCTTCTCTCGCGGCCACGGTAAGCTCCTTGATCAGCTTGGTGAACATCTTTCCCCGTGCCGCGTCTGCCTTGCCTTTCTTGCGTTTTATCGTGCTCCATTTAGAGTGTCCGGACATGCTTAACCTCCTTATTTCCTGGCGTTTTCTTCTCCTAACATCCCAAAAGCCACCATCCCTCCCTCAGAACCGAATCCGCCTGAAGAGGGCGATTCAAAGCAGCGGACCGATCTGTTCATCCACTAAGTTAATACGCTCTCCAGCAAAAGGCAACACAAATCTAATAGCCCTAGGTGGTCTGCTTTCCGGACGGCGGTTTGTCAAAGGGAAGCGTTGTATAAGTGTTGACAAATCGACTTTTTTGCCCAATACTCAGGAAACGAGATTGTCAAATTGAAAGTTGAAACAACCGGATCGGCAAGAGAAGTATTATTATATGGAGGAAGGCCAAATGAAATCAAAAACCTATATCATTTTCGCTCTTTTGTTTGGTTGCTTATGCGCGCAGGCTGCCTCTGCCCAAACCGGCCCGGTGAGTGCAGATTCCATCATCCACAGGGTTACCCGGACCATGAATCCGGCGCAATCTGAGGGCAAGATGCAGATGACCATAATGACTACCTCCAAAAAGACGCGCACGTTCGTTTATCTGGCATACTCCAAGAATCACGGCGAGAAGACGCTGATGAAGTACCTGGAGCCCTCTCGAGTAAAGGGACAGGCGATTCTGATGCTGAACAATGCGGACGATATCTGGGTCTACTTCCCGCGCACGCGCAGGGTGAGAAAGCTGGCCACTCACGCCAAGAAGCAGAAGATTGAGGGGAGCGACTTTTCTTACGAAGACATGGGAGCAGGAGATGCGTTCATCGATGAGTTTAACTCCCGTCTTTTGGGTGAAGAAAAAAAGGAGGGAAAGCTCTGCTATGAACTCCAATTGACGCGCAAACCCAAAAGCACCTCCGGCTATTCGAGACTGCTGATGTGGGTGGATAAGGAGAACTTCGTCCCGCTGGTAATGGATTACTATCACGATGACGATTCCACCCTATTGGAGAAAGAGTTGGTATGCGGCGACATAAAGATCATCGACGATATTCCCACGCCCATGCAGGTTGTTATGTACAACAAACTGGACCGGACCCAAACCAGCATGGAGATGGTGGAGGTAAGCTACAAGGTGGACTTGGAGGACGATCTTTTCACCGAAAGGGGAAT
Organism: Candidatus Zixiibacteriota bacterium; assembly: GCA_049679185.1. Classification (GTDB taxonomy): domain Bacteria; phylum Zixibacteria; class MSB-5A5; order MSB-5A5; family SM1-73; genus SM23-73-3. The sequence continues at coordinate 9,791 of JBAUFO010000199.1, forward strand.
GAAGAAATGAAAAAACTCCTCAGCGCAATCGTTCTATCTTTCTTGCTGATTCCCCCGGCGGCTGCTCAGGACCTGGATATCTTTGGATATTTTGAGCCGCAATTCAATCTGATATCTCTGGACGATGACTCTTATCAGCTCCAGTCCAACAAGCTGCGGGTGGATCTGAAAAGCTACATTGACGAAAACATAGAGTTCGGGGCCAATTTCGACTGGATAATCTACCACGCAAAGCGGGAATGGAATTATTGGGATTTCATTCCGGAAAGAGTCACCTCTCTGTATCATCCTCTGCGCAGGGAGCGTTACCGGTTCAGCTTTGACGATCGAACCTTCTTGGACAACGCTTACCTGCGTTTTTGCTTTCCTTCTTTCGATCTGATGGTGGGAAAACAGCAGATATCACTGGGCACTGGTTACGCCTGGAATCCCACCGACGTTTTCAACGTCAAGGACCTGACCGATCCGACGTACGAGCAGCCCGGTCACAACGCCATCCGCATAGATTGGCCGTTGAGAGACGGTTTCGGCATTCTGGCATTGTATTCGCCGGAATCTACCTGGGAAAATTCGGGAAAGCTTCTGCGTCTTAAAGGACGCCGGGGACACTTCGACTTCTCGGTCATCGGGGCGGAAACAGAGTGGGGCGTAACTGACTACGAACACGCCTTCTTCAATCTTTTCACCTCTCACAAGCGCCGGTTGCTTGGCGGCGACTTCGCCGGAGAGCTTCTCGGACTGGGCGCGTGGGGAGAGGGAGCTCTCAATTTTGTTGGAGATTTCGAGGATTTCTGGGAGTTGTTGATTGGCGGCGATTATACGTTTGATTCGCAAGCTTATCTTATGCTCGAGTTTTACCACCACTCACTTGGCAAATCCGATTACCGGGATTACGATCTGAATGACTGGCTCCGCTTTTTCTACCAGGAGCAGAAGAGCCTCACCCGCGATCAGGTGTACTGCCTGATCCAGTATCCACTAACTGATTTAATCAAGATTGGCGGATCAACGCTGGTCAGCCTCTCGGACGGCAGCATTGCTCTGGTTCCCACGCTTCTTTACAGCTTCCACGAAAATATCGAGTTCACCTTGATCGGCAACGTCAATATCGGCAAGGAGGGCAAAGCTTACGGCAGCAGCCAGGGACATAGCCTGCTTCTGCGCAGCCGGGTCTATTTCTGATTCTGAAGAGGAAGGGCTGGATCGAATTGGCAGGGACAGGATGATTCTCGCCAAGCAAAGCAAAAGGAATAAAAAATGAGAGACAAACTGCTAACATCATGGGGAAGGTTTGCGGCGACCAAATCCGGATGGGTAGTGGCCGGAATACTCGTTCTGGCAGTCTTGGCCTCCTTCTCAGCGAGCAGGCTGAAGGTGACCATGCGCTGGTCGGACCTGCTCCCCCTCGAAGACCCCATGGTGCAGGAATTCGACAGGATCATCAAGGAATACACCAACGCCTCCAACTCCATCATTGTGGTGCAGGGGCCGGAGCACCGGATCAAGAAGTTTGCAGAGGCAATCGTTCCGGAGGTGGAAAACCTAACGCAATATGTCCAGCGAGTGGACTACAAGATCGACGAGGAGTTCCTGAGGCAGCACGGTTTAATGCTGGTCAAGACAAAAGATTTGAAAAAGACAGTCGGGGTATTCTCTGACCTAAATCTCATTCCCTTCTTGACCCACATCAACGACAACTTCGAGGAGACCTACATCGCTGACGAAGAGGCGCTCTCCACCAAGGAGAAGGAGGATGAGGCGGTTCGCTACCTCGACGGGTTGCAGTTCTGGTTGCGGGTAATGGAGAGATGTTTAAGCAACCCGGGCGGAGCAACGAGTGTGCTGGCTGATTCTGCGGTGGATCGTTTCCTGCTTGGTGACCCCTATTTCATCTCCCAGGACAAGAACATCCTCCTGATCATGGTGGAGCCCACCTTCTCCATAATGGACATTGAAGTGGCGGTAGCCTCTACGGATTCGATACAGGCCATCCTGGACAGAACGCTATCGGAGTTTCCGGACGTCCAAGCCGGGCTCACCGGCAACATCCCCCTGCAACGGGACGAGATGGTCTACTCCATGAAAGACCTGAAGACGACCTCTGTGGTGGCGCTGGTCCTGGTATTGCTGTTTTTCATCCTCTCTTTCCGCATGTGGACCGCTCCCCTGCTGGCCGGTGTCAACCTCATCCTGGCCATCATCATAGCCGCGGGCGTTGGCGCGATTTTTCTGGGTAGTCTCAATATGATGACCTCGATGTTCGCGGTAATCCTCATCGGCCTGGGCATCGACTACTCTATTCACATCATCTCCGTTTATAACGAGCGCCGGGTTATGGGAGAAGATCCACCTATTGCCGTGCAGCAAACCCTGCTTCGTTCAGGTGCAGGCATTATCACGGGCGGCATCACCACCTCGGCGGCCTTTTTTACCCTGATGATCGCCAGTTCCCGCGGCATCAAGGAGATGGGTCTGATGCTGGGCCTGGGCATCCTCAGCGCCATGATCACCACCTTGGCAGCCCTGCCCGCGTTCCTGGTCTTAAGAGAGAGGATCGTGGGACGAATCCGCCGAAGGCGGCCGCGTCCGGTAAGTGTTGAATTCAAGGTGCTGGAGAGACTTGGCGAGCAGCAGACCCGCAGGCCAGTTTTATTCCTCGTCATCGGCATGATATTCACGGGCTTCTTCGTCTACCAAGCGCTGCATTCGAAGTATGATTACAATTATCTTAACATGGAGCCAAAGGGACTGGCTTCAGTCGAGCTGCAGGACGTCATGGTCGAGGCTTTCGACTTGAGCCCCGACTTCGCCATGATCACAACGTCATCCATAGAGGAGTCGCGAGAAATCGCTGAGAAGGCAAAGAAGGTTACCTCCATCAGCTTAGTCGAGAGTATCTCCGAATATGTTCCCTCGAAGTCTCAGCAACGGGAAAGGCGAGTCTACTTGGAAGAGATTCGGCACTATCTTGAGACAAATACCGCAAACCGTGATCTCTCCGAAGATAATCTCTCGGAGTTGACGGAGCAGTTGGAGAGACTGGACATGAACATCTACGAGCTGGCCCAGTTGTCCTTCACCGGCGGCCAGGATAAGGTGGACGCCAAGTGCAAGCAGATCGTCGGTGATCCCGAGAATCCGGACGACGAAAGCTCTATTCTGCAACTGACAGGCAAAATCAGAGATGATCCTGCATCCGCTATCAGCGGGTTGAACCTATTTCAGAAGCAGTACAGGCGGCCCTTGAGAGAAAAGGCTTACCAGATGGCGAATCCTGAAGCCATTGCTCTGGAGACGCTGCCCCAGACCATCAAGCAGCGATTTATGAACGAGGCCGGTGACAGGTTCCTGGTTACCATGTATCCCAAGGAGATGGTGTGGGACTTCGAATTTCTGCGCGTCTTCACCACACAGCTGGAACGTATCGATCCCAGGATCTCCGGAACACCTCCCCTCATGCTGCGCCTTATCGACTACGTGGCAAGGGACGGACTCCGCGCTACCCTGTTGACCATTCTGGTAGTTCTCCTCTTTCTGTGGCTTGATTTTCGCAGCCTGAGGATGGCACTCATGGCGATGATACCTCTCGTCGCCGGGGGCTTCTGGATGGTCGGCCTGATGAAGACCTTCGGCATGATGTTCACCATGGTCAACCTGATGGGCATTCCCATGATCGTGGGGATAGGCATCGATGATGGAGTGCACCTTTTGCACAGGTATCGGATTGAAGGATTCACCAAAACCCCCGTGGTGTTAAAAAGCACCGGAAAAGCCATAATGATCACCTCGTTGACCACCATGGTAGGCTTCGGCTCCCTCATGCTGGCGAAGTACCGGGGTTTCGGCAGCTTGGGTTCCCTCCTGGTACTGGGGGTCTTCGCCTGCTTTATGACCACTGTGCTCTTACTCCCCTCGATCATCGGCATCATGACCCGCCGCAGCAAGTCGTGAATTACGGTGGCGGCGGGTGTGGTTCCCTCTCCCTATGGGAGAGGGCTAGGTGAGGGCAATGCATGAGGCCGACGGGATTGTACTCCGAAGTGCGCCCATGATGCAATCGGAAACGCTTCTGGACGAGGGCTGCCCTTGTCAGCAGGGATCACTCTCACACCCTCCCTTTTATTCCCTCCCATCAAGGTGTGAACCGTATGGTTCACACCAAGGGAGGGAAGAACCGTTCCCTCTCCCTATGGGAGAGGGCTAGGTGAGGGTGATGCAAGAGGCCACCCGGAGTGTATCCCGTTGAGCGTTCGAGATGCACTCCCAAACGTCTCTTTATTGATCCATCAGCGCGGCAGGTGAAAAATTTCACAAAATCCTCTTGCAAATGCCTTTGCGTTTTGCTATATTCTGAAGGTCGCAGAACTTTCTGAAAGAGGACTATCAATATGGAAATCGATTTAAAATACGGCCGGTCGCACAAGCAACTGAAGCTAAATGACAGGAACCTGATCGGGGTGTTGAAGTTGAAGGTATCTTCCGGTATCGCTGACGTTATAGCTGCTGAGAAGGAAGCTTTGGCTAATCCCATCGGATCGAAAAAGCTCTCCGAGATTGCCAAAGGCAAAAGGACCGCCTGTGTCGTTGTCTCCGACTACACCCGCGGCTGCCCATACAGCCGACCAGGCTTCAATCTGCTCCTCCCCCTTATCGACGAGCTGCATGCGGCGGGGATCAAAGACGAAGACATCAAGTTCCTGGTGGGAACCGGAGCACATCGAGTTCACACCAAGCAGGAGGATATAGATAACTTCGGCCAGGAGATTGTAGACAAGTACGAGGTCATCAGCCACGACTGCGACAAGAACAACGTCTCGTTAGGGAACCTCTCCACCGGAAACGAGCTCTTAATCGACAAGGTCTGGGTGGATGCGGACGTCAAAGTTATCAGCGGGTTGATCACCACACATTATTTCGGTGGCTTCTCCGGCGGAAGAAAGGGAATACTTCCCGGAATCGTCGCCCGCGAGACCATCCGCAAGAATCACGCCATGATAGTCGATCCCGAAGTGGACATCGCCAAGACCAAAGGGAATCCCATCTCCGATGAGATGGACGAAGCTGCACATAAAGCGGGCGTGGATTTCCTCTTGAACGTGGTGATAAACGATAAGAAGGAGATCGTGACGATCGTTGCAGGCGATCTGGACAAAGCCTATGACGAGGGCTGGAAGGCATGCCGCGATCTGTACTCTGTCCCCTTTAAGGAGAAAGCCGACGTGGTCTTTGCCTGCGCCGGAGGATATCCCAAAGACGTGAGCCTGTACCAGTCGCAGAAGACCATAAACAACGCCAAGCTGGTGCTGAAAGATGGAGGCACCATCGTCTTAATCTCCGAGTGCAGCGAGGGAATCGGATCGGACACCTTTGCCAAATGGCTTGCTGAGGCCTCGTCATTGGATGAGCTTTTGAAAACCGATCCGGCCAAGATCGTTGTGGGTGGACATACCGCGGTCGGAAATGCCAAGGTGCTAAAACGATTCGACATCCTGGTGGTCTCCAGCATCCCCAGGGAGCAGTTGGAGATGAGATTCTACGAGCACGCGGAAGGAATAGACCAGGCCATAGAGTGGGTCAAAAAAGATCATGGAGAAGATTTCAGATCATACGTGATGCCACAGGGGGGATTGATTTATCCCTGCCCGGAAGGAGAGGTCTGCTCTCCCTGAACTTAGGGGAGAGCCAGGTCAGTTTGACCTCTCCCCTGTTCACAGAAGATAATCCGGTAAACCTTTAACCTACATCAAACCAAGGAGTGACACGATGGCAGACACTTACGTAGACGACGTAAAGCTGACCAAGTTCTGCACCGAGGTCTTTGTCAGATTGGGCGTGCCCCGCAAGGATGCCCAGGTTACCTCGGACGTTTTGGTGGCTTCGGACCTGAGGGGAATTCCCTCTCACGGCGTTGCCCGGCTGATGAGATACGTTGACGGTATCCGCAAGGGAACCATCCTTCCCAAGGTGAAGCCGAAAATCATAAAGGAGACCTACACCACGGCTGCGATCGATGCCAAGCACGGTCTGGGCCAGCCGGCCAGCTACTTCGGAATGAATCTGGCCATAAAGAAGGCCAAGAGAAGCGGGGTGGGATTCGTGACGGTGAGAAACAGCAACCATTATGGGATCGCCGGTTACTATTCCATGATGGCGCTGAAGAACAACCTAATCGGCATCTCCATGACCAACTCGGCTCCCTTAGCCGTTCCCACGTTTGGCCGCGCCAGCATGATCGGAACCAATCCCATAAGCGTGGTAGCCCCGGCCAGTAAAACCAGGCCATACGTGCTGGACATGGCCACCACCGTGGTCCCGCGGGGAAAGCTGGAGGTGCTGAATCGACTGGGCAAGCCGCTCCCTTTGGGCTGGGCAGTGGATGAAAAAGGAGTCACCACCACCGATACGGGCCGGGTGCTGGAAAACATGGATAAAGCTGCCGGCGGGGGAGTTCTCCCCTTAGGTGGCGCAGGAGAAGACTTGAGTGGACACAAGGGATACGGGCTCTCTTTGATGGTGGACATGTTCTCCGGCGCGCTCTCCGGGGCAGACTTCGGTCCCTGGGTTAAGACCGTCAAAATGGATGGAAGCAAGGGATTCATCAACGTGGGACATTTCTTCGGCGCAATCAAGATAGACAACTTCATCCCCTTGAGAAGATTCAAAACCACCATGGATGAAATGCTGGAAGGCCTGAAAAGTTCCAACAAGGCCAAAGGCGAAAAGAGGATCTTCATCCACGGAGAGAAAGAGTTTGAGAAGTTTGATACGTACAAGAAAAAGGGCGTCCCTCTCCAGGAGAAAGTGGTGGCCGCTTTGAAGGGTCTCTCCAAGGAATTGGGCATTCCTTACAACATCAAAAAGTAAGCGAAGCTCAAAGCCTCCCCGCCGAAGGCGGGGGGGCTTTTTTTACCCCACTCCTTGCATTCCTCCTCTCCGTTTGATGTTGAAAATCCCGCCGAAGGCGGGAGAGAGGAAATTAAGAGGAGAGGTCCTCAACGAAGCAGAGATTTTAATCAAGACTAAATTAGTTACGTATCAGTTATAAGTCTTTGCATTCGGACTTTGTTTTCTAATGGTCAAATCCCTGGAGAAAGGTGAAAGATGAACAGCAGCCAGGAAAATGAGTTAAAGAAACTGTTTGAGAAGGACCAGGTATTGGTCTCTCCCGAGGAGAAACTGACCTACTCATATGATGCCACCAACAAGAAGTTCCTGCCGGATGCGGTGGTATTTCCTCGCAGCACCGAGGATGCGGTGAAGCTGATGAAATTCGCCCACCGGCACAAAATTACCGTGGTGCCCCGGGGGGCAGGCTCAGGCTATACCGGAGGAAGTCTTCCCATTCAGGGGGGAATCGCAGTCAGCTTCGAACAGATGATCAAGGTCCTGCATCTGGACAAAGAGAAGAAGTTCGCCATTGTCGAGCCGGGGGTGATCACCCAGGAGTTCGCCGACTACGTGGGCAAGTTCGGGCTCTTCTATCCACCCGATCCCTCCAGCGTGAAATTCTCCACCCTGGGGGGAAATCTGGCCGAGTGCGCAGGGGGACTTAAAGGGCGTAAGTACGGAGTCACCAAGAATTATGTCTTGGGGATAGAAGCGGTTCTCTCCGATGGAGAGATCATCAAGACCGGGATTCTGGATGAAAGAGGCGAAAGCTCTTATGACCTGCAGGCGCTCCTGATCGGATCGGAAGGGACTTTGGCCATGGTCACCAAGATGGCCCTCAAGCTGCTGGACAAACCCAAGTACGAAAAGACCGTTCTGGCCACCTTCGATAAGATGGGAGATGCGGCCGAGGTGGTGGCGGCCATAACTGCCGCCGGCGTGATTCCCTCGGTGCTGGAGTTTATCGACGGTGATACCTTAGAATGCGTGCTGGATTATGTGAAACTCAAGGGCATAGAAAAATCCGAGGCCGTGCTTCTAATTGAGGTGGACGGAAATAACCAGGCGGAAGTAGATCAGGAATTCGAAGAGGTGTTGAGCATCTGTAAAGAGAAAAACTCGAAGAGCTTGCAGGTGGCCAAGACCAAGGAAGACAGCGACACTCTGTGGAAGGTGCGAAGATCGATCTCCGCCTCACTTTTGAAGATCGCGCCCACCAAGGTGAATGAGGACATCTGCGTTCCGGCCAGCCAGTTGCCGGCCATCGTGAAGAGGATAAAGGAGATATCTGAGAAGCACCGGGTGAGCATAAACACCTTCGGGCATGCCGGTGACGGAAACCTGCACGTCACCTTTATGTGCGATTCCCGCAACACCGAGCAGATGGAGAGGGTGGAGAAGGCGGTGGACGAGTTGTTTGAGCAGACTTTGAAACTGGGGGGAACGCTCTCCGGCGAACATGGAATCGGAGTGACCAAATCGAAATACTTGGAATGGGAGGTAGGGAAGGAGGGCATCCGGATGATGAAGAAGATAAAATCCGCCTTTGACCCTGACAACATCATAAATCCAGGAAAGATCTTCACGTAGTATCTCATACAAATCAAGGGAAACATGACGCCAGAAGGCGGTGGGTACCTTCCACCCACCGCCTTCTTTTTCTTGTCCCGATCCCCACCCCCCCATCAGAAGGGAGGGAACTGCTCTGTCATTGCGAGGAGTCCCGCCATCGGCGGGGGCGACGAAGCAATCCCATGGAACTGCCACTGCTGAGGGATTGCTTCGCTCCCCGTACGGAGGACTCGCAATGACGTGTTACGTCTTTGTTGCGGGTAATCCTGTTCTGTTCTGTGAGGTCACACTGATGGCGAGTAAAAACGGACAGCCACACTTCGTGACGAGGCAAGGGCTGTCCCTACGATTGGGAGTGGAAAGGGTCAGAAGCGGCTTAAGAGCTTTATCTCAAAACCGTTTAAAGCAGGCTTGTCCACGCACACGCCGCCTGCGCAAACCTTGCCCTTGCGTCTTGAGCCGACGCTCAAGCTGAGATTATGATTCTCGCCTAATGAAAGATCAAGCGTGGCAATAAGCCAGTCCCTTCTGCCCTCCCAGTTTTCGCTGACCTCCCACTGTGTGGTCCGTTCATGGGTTAAGGTAATCGAGCCGGTCGGGGATTGGGAAAAGGAAAGCGACAGAATCTGATCGTAGTAGGTGAGTTTTCCGTCATGCTTCTCGGTATACAGATGCTCAAGTATGAAGTTGACGCTGTTTGACTCTGAAAGGTAGTAGATTAAGTCAACCACCGGGGCCAGGCGAACAGGATCCCCCTCCTCCTGTCTGCTTTCCTGCCTGCTGAACCCAGCCTTAACCGTTGCCCGATCAGTGTAATCATACTCAAACTCCCCGTAAGTCTCGGAGAATATAAGCTCTTCATCGCTGTCGGCGGTGTAGCTGTAGTTGGCCAGGACCGACAGTCCCTCAAGCGGAGAGCTGGTGAGCTCGGCCTGAATCCCTCTCTCATCGATCAGCGCAGGCTCGTACGCGTGCCGGTTCAGCAGGGTATACGCGTGTTCCCTGGCCAGTGGAGGAGGGTTGTTTAAGGTTACGTTCTGGTTGGGGTTGATGAAATCAAAGTCATCATAGTCCTTGTACTCCAGCGCCAGCCCCAGACCTGCGGTGTACACGTTGGCCGAAAGGTAGATCCCCTCTCCCTCATTCGGAGTATACGGCAGGTCCGGGTTATACTTCTTGGCGTACTCGGCATAGAAGTCCACGTGTGGCAGATTCAAGCCGGCATTCCCGCCGCCCAATCTCACCAGCCCGAAATCGGTGATATGGGTGCGGAGGTAAGTCCCTCCGGCGGTCATCCAATCGGTGAGGGCGACTCTGCCGTCGGCAGCATGCAGGGGATCATTTAGTCTTTCATACTTTCCAGTGGCAGTCCCGCCCAGCAAGGTGAGATTGAACCCCTCAAACTCGACAGTTCCCTTTACGCCGTCCAGATTATTGTCATATCTTAAGTCTCTGTTCTCGTACGAGCGAAGGATCAAGCCCCTGCCGAAGATGACGTAATAATTGCCGGCGGTCAGCTCCAGAAACTCGCTGGACAGTTGAAAGTTTCTGAAGGAGAGCTTCTCCCAACTCACCCCCCAGTCGTCAGGCTGGTGAGCCTCGTATCTGAGATTCGCAGAGTAGATACCATATACAAGATCAACGTCGGTCCAGTTGTGAAATATGTCCTGATGAGTTTTCCTGTCGGATGAAAACTCCAGCTGGTTGCTGGCGCTGACCGACCAGGAATCAGATTCGGTAAAATCGAATTCCTGAGCAAATGAAAAAGCGGAAGAGAATACGGAAAAAAGCGCCGCCAGCAGCAGGTAAAGAGCCAGACGGAAGCTAATGTTGGAACGGAAAGCAAAATCGCAGAAGCCGAGTCTACTTTTCACTACCTTTCCCCTCTTTTTTTTCTGAAGCCTCCTTCTGCTCCGCAAAAAGCTGGTCTACCTTTTTCCAGATGGTCTTCTCGTCCCCGGAGCGGTAGGTGGTATGGGTGTAACGAATGTCCCCGTTGCGATCTATCAACACGGTATGAGGTATCCCCAGCACGTGATATTTTCTGTAGATGTCCTTGCTGGTGTCGAACAACACGGGGAACTGCCATTTAAGCCCCTTGACCTTCGATTTCACCCGGGAGACGCTTCGCGGGCCGTCCACGTCTACTGCCAGTATCTCAAAACCCTTTTTCTTGTACTCCGGATACAACTTCTGGAGCTTGTTCAGCTCCTTGATACAGGATTTACAGTGGGTCGCCCAGAAGGAGATCAGAACCGGCCCATCTTCCAGAAGACTCTTAAGCTCCACCTTTTCACCCTCCAGATCCGGTGCGGTGAAACCGGGAGCTTTCCCCTTCTTGCCTGCCTGGGAATAAGAGGTCAACGCACAAATAACGAAAAAAGTCATGAGGATTTTTGACAATAACCTTGGCACGAATTTGGATCCTGTGGACACGGTTTCACCTTTCGTTGTATGACTATGCTAACACCTGACGTCATCTGCCGAACAGCTCATCAAGTTCTTCTCTCAACTTTCCTGGCGTCCACCAGTCGACAAACGCAACAGCGCGGTAGTGTATCTTTCCTTCCCGATCCAGGATAATCGTTACCGGAGTCTCTGCTACCTCATAATCGCTTCTGACGCCGGTCCCCACTCCTACAAGTAAGATGAAGGTGAGTTCCTCCTCCTCCCGGGTTCGGCGGATTGCGTCAAGACCCTCCTGGCCATGTTTTCCTCCGTAGTTGATGCCGAAGATGATCAGACTGTCAGGAGAATAGTCTCTATATATCTCCTCTAAGTAGGGTAACTCGTCCATACAGGCATCGCAGTCTCTTGCCCAGAAATTGATAATGGTCACAAATCCCCGGTAAGCGTAGAATTGGCGCCAGAACCCGTAATCATCCTGCAGGCGGAAGTCCGGAGTGATGTCTCCCTCGGCTTTGCCCACGGTGCCCGGTTCGAGCGCGAAGTCAACTTCCGCCGTATCGCCGGTGACTACGTCGAGGATCTCTTTGGCGGGGTCCCGGTTAAAATATCCCTCCTTGAATATGGAGATTATGTGAGGCCCCACCGGAATGCTGTTGAAAAACACGTGGGGTGTGACTTCTGCGGTAGGTTGGTTGTCAATGCAGATGGTGGCGCCGGCAGCATTGGAGGAGACTTTAAGCGATCCTTTGTCGGTCTCCAGAAGAGTGAACTCAATAGTGTCTGTTTGATCTTCACTCACCGTGATCACCACAGAGTCCGGAGAGACCATGTAACCTGACCGGCTGACCGAGACCGTGTGGTTTCCTACCACGATATCGAAAACGGTGTCCGGGGTTTTCTTGCCGGTGAGAGTATGGTCCACGATTATGTCAGCGCCGGCCGGATTGGAATTCACGAAAATGGCACCGGCCTTCTCTATGCCTAGGAGATTCTTGGTGCTACAGGTCCACAAGGTCGAGACCAAGACTAAAAACAAAACAAGAATTCCCCAGGATTTGAGATATGCGGCTATCGCTTCTCTTCGATCAGGCGAAATCACGTGTCATCCACCTCCGGTTATCTCCTATTATAACGATCAAAGCCAAGAGAGCGATGGTTTTTTTCCATGCGGCTTGCTTCCGAAGATTCGTTATCTACCATTTCCCTGATCCATTTCAACAAATGCAATCAACAGTCATGCTTCCTTTTCCACGGATGAGGGAAACCTGGCGGATGCGCTCAGGCGATACACGCAGGCCGGGGCATTCAGGGAAAAGAGCTCCTCGGAAGAGAAGCTCTTTTCAACATCCATATCTAAAACGGCAGTCGCCAAAGGGACAACTCAGGTTCTGAAGGCCCAATGAATTAGGCGATTACAACCTGTTTATCGGCCTAAGTTTGCCTCACCGGTTTGAGCCTCCGGTATATCAAATACAGCCCCGTTGCCAAAATGAGCGAGGCAAGAATGATCATCCCCCAGTTCCCGGTAACGGGAGCCTGTGGTTCACCCTGAGCACTTAGCAGAAAAGTCAACGACTTGGTCAGCTTAACGCCCGGGTTGCTTAACGACTCTATCGACATGGTGAAGTTCCCTTGCCCTGCGCTTCTGGGAATGACGTCCAGGTATGGGGCGTCCGTCTGGCCTGACGGTAATGGCGGCAGGAATTCTCCGTTGAAAATCTTGAACGACGTTACCAGGGAATCAATGGGGCAGACCCCGCCGGCGCAGAACTCCCTCCACCAATCCTCGGGAGTGGGAGGATTCTCCGCAAGACTCACAAGATAACTATCGGCCTCGGTTCCGGTGTTAGTCAAAAGCGCCTGAAACCGAACAGTGTCCCAGGTGGCGACAACTTTAACTGTCTCATCGCTTGTGAAGGTGAAGTCGAAACTGAGGGGCTCTGCAAAAGCCTCGCCACGATCAGTTAGCACACCCCCAAACAAAACAAGAAGTATGACTGCCCCCAGAGCCGCCAGAGTGCGTGTGTATGCGTACATCTATCCTCCTTTAGATCTGACACTTTGAACTCTCCAAATATCTGTCAACCCCTTCGCTGGTTGTCTTTCTTCTCACCTGTCTTTAAAAAAGAATCACCTCCTTGAGAGAGAATCAGTCACACCCTTTGAGGGGCGCGTCTCCGCCCCTGTATAGATAATTAAGCGTGTAGACGATATCACCAACCTCTATCCGGCAATCCCTGTTGACGTCACCTCTGCCGTAGGGATTTGGCGCATCGCCTCCCTTATAGAGATAGCTTATCAAAAACACCGCGTCTCCGACGTCTACTATCCCGTCATCGTTAGCATCACCAAACACGTAGCTGGGGAAGAGGCCCGCCTTGGCCACCCTGAGCACGGTGAAGGGGGAGTAATCGGTTTGCACAAAAACCACCACCTCGCAGTTTGCGTCCACCCAGGTCGAGGGCAGAGTGTAACTCTGGAAATCATAGAACGTCTCTCCCACTCCGGCGTTGCAGAAAACCCCCTGGTAGTTGGGCAGCATCTTTCTGACCACGTGCTGCAGGCTATCCAGGCCCTGCCACTCGTAAAATATGTGACTTTCCGCTATGGCGTAACGCAGGCGTGGGTTCTGTAAGGCATCCAGAGCCGTGGTCCAGGTCTGGACCTCCAGGAGTCGGGTAACGGGGTCGTACATCACATCCAGCCTGATGGTGCATTGGGAGGGGGTGAACAGCATTTCCCAATTGTAAGCGCCCAGGTAGCAACTAAAGGTACCGGTGCCACCTCCGCTACACGTTCGCTTTCCGTCGATCTTGGCGGTGGGGACGGACGCGATTCCGTAGTAACTTGTCCTGCCGCTGGCGTCCGAGTTGGTGAAATCACCGCTGGTATGATATTCCAGGACAGCCAGACTGTCACCTTTAAGCTTGAGCAAAGAGTCTGCGGCAACTGCCGCATAGGGGCAGTAGGGTCAGGTGGGACGGCCGAACACCTCCAGCAGGACCATGTTGCGGGGAATGGTGGGGCCTTTGGTCGAGATCTCCTCCTCCGGCGAGAACTGATCGGGCTGTCCCGGAAGACATGGCAGCTCGCCGGGGTCTGAATCAGCCCAGCCAGCGGCTCCCCCAACAACAAGAAGTAGCGCCACAAACGCGACTAAAACCGTTGGTCTCTGTGGCATGAGCACCTCCTTAAAGTTTTGAAAGTTTTAAGTCGACTCAATTTGTCTAGCATCCTCGAAGGGGCACCGGCCCCTGGTGAAACAGGTAATTCAGTAAGTAAACTATATCCTCAATGTCTATTTGGCAATCCTCATTTGGGTCCCCGGATGCTAACGGTTCCGGCACCGGAGTGCCAAAGAGAAGGTAGCTAGACAGGAAGCCCGCATCCGAGATGGTCACCACCCCGTCGCCGTTTGCATCCCCCGAAACATGGGCCCGAACCAGGGGCGCCGAAATGGATATCAAGACCGTGGTGTCCTGGTCGCTCTGGACAAAAGCTACCAACTCACAATTACCAGCCACCCATGCGGTGTCGATGTGAAAACTCTGGGTATCTACGACTGTCTCGCCCTGACTGATGGAGAACGGCACGCCCATGTGATCCGGAAGCATATCCCGTACTACGAACTGAAGGCTGTCCAAGTCCTGCCACTCATGGTATATATGACTCTCGGCGATAGCATAGCGAAAGTGCAAATCAGTCTGCAATATCGAATCCACCGAGGTGAATGCGGCTACTATCGCTCCATCTCGGGTGGAGGAATCGTACTCCACTCTTGCGGAGAGAACTCCCGGGGTGTTAATCACTATGTGCTGGTTATACATCTCCTCATAGATGGAGAATGCCTGTTGCCCTCCACCGATCCGCGGGTCTTTCCCGTCGAAAACCGCAGTGGGGAGCCAGATGGTGTCGCCGAAGTAGTAGATCATCCGGGGGAGGCCGTCCGGGCACTGGAAAGGATCGCTGGCATGGTAAGAGAGCACGGTCAGGCTATCTCCTTTCAGTTTCTTCAGCGAATCGGCGGCAACTGCCGCGTAGGAACAACCGCCTCACCAGGTCGCAGTGGTGATCTCCACCAGTACCTGCTTGCGAGGCACACTGTATCCGTTCGCTGCGGGACCATCTTGTGCCTTTGAGTCAGTCAAAGAGAGGTCGTCCGGAAGACATTTCAGAGTGACCTCACCCGAACCAGCCAGCCCGGCGAAGCCGAGAAGAACAATAAGAATTCCTGCCGGGGCCATCCTTCTTCTCTGTCGTTTGTGCACTCCACACCTACTTTGAGTTGTTGGGCCTAAATTAGCCTAATCTATTTCCCATCCACGAAGCGGCGCGGGTCCTCCAAGAAACACGTAGTTCATCAAGAAGATTACATCCGCAACGTCTATGACACAATCCTCATTGGGATCGCCGGAGGCCGATGGTCTCGGCTCCACCCCACCATAGAGAATATAATTCGTCAGGAAGACCACGTCCGAGACGGTGACCGCTCTGTCACCATTGGCATCTCCCGAAACGTGAGTCTGATACAGGGGAATCAGATTGGATATCAGAACCTGCTTGCCTTTATCGCTCTGCACAAAAACCACCAGTTCGCAATGACGGTCCACCCAGTCAGGATCGATGTAAAAACTTTGGCTGTCCACATAAGTCTCGCCCTGGTCCACCCAAAAACCCACGCCAACATGGTCCGGAAGCATGTCTCGCATGATGAACTGGAGACTGTCCAGCCATTGCCACTGATAGAACTTGTGGCTCTCTGTGATGGCAAAGCGAAGATTCACGCTTGATTCCTGCATCTGTTCTGTCGCCTGAAATTTGGCTGTAATTGTTCCAGTTCTGAGAGCCGGGTTATAGTTTACTATCTTCAGGGAGAGCACGCCCGGAGTTCCTATGGCTATCTGCTGATTGTATCTGGTGTTGTAAGCATTGAAGGCGTTGCTGCCGCCCACATACCAGTTCGTTCCGTCAAAAATCGCAGTCGGAACGTACTCCAGCCCATAGTAATTTACCCTACCGCTGGCATCCGAATTGTTGAAAGGGCCGCTGGTATGATACTCAAGCACGGCCAGGCTGTCTCCTCTCAGCTTTCTCAGCGAATCCGCGGCAACTGCCGCATAGGGACAGGAAGGTCAGGTAGGACGGCCAAACAGCTCCAGCAGCACCTGCTTACGAGGCACACCGTATTTGTCACCAAGGGATATATCCTCACCCTCAGCATAGATCCCGGAGGGTTGTTCCGCAACACATTTCAACTCCTCCTTCGCGTCATCCGCTAAGACATTGACACCGAGAAGCAAGAAAAACAGAAATACGCAAAAACAAATGATTGCTCTTCGCATAGGCACCATCCTTGAAGGAATTGTTAACTGATTTCTCATTTACCGACCCTCAAAATTCGCCTTCAGCCTTTGTGATCCTGGCCTTGCCGTTCTTTTTCGATCATCTCCTTCACCATCTGCTCTAAGTGAGAATGTTCATGCTCGTGCTCCGGAGGAGCCTCCTCCTTCCACACCGGTTTGAACTTGACGGTCTTGCAGGTCCACTTGGTGCATTCCAGACAGCGGATGCAGTCGCCGTCATTGGGGTTATGGTGAACGTTGATGTCTATGGGGCATCCCTGGTGGCAGTCGTCAAAAAACGCGCAGACGCTGGAGCGGACCTTCAATTTGAAAAGGCTGACTCTATTGAAAAGCGACCAGATGGCTCCCATGGGGCAGGCATACCGGCAAAACGGTTGTTGCACAAAGGTAGCCGCTGCAATCAGCGCAAAGAGGATGAAGAGCTTGGCATAGAACAAAGTCCCGATCCGGGAGACTATGCTCCCTCCCTCGGTGAAAATATCGCCGGTGGGATTCCACAACACAAACGGGATACCGGCCTCCAGGGTGCCAACCGGGCACAGCTTGCAGAACCAGGGCTCTCCCACCCAGTAGGCCACCAGCAGGGTCAACCCTACCAATACCACGTATTTGCTGTAGCTCCACACTTTTCGGGGAAAGAATTTCTTCGTCTTTATCTTGTACAGCATCTCCTGAAAAAACCCAAAGGGGCAAAGCCACCCGCAGGTCATTCTTCCCACCATCAGACCGATGATACCGAAGATGCCGATCAACATGAAAGGCAGAGCTTTTATGATCGCAAAATGCTGAAGTGTTCCGATGGGGCAGCTTACCGTCGCTAAGGGGCAGCCGTAGCAATTCATCACCGGCACGCAGATTCCCTTGAAAGGGCCCTGATAGATGGTATTGTAGAGTATCGCGCCAACATAAGAGTTGGAGACCACCAGGGTCCCTATCTGGAAAAGCCGTCTTTTCATTCTCCTTCCCGAAGGCCGTTTTGATGGCGGCGCACGAGGTTACCAGCCCTGTCGCACCCTACTCAATCCCGATGCAGGAGATGCACAGGATTGAGCCGTTGTATCGCGTCTCCGCAAAATCCCCCAACCTGAGTCCGTAAATCAACAGCCCCAGCAGAACCAGAAGAGTTACGATTCTTAAAAATTTCACGAAGAAACGCATGAAAGACCTCTGTTTCGGAACGTCCGTATGAATCAAGACATTTTAAGTCAACTTAATCTCAATATAACATACGTTTCGTTTTTGTCAATATAATAAATCAATCTATTTGGCTCTGTCTCTCAGGCGGGATGGAACTCTTCCCGGTGCGAGGGACACAGGTTTCTTGTTCGTACAGATTTTCCATCAAACTGAGACTTGGGGCTCCCGCCTTCTCACTTTTTTTCCGAACCCTAACCTCTTTAAGCCCAAGACGATACGAGGGAGTATGCACTTTTTTACAAAAAAGCTCCCCCAGGTGGCGCTAATTGTCACCTGCCTCTCGATAATTCAAATGAGACAACTCGGGCGCCACGAAGAGATCAAAGCTTGGCGTCCGATCAGCCAGCCTCAAACGGGGACGGGAGGATGTGATTTGTTGGTGAAAGAGACGAAAATACTCTCTGAGAATTACCAGGTCACGGCTTCAGTGATAAAAGAAAG
Organism: Candidatus Zixiibacteriota bacterium; assembly: GCA_049679185.1. Classification (GTDB taxonomy): domain Bacteria; phylum Zixibacteria; class MSB-5A5; order MSB-5A5; family SM1-73; genus SM23-73-3. The sequence continues at coordinate 27,661 of JBAUFO010000199.1, forward strand.
TGAAGAAACCTTCACCGGTTTCGTGATTCACGTCCGCGAATCTTCCGGTGGGAAACGAAGCTAACCGTGGGCTTCCAGATAGAACTTACCTTTGTGCAGCCTTCCGTACGTAAAATGCTGAAACCAGTCCCCCGGGTTTAGATATGTTCGTCCATCTAAATCACGCAGGACCGGGACGTGGGTGTGGGCTAAGATTACCGCATCGAAGCCCTGTTTGATCTTCTCGGCGGCGAAACTCTCATATTCTTGCAGGTGACTTGAGTCCCGTTTCTGAACCGACTTTCTGCTCCTTCGGGCCACAAACCTGGCTAGAGGATAGCTGACGTCTGGTGGAACTTGCCGATAGAGGAAGATGTTCACTCGATTCCTTAGTATTTTCTTCAAGATCCTGTATCCCAAATCCTTCTTGGCCAGCCCATCTCCGTGCGTGATGAAGATCCTCTTCTCCTGATGGACCACCTCCAAAGGCTCCTTGAAGATGGGGATGCCGATCTCGCGGGGAAGAAAATCCCCCAGCCAGAAATCGTGATTACCCACGATATATTTCAGTTTTATCCCGCTATCCACTAGTTGCCTTAACTTGCCAAGAACTCTGAAATGCTTCTTAGGCATTACGTTCTTATACTCAAACCAGAATTCAAACATATCCCCGACGAGATACAGGAACTCCCCCTCTTCTCTCACCTTGTCAAGAAAAGAGATGAGCTTTTCTTGCTTGAGCTTCTCCTTGTCTTCCTCTTCTGCTCCCAGGTGAGCATCGGAGAGAAAAAAGACGTTTTTCGACATGGAGAGAAAATTGTGTATTTGAGGGCGAAAGTCAAGACAAAAGAAACGAGCCGGACCTCCGTTTAACATACGGAACATCCTTAGGAAGGCCGCTATTGTTACAGGCCACAACTGCCCTGCAACATGTCAGGTTCGGGGTGAGGGCACCTCGAGCCAACATACAATGATGTCCTCAGCACCATGGGTTTTTGCTATGATTCGACATCTGAAGATAATTGCAGGTATTTTTTGAGACAACAGAACCAAAAATAAGAAAGGAGTGAACAGAAATGAAACAAAAAAATAACTTTGTCATTTGTATGATGATTTTGTTATTTGCGCTCGCATTTTTTCCTGTTGATTCATTTACGCAGGCAATAGGCGACCAGCCACTAAAAGTCACGATCTCTTTGGACAAAGAGAAGTTCTTAGTTAATGAAGCAATCTGGCTAACCATCGTCATAGAGAATATCTCTAAAAACAAGACTTTGGTGGCTTCTCCAGACCCTATATATGGCTTAGTGCGAATTGAGGTTGTTTCACATGAAGGTGATACTTTATATGGGGGATGCATACAAGCTACTTTCGGTGGAGGTCTTAGGTTAGACCCTGGGGAAAAGGATACCTATTTTGTCAATATCGTAGGACCAATCTGCAACTACGGCGTTGAACACGAAGATGCCTTACATGATAGACTCCTGCCTGAAGGAAAGTATAACGTTCAAGCCAAAGTCTGGTATCGTTACCAAGGTAAGAGTACTCCTGTGCTAACTAATAAACTTGGCTTCAAGGTAGAAAAACCAAAAGGAAGAGAGAAAAAGGCTTATGACCTTTTAGTGAAAGGGCGTAAGAAATGCTATCCTGAGCAGGAATGGAAGGAAGGAAGGGAAATGATATGGAGAATGATTGAGCAGTATCCAAACAGTGTATACAGAGACGTGGCTTTAGAACTGGTGGCGAACTTTGCCTACCATCCAGAAGAAGGAATGAAATTCATAGAAAAGTATCCCAATAGCGGTTTGGTGGCGTCGGTTATATTTGCCGTTACGCCAAAAACTGGTAAATCTGCTGAAAGAAAGAAATTCTATGAGGATATCATAAAAAAATATCCTCACACCAAAGCGGGCCTGTATGCGGAGAATCAATTGGACAAGTGGAGAAGAGGCAAGATCTGGGTAGATGAGCCAATAGAGTAGTTTTAAAGGCAGATAAGAAAAAAGTAAACAGAAATGAAACAAAAAAATAAGCGTGTCATTTGCATGATAGTTTTGTTATTTGTTCTCGCTTTTTGGCCTGCCAAATCATTCACGCAGGCAATAGCCGAGCAGCCACTGAAAGCTGCGATCTCTTTGGACAAGGAAAAGTTTCTAGTTAATGAAGCAATCTGGCTAACTATCGTCATAGAGAATATCTCTAAAGAGAAGACTTTGGAGGCTTCCGCAGATCCTCTAACCGGTAAGGTACGAATTGAGGTTATTACATATGAAGGTGATACTTTATATGGGGGATGCATAATAGGAACTGCGGTGGGCACTCCTCCCAGTTTGGAGCCGGGGGAGAGGGATATCTATTTTGTCGATCTGGTAGGATCTATTTGCAACTATGGGATCAAACACGAAGATGCCTTACACGGAAGATTCTTGCCCGAAGGAGAGTATTATATTCAAGCCACAGTTCGGTATCGTTATCAGGGAAAAACTACACCTGTGTTGACTAATAAGCTCAACTTCAAAGTGGAAAAGCCAAAAGGGGATGAAAGAAAGGCTTATTACCTTTTGGTGAAAGGGCGGAAGAAATGTTACCCTGAGAAAAAATGGGACGAGGGAAGAGAAATGATAAGGAGAATGATTCAGGAGTATCCAAACAGTGTGTACAGGGATGCGGCTCTTCTTTTTGTGTCATCTCAATTTAACAACCGAGAAGTGGCATTACGATTTATAGAAGATCATCCGAACAGTGGACTGGTCCCAACCGTGATACTGTGGGCAACCCCTGGATCCGGCAAAACGGTGGAAAGAAAGAAATTCTTTGAGGATATTATCAAAAACCATCCCAACACAAAAGCCTCAATGTATGCAGAAAATCGGTTGGACAAATGGAGAAGAGGGAAAATTTGGGTAGATGAACCAATAGAGTAAGTCCGGCACCTCGGGTTCGTGGTGGGGGCGCCCGAACCAGCGTTTTCATTTCACCGATCCCCGCGCAGGCTAAGGCCTGCGGCTACCAAGCCCCACTCTTAAGAAGGATTCTCGGAGGGCCTGATGTTCACCTTCCCTTCGCCCCCTTCCTCTCCTTCAACCGAAACCTCAGTGCGCAAGAACTGCCTCACCACCCAGATGTTGGTCAAAAGATGCTTGGTGATCTTGGATACGGTGAAGGTCGATTTACCGTCAGCAAGCGCCAGATATGGTATCAACTGATCCGCCAAATGAGGGTCAACTGCTGCGTCACTTTGCATAAATTGCAGGAATTCGTCACATGCTTCCTGCGCCACTTTCTCTGCCCTCTTGCCCCTCTCCCCTAACGCTCCAAACCCAGCTAACGAGTTTTCGAATTCCGCCTTCAGGAAAAGGAAAGTCCCCTGACCGATGGAGGGGCCTTGAAGCAGCTCAATCTCCGGTGAGAAGCCTTTACCCTTCAGAACCTTGATTGCCTGACTCCTCTGCCTCTCGGCGATCGAGTCGGGGAGATTAGAGACTGCGGAGATCCCTGACAGCCTGAGCAACTTCCCTCTTTCTGTCAGATCCAATGAAGAGAACTCGGCGGTCGGCTCAATCCTACACGTTACCTCTCCCCCGCCCTTGGGGTACCAGCCCCATTTTTGTATCTCAAGCTCTATCTCGCATTCCATTTTTTTCGCCATAAGAGCAAAGACTTCCTTCAGGTAGTTGAACGGGGGACTCCACGGCACGTGCGTTCCACCCAACACTCTAATGCTTGATCTATTCTCGCATTGGCTCAGCGGGAGAAATAGCGTCTGCAAAATCAGCGAAGTAGACCCAGCGCTTCTTTTCTTCTCCGCCACGTCGAAGCTGAAATCTCCACCTTTTATCTCCTGCGGTGAGAATTTCAAGCTCACTGACTGGAGTTCGTCACCCTCGACTTCAGCGCTGCTGATCTTCTTGCAGGCGGAGACCGACGTTAAGTGCTGCGGCTGGAGTCCGGGAATTCTCCTCCCCTTCCGGATGTTGATTATCTCAACCGGCTTCCTTAAGATACAGGACAAGGATAACGTAGTCCTGAGAATCTGCCCCCCGCCTTCGCCGTAGTTGCCGTCAATCTTCAAATGCATGTAACCACCTTTCAGACGATCTTAAAGAGATTTCCATCAACGAAACAGCAAAACCCAAAACCTTTTTTTGTTATAGAGCGTTAAGATACGTTTTGTATCAGAAATTGCAAGCCAATTCAAAACGACCAAAAGGCTCGGTTTTAGGCCAGAGCCTAACTTAAGTTAGGTTCTGGTTCTCCCCTTTCCTCTCAGCGCCGACTAATTCGACCAATTTCGCCTTGCAAAAGATAAAATACCGGATTATTATGGTCGACGACAATTAGAGAAACATATCAGATCCCAGATAATCAAGCCCGTTCGATGAAAAAAAATAGCAAAGCAGGACAACCATCTCGCCCGCGCTCGCAGAACTGCCTGGTTTACCTCTTATCTGCCCTTTGTGCCCTGATCGTTTTGATTAATTTATTGGGTTCCTTTTTCCCCAAAGGACGAGTCTGGGGGATCAACCAGTGGGCGTATTTTCCGCCTGCGATGGCTCTTCTGTCGGGGGCTTTCGTTCTTCTGTTTTTCATACCCTCTCTGAATGAAGCGGCACGAAGAGGTTTGAACTCTTTGGCATCTCGGATCTTGAGTCTTCTGCACAACATCGGTTCACCAGGTGGAAAGAGGCGGTATCTGATCTATTCTCTGTTTAGTGCTCTCCTCTTCATACCCTTCTGGTTATTAAGGGAACGGGTTTACTTCTTAGGCGACGGTGCCCAGATAATCAGCCGTCTGAACGCCGGGGAGCTTGCGGTCCACTGGGCAGAACCTTTGGAGATTTTTCTCCACGTTAAAGCTTTCAACCTGGCGGATAAACTGTGGCAAGTGGATTCATCCACCGTCTATGCCATTATAAGCTGCCTGGCAGGTGTTGTTTTCGTGTTCCTGGCTCTGCTTCTGGCTGATTTCTGGGGAAAGGAGAGGAGGGAGAAGGTTCTCATCTTTCTGATCCTTCTCAGCATGGGGAGCACTCAGCTTTTCTTCGGATATGTCGAGCACTACAGCTTTCTGTATGTCTTCATATTTGCCTTCATCCTCTCATCCCTTGAGTATCTCAAGGGAAAGGTTAAATGGTTTGTCCCGCTAACTGCTTTTGTTCTTGCCTCTCTGTCTCACGTCTCCTCTTTATATCTTTTGCCTTCACTGTTGTTTCTTTTTGCGACCAAAGGGAGGAACGGGAAATCGTCCTCCATCAGAAGATTTCTGATCCTCGGGTCGGGACTGGTCTTTGCAGGACTTCTCTTCATAATGTACAAGGAATTCAGCTGGACCATCTCGCCTATTTTCGTGCCCCTCTCGGAGGACACTTACGCGGCTCCCGGCTACCTTATATTTTCTCTTCGTCACTTCCTTGACTTTGCAAATCAACAGCTTCTAACTTCGCCGGTCGGTCTGATTATGGTGCTGGCGCCACTTGCTTGCATGATAAAGGGATCTTTCTTTAAGGACCGGGCCTTTCATTTTCTGCTTTTGGTCAGCGCCTTCCAGCTTCTCTTCAGCTTCCTGGTCGATCCCGATCTGGGTGCTTCGCGCGATTGGGACCTGTTTTCGGTTGTCGGCTTGGGCTACACCATTCTGGGATTGTTCATCCTGCTCCACCTGCTCAGGGAGAAACCCCGTTTTGGGTATCTGAGCTTGATATTGGTACTCACATCTCTCTATTCCACGGTGCCCTGGATTATTCTGAACTCGCACGAGCAGAAATCCATCAGCCGATTTCAGAATCTCCTGGAGATCGACGTGAAAAAAAGCTACAGCGGACATTTCGTCCTGATAAAGTACTTCAACGCTCACGGAATGGAAAAGGAAGCGGAGAAGCAAAATGACAAATATCATCAGGTTTTTCCCGAGATAGTGTTGAGTAACCAAGGCACCCGCCTGGCCAAAGAGGGAGAGTTCGAACGGGCCGAAGAGGTGTATCTGGAGGCGGAGCAACTTTCCCCCAAGAGACCGGAGATTCATAACAACCTGGGATATGTCTATCTGAAACTGGGGATATTAGGCATGGCCGAAGTTGAGCTTAATAGAGCTGTCCAACTGGGTCGCCATCTGCCAGCCGCGTACGTGAACTTAGCTGATCTTCATCTTATGCGTCAGGACTACGATCGGGCACTGGATGCCTGCAAGAAGGCCATCCAGTTGAAAACCGATTCTCCCCAGACCTACTCCAATGCAGCCACGATTTATCTTATGAGAGGCAAGTTGAAAAAAGCGGAAGACCACTTCAGAGGAGCTTTGGCCCTGGATCGGAATCTTACTGAGGCGTATGTGGGCTTGGGTGATATATACAATCAAAGATCCACGCCCCAGCAAGCCGTCAGGATGTACCATGCTGCACTGAAACTGAATCCTGATCTGGCCATGGTTCATTTCCGCCTGGGAATGACTTATCTATCCTTGAACGCCAAGGAAAAGGCAAAACAAGAGCTGGAATTATACCTTCTCATTTCCCCCCAGGGACCCGATGCCAAAAAGGCGCAAGAAATCCTGGACAAACTAAAAGAGTAAAAAGCAAAACAGGCTGCTGGCGTTCAAGGAACCGCTCGTAGTTTACTTGCCCATGGCCGATTTCGTTGATATCCTCGAGAGAATTGCCCCAAAAGGGCTTTTTTATTGACAATCATTATTGCTGGTGTTAACTTTGATCTGAATCAGGAGGAGCATGAGAGTTGTCTTGCAGAGGGTAAAAGAGGCCAAGGTCACGGTGGACGGGAAAGTTGTGGGCCAAATCCAAAAAGGACTGGTACTTCTCCTTGGAGCAAAAATCGGTGACACCGAAGAAGACGTCGGGTACCTGGTTGAAAAGTGCGTTAACCTGAGAATCTTCGAAGACCAGGAGCAGAAGATGAATCTCTCTGCTCTGGACGTTAAAGCAGAGGTTCTGGTGATCTCGCAGTTTACGCTCTACGGAAACACCAGCAAGGGAAGACGCCCCAGTTTCACCGATTCACTTGAGCCGCAAGAGGCAGAAAGACTATACAACATATTCATTGATCGGGTAAAGGCCACAGGTCTTAAGGCCGAAAGTGGTGTCTTCGGAGCAAAGATGTTGGTCGAGATCCACAACTGGGGGCCGGTGACCTTTATTCTGGAAAGCAGGTAGATGCAGTCCGCAAGAAGCGGATTTCAAGAAACGCGTCCATGGAAAAAACAACCCGGCCAATCAAGCAAAGAAGTATAGCTGAGCTTCTTGGAGAAAGAAAGCTGATCTTAGCGTCCCGATCGCCCCGAAGAGCGGACATTTTGAAAAGAGAGAAGGTGAAATTCGCGGCAAAAATCCCTCCTGATGTCGAAGGGGGCGAAGCCTCCTCTGATCCGGCCCAACACGTGCTGTCGCTCTCCCGGAGAAAGGCTACCAGTATTGCCGAAGAGGTTGAGAATGCCATAGTCCTCGGGGCGGATACCATAGTGGTGCTGGATGGAGAGATTTTGGGAAAACCGCAAGACCGAGAGAACGCTTTCTCCATATTGAAGAAACTGAGCGGAAGGACGCATCGAGTTTACACCGGAGTCACTCTGGTTAACAAATACAACGGTAAGGTCGTCACAGATTACGACATGACCGAGGTCAAGTTCAATCAACTGGATGATGAGAAGATTTGGGCTTACATCGACACAAAAGAGCCCATGGACAAAGCCGGTGCATACGGCATACAGGGAATGGGCGGATTCTTGGTGGAGAGCATCCGGGGAAGTCTGGACAACGTGATCGGCTTGCCCACGGGCAAGCTTAAGGAGATGCTGGCAGAAATCATTTAACTTGAAAGGTGAAGCCCCCCAATTGAATCAGGATAAAATCACATTTGGTTTCGACGATGAGGATCGGGCGAATCCGATCGGCTCGATTTTGCGCTACCAGCGCGAGCAGAGGAAGCTCGACTTGGTGAATGTCTCAGAGGAGCTGAAGGTCAAACTCGACTATCTGCAGGCAATGGAGCAGGGCCGGTTCGATCTCTTGCCCTCCGGATTTTACCGGCGATCGTTTTTGAAAGCTTATGCAGAGTACCTGAAGCTGGACGTCGATCAAATGCTCAAGGTGCTGGACGAACAGGAGGTGGGGTCCAAGAAAGGTGAGGCCAAGCCTCTGATCATGCCGCAAATGCCGCTGATGGAAACTCCACCTGCGGAGACGATCCAGAAACAAGTGCCCGTGCAAGGGCTTTGCCCGCCAGTCAGGCCTCCTGCCAGGGGGAAGCCGGCAGGCTTTGCGTTCTCGGTTTTCCTCGGTCTGGTCATAGGAGCGGCATGCCTGGTATTCCTGTTCAAAGGCGGCGAAGGGGAGTATCAAGAGGCAGCCATGGGCTTGTCAGTGGCTGAAGCAGAGAGCTTGGAGGTGACCCCGGAGCCGCCGGACACCATGGAGTTATTCATGCGTCTTCTGGACGAGAAGATCGGGACTGCTCCCGAGATGATCCTGCGAATAGAAGCAGGAGGACGAAGCTGGATCAGAGTTACCTCCGACGGAGTCGAGTTATACGTAGGCTTCATCAGCCAAAACATGAGTACGGAGTTTAAGGCAACAGAGAGCTTATCTGTTAATCTCGGCGTGAATGAGGGGATTAGAGCATTCCTCAATGGTTTCGAAATGAGACCACTGGAGAAGGGGATAACCTACTTGGACCGGGATAACTACCACCAGTTCATCCCCACTGATAAAGCAAACGAGATAGTAAGGGCTCACGAATGAATTAATGGGGAGAAGATCTCCCCCGGGGGGCATCTGGCGAGGTGAACAGTCTCCAACCGGGCTCTAAACGAAAATAGGCAGGCAAGAAGGCGATTAGCCCAAATGACATATTACTGAAGGATGAAAAGATGAATATATCTGATCAAATAAGAACATTTGCCTTGTTCTTGGCTGCCGCACCTCTGCTTCTTTTTCTGGGTTGCGGCATTTTTGACTCTGAAAAAGGGGAAGTGAGACCGATAGAGGGCAATCTCATCTTCCGTTTTCAAGAAGGATATCAAGATCACGAGGCAATCAGTGAGCCACGTCTAATACTATCAATGCTTACAGAAAAGATGTACCCTTGCTGCAACTGGTCTATAAGATCTAAAACGGCAGTGCGGAATAATCAAATCTCGATTGATGTTTCCGGCATTTATGCTCCGGAGGTTTGTGCCACAGCTATAGGACCTGCTACATCTAGATCGTTTTTGGACGTCTCCACCGGGGAATATTCAATCTACTTTTCCTACAGGGATGTCACGGACAGGTATTCTCTCACCGTCACCGACTCTTCCATTGAAATCACTGAGCACACATCACGATTCACCAGGCCTAAGTCTGAACTGCTCTGGCGCTATCCACCCAACTCGTTCGCCTATCTATGTGGAACGACCACCGAGACTTCCTGGATATGCGAGGATTTCCTGGACACCTTGCTCGGTGAAATCAACTTAGAGGAATTTCAGTTTCCTGATTCCGGTGAAATCCCTTATCCTTGCTCAAGTGCGGGACACCATTACGATACGCCGGCTGGATATTTCTTCTATGGGAAGGATGAGGATTTCGACAAAGCGGGCGAGATATTGAAATCATACACACAAGACGTAATAATGCCGCAGTTAGGTATTGGAATTTCATTGATAGGATGGAAGAACCAGAGACATCTCTCTTGGTTATTTGACGATTGAGAAGTGGGAGGTCACGAATGAAATAATGGGGAGAGCATCTCCCCGGAGTAAAAGCATTTAACCACGGGATTTCTCACCAAGGTTCGCGGGAAGCAAAGGTCGAAAAACAAACGCCCTGGCCGACCGGCCACCCTTCAGGCTGCGAGTGAACCTTTTATTGGAAGGAGCGCTATATGTTCAAGTATTGGCGCATCGTGCTCGTGGTCATGCTCATTTTGAGCTTTATGGTTGGCTGTTCGAAGTCAACCAAGACCGAGACTGGCAACGACGACACGGAAAAACCACCTATCGATATCACCCCAAAGGAGAATCAGGAGGCGGAACTCATTGCACTCTGCCTCTCCGGGGAACTCATAGCCCCCGACAGTCTCTACGACGACGTATTAGACGATCTGACCGCAATTCGTGCTGAATTCGGTGACACTATCCAGGCACTCAACGCCATTGAGTTTTGGCCGCCGTGGAGGGTCAGTTATCTCTTGATGGCCTTTGACGAGAGTGCAGCTCAGCTCATCGCGGATGGGGAATACCACGCCTGGGAGGAGCTTAACGAGTATTATCACGTGACCGAAATCAAAATAGGCGGGTCCGGTCTTGTCTCGCTCGTCTTCGATGGCAGGCTGAATCCGTGTTGTCTGGCGGAGGAATACGAGGCTCTTCCCGGAGTAATCTACGTCGAGCCAAACTTCGGGGACGGAGACGGGCCTAACGTTTACGCCAGAGAGGCCACGGATGGTCTCACCTACTTGTTTCGAAATGCTTGGGGCGACTGTCCATCAGGATGTACTTCTAACGAGTACTGGTACTTCATCTTCGAGGAAAACGAACCTGTTCTTGTCGGTTACTGGCGCCAACACCAGGGAGACCCGCAGCCGGAATGGTGGGAAGAGGCCAGACTGAACCGGGAGCATTACTGCGATTGACAGTGTCTTGAAGGGAGGGCTTTGTGTTTACTTATTGCCGCGTTACACTCGCAGCCATTCTTGTGCTTCCTTTAATCATCAACTGCTCCAAGTCGACCAGAACCGAGTGCACCCCGCGCACACCCAAGGCGGACGAGGAAGCAGAACTTATCGCGCTCTGCCTCTCGGGAGAACTGGTGGCTCCCGACGGTCTGTACGAGCAGGTGCGACGCGACCTCGCAACCATCCGCGCGACCTTTGGGGACACGATTGAACTGATTGACCAGATTAGGTTTTCGCCGCCGTGGTCACCAGGTTTTCTCATGATTGGTTTTGATGTCACCGCAGTTGAGCAGATTCGCAGTGGGCAATATCATGCCTGGGATGAGCTGAATGAGAAGTACGAGGTGATGACCATTGATACAATGCTCTTGGATTGGATCGGTCTAGCCACGCTCAGTTTTAAGGGCAGGCTGCATGGCCATCGCTTGGCAGAGCTGTATGGAGTGCTGCCCGGAACATGGACCGTGAATCCATCTTATAGTCGGGGAGACCTGCCCAACGTTTACTGCAGGCAAACCTGGGAGGGAATGACCTACCTTTTTCGGTATGGCTGGGGTGATTGCCCGTCCGGGTGTATCTACAGCGAATTCTGGTATTTTCGCGTAGATGATAACTTGCCTGCGTTCGTGGGACACTGGGCGCCTCACCAGGAGCCCAATGTTCCGGAGTGGTGGGAAGAGGCCAGACTGAACCGGGAGCATTACTGCGATTGACAGTGTCTCGAAGGGAGGGCTTTATGCTTACTCATTGCCGCTTTACACTCGCAGCGATTGTTGTGCTTTCCATAGTCATCAACTGCTCTAAGTCCACCAGGAACGAGTGCCCGCCGCGTACGCCCAAGGCAGACGAAGAAGCTGAGCTCATCGCGCTCTGCCTCTCCGGGGAGCTGGTGGCTCCAAAACACCTCTATGACCAGGTGCTCAGAGATCTGGCTGCCATTCGCGCGGCTTTCGGAGACGCCTACGAGAACCTGGCCGGCATCGAGTTCCGGACGCCCTGGCTACCCGGGTGCCTCGTCATGGCTTTCGACGACACGACCGAACAACAAGTTCTCAGCGGAGAGTATCACGCCTGGGACGTTCTCAACAAAAAACTGGAGCTGGCGACCTTGGATACACTCTTCCTCAGACGCTACGGTTTCTCCGTGCTCTATTTCGAGGGCAGGCTGCATCCTTATCGTTTGTCTGAATTGTACGGTGTGCTGCCCGGCGTGCGCTACGCCTTCCCAAACCACCTTGCGGGAGATCGGCCTAATGTCTACGCCAGGCGCGACGTTTACGGAAGCACCTATTTGTTTAGAAAGGCCTGGGGCGATTGCCCCTCCGGGTGTATCTACAGCGAATACTGGTATTTTCGCGTAGATGATAACTGGCCTATGTTCGTGGGGCACTGGGTACCCCACCAGGACTCTGACGTCCCGGAATGGTGGGAAGAAGCCAAGGTCAACCGGGACCACTACTGCGATTGACGCTGTTCGGACCCAAGCCGCAGATTGCATGGGTCCCGGTGTAATCCACACGAACACGACATTGAAGGAGAATGATCTGAAGAAGGCAGCTTGTCCTTTACTCCTCACATCATTCCTTTGCCTTGCGCTGCTTTGTGTTGGCTGCACCAGAAGCCCGAGAGACCCAATCGACCTCGAGGCACTTCGCAGTTCAGGCGATGACTGGACACTCAGGCGGGACACGCTTCCTGACGGCGGCGTCATCAGGTTGCATCATGATAAGTGGCTGATGTATTTCGTGCACTGGCGGCCACTGACCGAAGAAAGGGAACAGCTTTCGTCCGAGTATGTTCGGAATCTGATGCTCAACTTCTGGGGACCCAACATGCCCTTCACTCTGAGTGAAAATGTCGGAGAGATGGAAGTTGCCGCCCACAGAGCTTACTCCGTGGACGGCACAATCTACGAAGGGGCGATCAAGAGCAGGTTCATCGTATGGAACTGCCCGGAGACCAAGAGGCAATTAATAGCTGATTGCAACATCAATGTGGGAAAGGGGACATCCCCGGAGCTGCTCGAACTTCAAAACGATATTACCTTATCTGTCAGCTGCCACGGAACGGCAAACGTTCAAAAACACCCGATGCTCAATCACCTCTACCTGTCCAAAATGTACAATCTTTCATTCCGCACTCCGGAGAGCTGGCGAACTTCCGAATATTGGGACTCTGAATGGTACCCCAACGGTATGACGCCTACCAATGGAACGCTTTGGACTCTCTTGACCGATTCAGATAAATATGTTGAGTTGAGATGGACTAATAGGAGAAGTGAACTCTCAACCGGGTTATTCAACCAATTCGTTGCACAAATTGAGAGCGACTCTGTCGTTTCAGGAACCGCACTCAGAATCACGGATATCAAGATTAGAGGCATGGTCGCAAGAGAAGAGTGCATAATCGGACATGGGAATTTCAGCTACAACATCAGAGCGGGCGACCGCGAGATAACAAAACCATTCAGATTTAGAGCATTCCTCTGGACACGTGGACAGAAAACCTATTTTCTTGTAGCGGGCATGGCTTCGCTGGAGGAATTCTGGGGTATTTCCATCGACTTATCTCCGACAGATGAAACGTTCAATAGGTTCATTCAGGATGAAGTTCTGGCCAATACGAGAGTCTTCGACAAAGAGTGTGCGAAGTGAAACCTGAACAAACGAGGAGGGGATATATGAGCAAGAAGGCTCTGGTTTTGACAATTGCTGTATGCATGGTCTTTCTGACGCTGGGATGCGGCCAGAAGGCATCCCAACAGATCACGGAATTGCAGCATTTTCCCGTCGACAACATGGAGGGACTCGTTATTCAATCGGGCGTAGAGATCGATAGGCAGAACTCGGCTGATGGCAATGGATCCTTGCGAATCACTGCAACTGAATCCACCGTGGTTCGCCTGTTCGAGGTCAGCGGCGTAGATATCGAGAACGCCCGCTTGATCTATCGAGCCAGGGTTCGCACCGAGGACGTCGAGGGGAAGGTCTTCCTGGAGATGTGGTGCCATTTCACCGGCGTGGGAGAGTTCTTCTCTCGCGGGCTTCAGAGTCCCCTCACCGGCACAACCGGCTGGACCACGGAGGAGATTTTCTTCATGTTAAGAAAGGGGGAGAACCCCGATACCGTGAAACTCAACCTGGTGATAGACGGCAAAGGCACAGCCTGGATCGACGATATACATCTCTTGAGAGGCCCGCTCGGGTAGCCTCTCCCCTGTTGCACCACGGGTACTTACGACTATGAGGGACTTCCAGGAATTAACAAGTAAGATGTAAAAGCGCGATGACCTCCTGTGAGGGCGTAAGCTGATTATAGGTCCGGCAGGCTTCCCTGGTTGGCTGAACAATCAACTTGATCCCCTTGGACTCAATCAGTTTCTCGGTCTCCGGCAATACCCTCATCAACCCCGGATTTCCGGTACCCACCACAATGACGTCAGGCTTTTTGTCCAGCACGTCTCCGAGATCATCCGTGCACAACCGGTGTCCTTCTCTTCTGAACCATTGATCCTTGATTCCGTCCGGACAGATTATCAAATCCGAGGTATACTTCCTGCCGTCGATCACCACCTCCCCGAAATCGTATGAATCGATCATCGTTCCTCCATTTGAACGACATGGCTTTTTACCCAAAATAGGATTTGAGTGTGAGGAGGCAAGAAAAAAGAACGGGAGTCTTCCTCCTGCTCGCGTCCCGCCGCAGGCGGGACGGCTACCCCTCCCTTTGCGCCGACAGACAAAATCATTGACTTTTACCCTGGCTGGCATTAATATGATTTTGGGCGTTTTTAAGAGGCACTCTATGGTTTTCAAGAAGATCGAACAGGCGGGAAAGAAATTCTTGGTCTCCGCTCTCGGGCTTTTCTTAAGGCAAGAAAGCCTGAACCGGAACGACGTCGATCTTGCTCAGATCAACAGGATTCTGGTGATACGGCAGGACGATCGGATCGGGAATCTGATCCTGACCACTCCGCTTCTCTCAGCCCTCCGGCGATTTTTCCCGCGAGCAAAGGTTTGGTATTTAGCCAGCAAAACCTTCCACACCCTCTTTTCCAATTCAAATTTAGTGGACCGAATACTGGTTGCCAAGAAAAAGCAGTATATCTTTCACCCCCTTTCACTGGTACTCTTCATAAGAAGAGTTAGAAAACAGAAGTTCAACCTGACTATCGACGCCGGCGACGAGAACAACTTCTCCCTTAACAACTCGTTTCTGGTGTATCTCTCCGGCGCCCGGTACAGAATAGGATACCAAAAACCCAAAAGCCATCTCTTCTTGAACCTGGAGGTTCCTGCCTCCTCCACAAACAAACATGCTTCCGAGATGCATCTCGACCTTTTGCGCTATCTGGTGGGAGATTTCCAGTCGGAAGGTCTCAAGATCGAGGTCGATCCCGCTAAGAAGACCCAGGCAAGCGAGTACCTCAAGGCAAACGGAGTTGAGAACGGTGACTTTCTGGTGGGGATGCACATCGGAGGAAGGGGCGCCAAGAGGTGGCCGGTGGAGAGTTTTCAAGTGCTAGCCGACTGGATAACGAATTCCTTTGGCGCCAAGGTGATATTCTTCTGGGGACCCGAGGAGAGAAGGATCATAGAGAAAATCAAAGCAGCGGGCAGCAGTCAAATAGTGTCGAGGCTGTTTGACCTTCCTCTGCTATCCGCTCTGATCGAAAGATGCAATCTGTTTATCTCGCCGGATACCGGAGCGATGCATCTTTCGGCGGCGCTGGGAACGTCGACTCTGGCTTTGTTCTTAGACTCCGATCCGGTGAAGTTCGGGCCGCAGGGCACGATACATCGGATCGTCCAGTCGCCTAATGGGAAAATATCAATTGAGACTGTTAAAAATGCATTTCGGGAGATGGTTGAATCGCGGCTGGTGACTCGTACTTGACATCTCCGGACCTCTCTCCCCCTCAGTCCCCTTCAGGGTGAACCCCTCTCCATTCTATGGAGAGAGGAAGATAGGGGGTGCGGTAAAGCCAGAGTAAGGAAAATCTGAATGAAAGACTATTTCAAGCTGCTGTCACACCTTAAGCCACACTTAAGATATCTCATCCCCGCCATGATCTTCATGCTGCTCTTTGCCGCAATGAGCGGCTTCTCCATCACCATGATAGTTCCCTTTACTAAGATCCTGTTCTCTCAGCCGGGCGAGATCACCCAGCAAACCTTCGAGCAGAGTGATGGTCCAGATCAGGAAAAAGAAAGCTTGGTGGTGCTATTACCCAAGACGCTGAAAAAGAAGTTCGATCAACTCATCGTGGGAAAGACTCATCTGCAGACGTTAGGAAGGTTCTGCATTCTGGTATTCTTGATCTTTCTGCTGAAGAATCTGTTCTGGTACGCTCAGAGCTTTCTCATCGTCAGGGTGGAACAGGGTGTGATCATGGATTTGAGGAACAAGCTCTACAATCATTTTCATCTTCTACCCTTAGAATACTTTCACGGACAGAAGACCGGTGTTTTGATCTCCCGAATCACCAACGACATCACTCTGGTGAAGGGTGCGGTGGCAAATGGTTTTGCTCAAGCCCTACGGCAGGGATTCCTGGTTTTGGTTTATCTGTTTTTGGTGTTCTGGGCAAGCTGGAAGCTGGCTTTTATCGCCCTTTTGCTCTTTCCGGTTGCCATGCTGATAATTGGCACATTCGGGCAGAAGGTGAGAAAATCCAGCATCCTCACCCAGGAGAAGATGGGTGCCATAACCTCGACCTTGCAGGAGACCATCTCCGGCATCCGGGTGGTGAAGGCCTTTGTGATGGAGAAATTCGAGATTAAGAAATTCACCGATGCCACCAGGGACTATTTCAGAACCATGGTGAAGCTCACCCGGGTAGGCTCTCTGGCTCCCCCCTTGACCGAGGTGATGGGGGTATTTGCCGCGGTTCTGCTATTGTGGTTTGCCGGCAGGCAGATTCTGACCGGAACGCTGGACCCCAGCAGGTTCTTCCTTTTCCTTTTTGCCATGCTCTCCCTGATGCAGCCCATTCGAACCATCAGTCATTTGAACATCGAAATCCAGCAGGGGCTGGCTGCCGGCAAGAGGATATTCGAAGTCACCAGCACCGAGCCGAAAATCAGAAACCATCCGGAAGCGGTCAAGAAGGAATCCTTGCAGGAAAACGTGATCTTCGAGAATGTCAGCTTCAGCTATGACGACAGCAAGGAGGTTCTTTCACAGATTAGCTTTGAGGTCAAGGCAGGCGAGGCCGTAGCATTGGTGGGTCCGTCCGGAGCGGGCAAGTCCACCTCCATGGATCTGCTCCCGCGCTTTTACGACCCTACTGCCGGAACAATCAAGATAGACGGAATCGATCTGAGGAAAATCGACATAGGCTCTCTCAGAAACATGATGGGTATCGTAACCCAGGAGACCATTCTGTTCAACGATACAGTGTGGAATAATATCGCCTATGGTTATGAGAAGGCATCCGAAGATCGACTCCACAATGCTGCCCGGGCCGCCAATGCCCATGATTTTGTGATGGCAATGCCGCAGGGGTATCAGACCATAATCGGAGACCGGGGAGTCAAGCTTTCCGGCGGAGAAAAGCAGAGATTAGCGATTGCCCGGGCCCTGTTCAAGAATCCCCCCATACTCATATTTGACGAGGCCACCTCCTCATTAGATTCCGAATCCGAGGCGTTAGTTCAGGAAGCTATCGATAGGTTGATGAAGGGACGGACAGTCTTTGTTATCGCGCATAGATTATCAACCATCCAGAACGTGGACAAGATCGTGGTTCTGGAGCACGGCAGGATAGTGCAAATGGGCGACCACGAGAGTTTGATGGAACAGGGAGGGCTATACAAGAGACTCCATCAAATGCAGTTCAAGGTTTGAGACGCCGGTAAGCAGTAAACAGTACACGGTAGACAGTAGGCAGACTCTAAATCGAGTGCCCCGATTCATCACAGGAGCTTGGGAGAGAAAGTCGGAGCTTCGGATTCTATAAAAAACCATTTTTCGACGGGCTTATTTTGCGCAGGGACAGGGCTTGGTTCACACCGGGTTTTCGGGAAGGGATGAATTCCTGTCCCTATAGGTTATGAAGTCGGGCTTCATTCATAAGGCAGGGCATTTAGCCCTGCCGACCGGTTAGGATGCGAGAGCCGAAGATGAAGTTTATCTGTGACGATAATCTGGGAAGATTAGCCAAGTGGCTCAGAACTTTGGGATATGACACCCTCTTCTTTGACCCCGTCGAGGATGGTGAGTTGGTGGCTAAGGCATTGAAGGAGGATCGACTGGTGCTCAGCCGGGATACCCAACTCTCGCGATTCAAGTTCAAGTTAGGTGAAAACCTGCTTCGCATCGAAAGTAACAAACCCTTGGAGCAATTAAAGCAGGTGCTTGATCACTTCAAGTTGAAGCCAAACAGAGAGTTGATGTTCTCCCGCTGCTCGGTCTGCAATCAACCCATGAAGAAGATCGAAAAAGAGAAAATCAAGGACAGATTGTACCCCTACGTCTACAAGACGCAGGATCATTTCGTCCACTGCCCCAAGTGCTACAGAATCTACTGGTCAGCCACCCACGTGGAGAACATGACCAAGAAGCTCTCGGAATGTGGGATCATCTGAATTCTCGCTGCAGATTAAGTCGTTGTTTCTTTTGGGTTTATAAGCGCAGACGAGCCAAGAGACTGCCAAGTTAACCGCTGCCCTGCCATAAGACTGGAAGTTCCAGTCCCTGGATTGATCCGTTTAATTTCCATGCGCAGCCCTGCCGATCGAAAAATTCCCTTGCTTTTTGCCGAAAAGGCGGTATTATATGAAATTCGAAAGCTCAAACGGAGGTAAAAAATGAAGAAAGCAGCAAAGAAGGCTAAGAAGACCAAGAAGGCCAAAACCGTCAAGAAGGCAGAGAAGGTCGTTCGGGCGAAAGCTAAGAAAGCCCCACCCAAAGCAGCTAAGCCCAAGAAAGCCAAAAAGATTGCAGAAGCAAAGAAGGCCCTGAAGGCGAAAACGAAGAGAACCCTGGCCAAGAAGATAGCCACGCCGAAGGGGAAATACGTCTACTACTTCGGGGACGGTAAGGCCGAAGGACACGGAAAGATGAAAGATATCTTGGGTGGTAAGGGTGCGGGATTGGCTGAGATGACCAATACCGGTGCTCCGGTGCCGTCAGGGTTCACCATCGCCACCGAGATGTGTCGACTCTACTACGAGAATGACATGAGGTTTCCCAAAGACTTAGAGG
The DNA here is from genome assembly GCA_049679185.1 of Candidatus Zixiibacteriota bacterium. Classification (GTDB taxonomy): domain Bacteria; phylum Zixibacteria; class MSB-5A5; order MSB-5A5; family SM1-73; genus SM23-73-3. Next base: position 46,510 of record JBAUFO010000199.1, read on the forward strand.
AGGAGTTGAAAAAGTATATGGCCCGGGTGGAGAAGTCCATGGGCGTGAAGTTCGGCGATCCGGCCAACCCGCTCTTAGTCTCAGTCAGATCCGGAGCGAAATTCTCTATGCCGGGGATGATGGACACGGTGCTGAACCTGGGATTGAACGACAAAACGGCCGAGGGACTCATCCAGAAAACGCGCAACGACAGATTCGTATACGACAGCTACAGGCGATTCGTCCAGATGTTCGGAAGCGTGGTCCTGGCCATCGACAAAAACGAGTTTGAGACCCTGCTTCAGAAGAAGAAGGACGCCAAACGCATAAAACAGGACACCTCCCTTCAGGTGGAGGATTTGAAGGAGCTGGTTAAGGAGTTCAAAAAGAAGATCAGACAGAAAACCAGAGAAGAGTTTCCCAGCGATCCATACAAGCAGTTGAAGATGACCATTGAGGCGGTCTTCAGATCCTGGAACAATCCGCGTGCCATTGCCTACAGGAGACTGCACAAGATCCCCGGCGGCTTGGGCACGGCGGTAAACGTGCAGGCGATGGTCTTCGGCAATATGGGTGATGATTGCGCCACGGGAGTGGGCTTCACCCGCAATCCCTCCACAGGTGAGAACAAATTCTATGGGGAATATCTGATCAACGCCCAGGGGGAAGACGTGGTGGCTGGAATCAGGACTCCCAAGCCCATCTCCGAGCTGGGAAAGGAAATGCCGGCTATCTACAAGCAATTAAGATCCATCACCTCCAGATTGGAGAAACACTACAAGGACATGCAGGATTTCGAGTTCACCGTTCAGCAGGGGAAGTTGTACCTGCTTCAGACCCGCACAGGCAAAAGGACGGCGCCCGCGGCGGTGAAGATCGCCGTAGACATGGTGAAGGAAGGGCTGATCAAGAAGGGGGAGGCGATGAACCGGATTGAGCCGGTTCAGTTGAACCAGCTCCTGCATCGCGGGATAGACCCTCATGCAAGCGCCACGGTGGTCGCCAGAGGTTTGGCCGCCTCACCCGGCGCGGCTGTGGGAAAAGTCGTCTTCAGCGCGGAAAAAGCGGTCCGATGGAGTGAGGAAAAGGAAAAAGTGATTTTAGTCCGGCATGAAACCAGCCCGGACGATATCCTGGGGATGGCTGCAGCCGAAGGCATTCTGACGGCACGGGGCGGGATGACCAGTCACGCGGCAGTAGTGGCTCGAGGCATGGGAAAGTGCTGCGTGGTCGGATGCGAGGCCATCAAAATCAACGAGCAGAGAAAACAGTTCATGGTCAATGGCCTGATAGTCAGAGAGAGGGACGTAATCTCCTTAAACGGCGCCACCGGAGAGGTGCTCTTAGGCGAAGTGTCCACCATCGAGCCGGAGCTTAGCGGCGAGTTTGGTGTGTTCATGAAGTGGGCAGACCGGATCAGAAGACTGAGAGTACGCGCCAACGCCGACACGCCGAAGGACGCCCGGCAGGCGGTTAAGTTTGGAGCCGAAGGGATCGGGCTGTGCCGGACCGAACACATGTTCTTTGCCGAAGACAGGCTTCCCATAGTCCAGGAGATGATTTTGGCGAAAACCTCCACCGAGCGGCAGGCCGCCTTAGATAAGCTTCTTCCCTTCCAGAAGGCGGATTTCAAAGCCCTCTTCGAGGCGATGAAAGGATTCCCCGTCACCATTCGCACCCTGGATCCTCCCCTGCATGAGTTCCTGCCCGATCGCGAGGAGCTGATGGTAGAGATTGCCACGCTGAAGGCCAAGGAAGATACAGACCCGGCTCTTATCGAGGAGAAACAGGCACTCCTGAATCGAGTAGAGGAGCTGCACGAGGTGAACCCCATGCTGGGACACCGGGGCTGCAGGCTGGGGATCGTATACCCGGAGATCACCGAAATGCAGGCCCGGGCGATCTTCGAAGCCGCCTGTGAGCTGGCCCGACGCAGAAAAAAGGTCTTTCCCGAGGTGATGATACCTCTGGTGGGACACGTGAATGAACTGAGAGATCAAAAACAGGTGGTGGTGCGGGCGGCAGAGGAGGCCATGAAGAAGTACAAGGTTAAAATCAAGTACATGGTGGGGACCATGTTGGAGATACCCAGAGCCGCCCTCACAGCCGACGAGATTGCATCGGAGGCTGAATTCTTCTCCTTCGGGACCAACGATCTTACGCAGATGACTTATGGCTTCTCCCGGGACGACGCCGGAAAGTTCCTGCAGTACTACACCGAGCACGGCATCTTAGAGGAGGATCCCTTTGTCAGCTTAGACCAGAGTGGGGTGGGGCAGTTAGTCGAGATGGGAGTAAGGAAAGGCCGTCAGGCACGGAAGAACCTAAAGGTGGGCATCTGCGGGGAGCACGGCGGTGATCCGGAATCGGTGATCTTCTGCCACAGCGCGGGCTTAGACTACGTGAGCTGTTCGCCCTTCCGGGTTCCGATCGCCCGATTGGCTGCGGCGCAAGCCGTCATAGGAAAGGGAGCAGAGGAGTATACCTCGGCATAGTCTTACTTAAGCGGAGTTTGCCCTGAGGGGTTCAACTCTGATGACAAACTCTCGTATACCAAGAAGCCCCGCCTTGAGCGGGGCTTCTTGACAAAGCAAAAGAGCTTGACTTTGGGCAAATGTTTATTATAAATATCCTCAGCAGTTGTAACGAAAAGATGAGAGAACTGCAGCCAATGGCCGAGGTTTGTGGCAGTTGGCAGTTTGCAGTTAACCGTGAACTATGAACTATTAACCGCCTTTACGTGGTGGGTGTAGCTCAGTCGGTGAGAGCACCAGGTTGTGGCCCTGGGGGTCGGGGGTTCGAGTCCCCTCATCCACCCCACTTATCTCGCGGCTGGTCCTGGCTCTTGCAGTGCTGGGGCCCTCCTCTGCAAGGCTCTAAAAGACCCAAAAGACGGAAATATCCGCTAAGGAAATGGATCTGATTGGTTCATTCTCTAGCGGGCTGTGCATTTTTGTGTTGACTTTTGGGCTTTCTTGAAGATTGTTACTACAAATGTCGATAATTATAAATGGTGAAGAGGTTCCACCTAACAAAAACAGGGAGTGATAAGATATGAGCAGAAGCTTCGCTTTAGCGGTGGTGATCCTATGTGTCTGCGTGGCCTTATGCGGCTGCTCCAAGAGCACCAAGACCACATCTGAAGGTGCGCTGAGGGTGTACTTGACCGACAGCCCTGCGGGCTTCGATGCAGTCAACATCGTGGTTTCACAGGTATCGGTTCACGTGGCGGACGAGGATTCGGCTTCCGGGTGGATGGTGATCTGTGACAGCACCCGGACGTTTGATCTCCTCCAACTCCGCAACGGTGCCATGGTGCTTTTTGCCGATCATCCGCTTGACCCGGGTCACTACACCCAGATAAGACTCAAGATAACCGACGGGTCCAACGTCATCGTTGACGGCCAGCCACACGATCTGAATATTCCCAGCGGGTACCAAAGCGGGGTGAAGATCAACCATCAGTTTCAAATTCAAGAGGACGTGACCTACGAGTTGCTGCTGGATTTCGACGCCGAGAAATCCATAATCGAAAAAGGAACCGGACAATACCAGATGAAGCCGGTCATCCGGGCGATTGCCGTGGCCACATCGGGAAGCATTTCCGGCACCGTGGGTCCAAAGAGCATAGAGGCTTTTG
>JBAUFO010000200.1:0-7990 GCA_049679185.1 Candidatus Zixiibacteriota bacterium
GTCGGACAACATTATGTTGACCGACGAGGGGGTGGTCAAGATAATGGAGTTTGGGTTGGCCAAGCTCACGGGGGCGACCAAACTAACTAAGACAGGCACGACCATGGGGACTTTACAGTACATGTCCCCGGAGCAGGCTCAGGGGATGGAGGTTGACCAGCGTTCGGATATTTTCTCCTTCGGAGTGATTCTATATGAGATGATCACCGGCCAGCTCCCCTTTAAGGGTGAGCATGAAGCCGCCGTAATCTACTCCATAGTAAATGAGACTCCAGAACCCTTGGCCAGGTATAAAGCCAATGTTCCAGAGGAATTGCAGAGGATAGTTGACAAGGCTTTGCAGAAAGACGTCAGTACCAGGTATCAGAGTGCGGCTGAGGTTGTAGCCGATCTGAAAGGATTGCAGAAGGAAGCCAAGGTTGCCGTAATGGTCAAACCTAAAAAGAGACTTCTTCCCTTAATAGTCCCCGCCTCCGTCGTTTTCATCATTGCCCTGCTTTTCCTGATTCTAAAACCGTTCAAAGTTGAGGTGGTACCGGAAAAGAAGGCGATAGCCGAAGAGAACTCCTTAGCCATCATGTATTTTGATAACATGGTGGACAGAGAGGATACCGAGAGGCTGGGTGAGATAGTAACCAATCTTCTGATAACTGATCTTTCTGAATCTGAATATGTGAATGTGGTCTCTGGTCAGAGGCTATATGATATTCTCAAGCTTTTGGGAAGGGAAGGCGAGAAGAAGATCGACCGAGAAGTTGCCACCCAGGTTGCGACAAAAGCCGGGGCCAGGTGGATGCTTTTAGGGAATGTTCTTCAAGTTGAACCAGAGATCGTTTTGACGTCGCAGTTAGTCGATGTTGAAAGTGGTAAGGTTGCGGCAGCACAGCGCATCACTGGAGAGGCCGGTGAGAAGATATTCTCGATGGTGGATAGGCTGACAGTCGAAATCAAGAATGATTTGTCGCTTCCTGCAGCAGCGCAGCAAGAACCAGACCCTTCCGTAGCAGACGTGACCACCCATTCACCTGAAGCATATCGTTACTACCTTGAGGGTATTAGTAACAAGTTTTATTCCAGAAAGGCGGAGGAGAGCTTCAGGAAAGCTTTGGAGTATGATTCCACCTTTGCAATGGCATACTTCAGGTTGATCGATTATACTGACGGCTCGGAGTCTAAAAAAATGTTAGCCAAAGCGGTGGAATACTCCGATAGAGTCAGCCAGAAGGAAAAACATTACATAAAAGCCGAGGAGGCATTCGCTTCAGGGGGTTTTGCCAAGTACATTAAGGAGCTACACGAGTTAGTAGAACGCTATCCCGAAGAGAAAGAGGCACTTGGTAGATTAGGGAACTATTATGCTCAGTCGCGACTGTTTGAACAGGCTGTCTACTATTTCAACAAAGCCATTGAGATAGATTCTCTTTATAAGGTAGCATATAATTCGCTTGCTTATACCTACAATTACATGGGCGATTTTGAGAAATCGATTTGGGCGATAAACAAATACATATCCTTAGCACCAGATGAAGCCAATCCCTATGATTCAAGAGGAGATATATATGCTTGGTATGGCAAAATAGACCAAGCAATTGAATCTTATAAAAGGGCCAATCAGATAAGCCCTGATTTCTCATCCGAGAAACTGGGATATATGTACCTCTTCAAAAGGGAGTATGCTAAGGCTGAGAGTTGTTATAAGGAAATTGCAAGCAGCAGTGAGAAGAGTAGACGGTCGTACGGAAGGGCTTGTCTGGCTTTAATCCCACTCTATCAAGGAAAGTTCGAGGGAGCGTTAACGGTTTTAGATAACGGCATTGCTGCAGACAGAATGGAGCAGGTTGAAGGAGGGTGGATTACAGGCAAACACGAGCTAAAGGCGGATATCTATTACGAGAAGAAAGACTTGAACAGGGCTTTAAAGGGATATGAAATGGTTATAGAAATGCATCGTAAAGATTACCCTAATCTTGTTATCTATCAGCGAGCCAACTACGCGAAGCTTTTAGCGGAGAATAATGATTTTGAAAAAGCTGAAGAGGTAGCTGACGCTTTAAAGAAAGATATTGAAGAGAAGGATCCAACCGAGATAAGTAGTTACTGGTGGACCGTTGGATGTATCGAGTTTGCAAGAGGTAATTACGAAACATCAATAACTAACTTTGAAAAAGCAGCCGAAGAAAATCAAATTTCTGTTCTCTATTCCCTTGCCAGAGCTTACCTGGAAACAGGCAGGCTGGGTGAGGCAGTAGCTGAGTTTGAGAAAGTACTTTCAAGGTATGATAGGAGAAGGGTATGGAATGCAATTTTGGCAGTTAGAGCTCATTACCTGTTGGGCTTAGCTTACGAGAAATCTGGCTGGAACAAAAAGGCGATTGAGCAATATGAGGAGTTCCTTGATATCTGGAAGGATGCCGATCCGGGCATACCGGAGGTGGAGGATGCGAAGAGGCGGTTGGCTGACTTGAAAGCCAATATCTGAGAGGATGAGTCTTTATGACCTCTGAACCTGATGATAACGGTTTGGACAGAACTGAATCGTTTGCGATGCTCGCCCGGGGGACGGTAATATCCCATTACGAGATCATTGAGAAGGTGGGCGAGGGTGGCATGGGTGTGGTCTACAAAGCCCAAGACACCAGGTTGGGAAGGACCGTTGCTTTAAAGTTCTTACCCCCGCACCTGCTTTGTGATGCAGAAGCAAAAGCTCGATTTGAGCATGAGGCCAAAGCAGCCTCGGCTTTGAATCATACCAACATCACTACCATTCACGACATCGATGAAGTAGAAGACCAGTGCTTCATATGCATGGAATACATCGAGGGCAAATCGGTCAAGGAGCTTCTAAAGGAAAAGACCCTTTCTGTAGATGAGGTTTTGGGTATAGCTCTTCAGATAGGGGAGGGTTTGAAGGCAGCTCACAAGAAGGATATTGTTCATAGAGATGTGAAATCCGATAACATCATGCTGACCCATGAGGGAGTGGGTAAGATAATGGACTTTGGCCTGGCGAAGCTGAAAGGTGTCACTAAGCTGACCAAGACCGGGACCACCCTGGGCACTCTACAGTATATGTCCCCTGAGCAGGCACAAGGCAAGGAGGTCGACCAGAGAAGCGACATCTTTTCCTTTGGCGTGGTCTTATATGAGATGATCACCGGGCAATTGCCTTTTAAAGGGGAGTATGAACAGGCTATTCTCTATTCGATCCTGCATGACACGCCCCAGCCTCTGGCGAGGTTCTGCTCGGATGTCCCTGACGAGCTCCAGCAGATTGTTGACCGGGCACTGGAAAAGGATGTCGAAACTCGCTATCAGACAGCCTCCGGAATGCTGGCCGACTTGAAACGTCTGGCGGGAACCGGTGCAAGGCCAGTCACGGTATCGGCACGAGAGAGAAGAGTAAAGAAGCTTAGGTGGGCAGCGGCGATATCGCTCCTGCTCATAGCAGCAGCATGGGGTGGTTTGCAGCTCAAGCATTGGCTGGCTCCCGCCAAGGCGCAAGCCAAATCTCTAGCTGTTCTTTTCTTTGAGAATCTTGGCACTGAAGACGAGAGTTACCTGGCCACTGGCTTGGCTGAGGATCTGGCTATTAAGCTCCGTAAACTTGCTGGATTTCGGGTAGCCAGTAGTGAAGACATACGTCGGCTTAACAAAGAGGAGCTTTTGCCCAAAGAAATAGCCTCTCGCCTGAAGGTTGAGTATGCACTGGGAGGCTCTCTCTTAAAAGCTGGCGACCGGATTAGAGTGAATGTAGAAGTGATCGAGCAAGCGACCGGAGAGGTAGTCTGGTCCGAGCAGTTCCATCGGAACTTCACTGATGTCCACGAGTTTCATGATGAGGTCTCTCGAAAGATTGCCACGGCTCTTAAGGTTCGACTTACTCCGGCCGAGCAAATTGCCCTAAAAGAGAGACCTACAGATAGCCCCGAGGCCTACGACCATTACCTGAGGGGTCGCCACTACTATTATAATGTCACCTTCAGGGATAATGAGCTTGCGGAAAGAGAGTTTCAGAGGGCGCTGCAACTTGATCCAGACTATCCTTTGGCTCTGGCAGGTTTGGCCGATGCGTACGTTCAGCGATACAAGGAACGATTCGATTATGACGAGTACTGGCTCGATTCGGCTGAGGTGCTCATAGACAAGGCGTTGGCGCTGGATTCGGATCTTGCGGAAGCATATGAGTCGCGTGCGGAAGTTCTGCTGCAAGAAGACAACACAACGGGAGCCCACAAAGCTGCCGAGAAAGCGAGAGATCTTCGACCTGACTGGGATGAACCGTATGTACATCTGGGTAACATCTACAAGGAGCGTGGGGAGCGTAGCAAAGCTCTAGCAATGTTCGACACGGCGTTGAGTTTGCGGCAAAGCGTTGATGCTTTGTGTGGCAAGGGCAACATCTTTCAGACACGCGGACATATGGATTCAGCCAGGGCAGCCTACCGAGCGGCCCTGGAGTTTAACCCTTACCATGATCGCCCCTATCTTGAACTTGGCAGGTTACACGGAGAGTTGCATGAAGGCGAGAAAGCAGAGAGCCTCTATCTATGCGCCATCGAAGTGCGGCCTGACCACGCCGCGGGTTATGAACTGCTTAGTCGAAGGATGAATTACAGAGGGAGTATCCAAGAGGGCGAGGACCTTTTAAGAGGCTTTGTGGAACGGTATCCCTATAACTGGGATGCTTATGAAGCGCTTTATGACTATGTAGCCCGGTGGAAGGGTGATTATCCGGCGGCTGTCAAGATTGCCGAGGAGGCTGTCAGGCGAAACCCAAAACGAGTTTGGCCTCATCTCCTTCTGGCTTTCTCGTATGCCGTAAGAATGTCACCTGAAGCAGAATCAGATGAAGCCGAGTTGGCATCAGAGAAGGCGGTGGTCGCAATTGATCGAGCCCTTGCCCTGCGACCCAATTCGGGCAGAGTGTTGGACTGGGCAGGTTACGTGTACATTTTTCTTGGTCGCCTTGATGAGGGCATGGATTGCCTTAATCGGGCTCTGGAGGTCCAGCCTGCTTCTAGCGATCTGCTCTATGAAATTGCGGGAAGTCTTTGGCAAATGAGGCAATATGAAAAAGGTGCTGAGGTTGCCCGTAAAGCGGTGGAGCAGTCGCCGGGGAATTGGGAGTACTATGAAACCCTCTACCTGACCTTAGATTGCCTCAACAGATGGCAGGAGTTCTTTGACATTATTCAAGAAGCCGCAAGGGAGTATGGAGATGATCCTCGATTCCTTCAAGATCTGAGCCGGGAGCAGTGCCTGGCAGGTCAGTATCAAAACGCAATAAGCACTTGTCAGCGTGCCCTTACAATCAAGCGGAAGCACAGCACCTTGGCGCAGCTTGGCATTGCCCTGTGGTTTTCCGGGGATGCGGCAGCAGGGCTGACCAGGTTTAGAGAAGCGACAGACGTTTACGCGTCCGCCTACTGGATTATCAGAATACTGAAATCTGAGGGCAGATTCGGCGAGATCGAAAGATACCTTGAAAGCATTAAGGAGGAGACACCAGACCAGAAGTCGGGCATGGAACACTGGTCCAGTGTCGCTATCCCTTACTATATGTCGATGCGACGGTATGATGACGCCTTGTCCGTTCTTACCGAGTTTCGCCAGAGTGGTGAGGAGACGTACTTTGTTGGAAATACAATGGCAATGGCTGAATGCTACAAACAGAAAGGCGAAATCGATAGTGCCAGACATCTCTTAGAAGGATTAGCCGAAACCAGATCAGGTGCTTACCGAACTTCTATACTTTTTAGGCTGGCACTACTGCAGGCAATCGATGCCCAAGATCTTACAGTCGCTCTGGAACTGGCCGAAAAGGCACAAGCTGAAATGAATATTCCGAATGACTGGGCAACGGAACACTTGTTACTCCTCCAGTACGCTGGCGGTAAGATGAATAACGTGATAAAATCTCTTGAACAGTTGGGGACGCGGGGGACTTGGAATGAAAGTAATCGCTATCGGAAGGCTCAGTTGGCAGCGGCAATTGGTTCGAGTGGCGCCAGGACTTACCTTGATGCGGCAATCTCGAGCTTGACACGTGCAAGCCGTGGAGGAGACTACTATGCGTATGACATAGGGGGTGCGTCGGCTTTTCTTTCTCTGGCGTTGGCCCGGGCGGGGAAACCAGATGAAGCTCGTCAGGAGATCAAGCGAGCACTCAAACTGGAACCGGAGCGGGCTGACATCGCCTATTGTGCCGCCTGCGCCTATTCACTCATTGGTGACACTACCTTGGCTCTTCAGTGGCTTGAGTCTGCCGTTGAGAGGGGTTACCAGGAACGCTGGTGGGCATGCGTAGATCCCGACCTGGACCCAATGCGTGATCTCCCCCGCTTTAAAGAAATCATGAATGTTTGGGATAATCGTATACAGGCAATGTTGGAGGAGTCTGGCAAAGGCTAATGAGTGCAGACAACAACAAAGATGGCGATCGCACAGAATCGATAGGCAATTCCGGCAATGATCCTGATCGACCCAGGATCGAGCGACTCGGTCATTTCAAGATCGAGGCTACTCTGGGTTCCGGGGGGATGGGAACCATCTACCGGGCGTACGACGAGTCGATGAAGCGTCCGGTTGCCCTCAAGGTCCTGCATTCCTCTCTTGAGATATCAGAGCGGGCACAGTCGCGTTTTGTCCGTGAGGCCTGGATTGCCGGTCAGTTAGATCACCCCAACATAATCAAGGTGTTCTCTCGCGGAGAAGAGAACAAAGTCAGTTATCTGGCTTTGGAATTGGCCGAAGGTGGGTCTCTCTCGGATCTCATAGAGCAAACTCGGGAATCGATTCCTTCTGGTTCCGATGTGACCGATACAGTCGATCAGGACTACATCAAGGATATTCTCGCGAAGTTTATCGGGCTGACTGGTGCACTTGAGCATATACATTCCAAAGGATTCATCCATCGAGACATCAAGCCTCAGAATGTCCTGTTATCAGGTGCGGATAACAAGTTCAAGCTTACCGATTTCGGGATTGCGCACGCCAAGGACATGACCCGGATGACCCAGGCCGGTGACTTCATTGGTACCGTGAGGTACATGTCGCCGGAGTTGCTGGCAGCACACAGGGCAGGCATTGACAAGCGAACCGACATATATTCGTTGGGAGTGACATTATACGAAGCTTTGACGCTGACATTGCCATTCAAGGCTGACAGTGAGGAGAAGTTGATAGGTGAGATTCTTGCGGGTCATTGTATCGAGGCACGCAAGGCTAATCGCCGTATTCCTGTGGATTTAGAGACGGTGTTGATGAAGGCGTGCAACCATGATCCCGACCTGCGCTATCAGACTGCCGCCGAGTTTGCGGATGATCTCCAGCGGATCATTGATGGTCGTCCCGTTCTGGCCAGGCGGCAGAGTGTGGTCTCGAAGGGGGTCAAGTATGTAAGAAGAAACTACAAGACGGTGCTGGGAATTGCGGCGGCAGTGCTTGTCGTTGTATCTGCTATTCTGTGGTCATTTTACAGGACTGATTGGGCTCATCGTCCAGAGGCTGATAAACTGGCTCAAGAAGAGATGGGCCGCAAACCGGATTTCACCCGGATTAGGATACCAACCTATCCTGGCAACGGGGTGATGTCGCCTGACGGAGAAGAGTTGGCCTTTGCCTCCGACGGGTCTATCTGGACCGTGCCTTTGCACAGTAAGGTCGATCCGAATCTTGCCGGGGAACCGGTGAAACTTACCGACCGGATCGGAGCCTGGAATTATGGTATCGTGAATACTATGGCCTGGTCCGGAGATGGCAAGTGGATCGCTTTCAATGCTTCTCCCAACAGGTCTACGAATGAAATACGTGTTGTGTCGTCAGCCGGAGGAGAGTCGAGAATAGTTCCAGTCGAGCTTCATCGCGGAGTACGTCTGAAGTATTTCCGCGTCAGTCTCTCTCCAGATGGGAAGACCATAGCCTATGCCTCAGCGGACAAACCACTTGAGGACCCTGAAACCCTCGTATCTACGGGCGAGCTGTTCATCCG
>JBAUFO010000201.1:0-2097 GCA_049679185.1 Candidatus Zixiibacteriota bacterium
GAGAAGAGCAAGTGTCAGAAGGAAACACCAGGCTCTCTTATCGCGAATCATAGTTACCCTCCTCAGGCCTTATGGTTTTTGTGGTCGAATGGATTCCTGAATTCAATATATGGGGTTTTTATAGCGGAGCAAGAAGATTTTGCTTGACAAGGAGGGGAAGATGGATTATATTTTAAATGCAGAGATGTCCACGGGTTTTTTGTCTCCAAAATCGGCGACCTGTGCCCGTCGGTCCATCTTTTAGACCGTGGATGTCTCTGCAACAGAAGCGATCAAAGATGGTGCTGGCGGGCTTTTTGTTGAACACAATTCTAAAGCGAAAGGAGGTGGAAAAGATGAGAGTTTTCAAGAGAGGGAAGAGCTACTATGCGGACTTCACCGTCGGCGGTAAGCGGAAGATGAGGTCCTTTGGACGGCAGAAGAAGATGGCGGAGCTTTTCCTGAAGGATGTCGAGCTGAAAATACTGAGGGGAGAATTGAAGCTGGTAGACGACAATGTCACTTTCAAAGACACTCTCCAGAAGTATCTGGAGTATTCAAGGCTCAACAAGTCCGCAAGGACCGTTGCATCGGAGATGAGCCGATGGAAGAAATTCTCGGCCTTCCTTGAGGAGAAGGGCGTGTTGAAACTCAGAAGCATTACGCCGGAGTTGATTGAGGAGTACAAAGGCAGGGTTGTGGAGGCCTCCAGTGCAGCCAATTTCAATCACGACTTGACACTCATAAAATCCATGCTTAATAAGGCGGTCGAATGGAGATGCTTGAAAGAGAACCCTCTCAAGTATTTCAAAATGCTCAGAAATAACAACGTCCGAGAATTGAGGTTCCTCACCATTGAAGAGATCGAGAAGATTCTAATCGCTGCCGACCCTCTGATGCAGAAGGTTGTCACGATTCTGCTGAATACGGGCATGAGAAGAGGGGAACTGATATACTTGGGATGGGAAGACATCGACTTCCAGAACAAGCTAATCAAAGTCCAGTCGAAGCCCGAGAGCGGATTTCACCCCAAGAGTTACAAGGCGAGATCAATTCCGATGAATGCTGAGGTGGAGAGGATTCTCATGGACATGCCTCAAAGAGGGAAGTTTGTTTTCGACAACGGAAATGATCAGCCGCTTCATGCAGACAACTGGTTCTGGAGAAGATTCAATAGGATATTGAAGAATGCTGACATAAAGAACGCGTGTCTGCATACCCTGAGACACACCTTCGCCAGCCATCTGGTGATGTCTGGAGTTGATCTCAGAACCATCCAGGAGCTGATGGGTCACTCGACCGTAAAGGTGACCGAGCGTTATTCCCACCTGTCTCCAGATCATAGGTCGAGAGCCGTCCTGAACCTGCGATTTGGAAACAAAATTGAAACAAAAGCAGATTTCCCCACCTAACTTCTTGTAAGACAAGCCCCAAATCCCCACCGAATTGGATGTTTATCCCAACTCGGCTTTAAGCCCGGCTGACACCAAATACATCTTCCACATCTTCAGCCCGTCCGGGACCATACTGCGGCTGGAGGCCGAAGTGCCGGACCAGACAAGCTGGGAACTACAATGGTGAAAAGGCGTGCAAAGTTCAAGGTTCAGGGTTTAAGGTTCAAAGTCTGAAGTCAAAAGTCCAGCGGACGCGTCTCAGGCTGCTTCGGAAGGCGGGTTCGGTGAACTTATGCGGTAAGAATAGCTTTTAAGGAGGTGAAGGAAGATGTTTTTCGGCATATTCTCGACTTTGGGGAGTTGGGTCACCGCCAACACCTTTAATGCCTTAGGCGGAATCCTGCTACTCTTTTTGGGATGGGCGATCAAGAGATATCTGATTCCCTTTCTTAACACGGAGCTCAAGAGGAAAATGGCAGAGTACGTTCTCTTGATAGCCGATGAAGTAACCGACCAGTTGGTGGCCAAATACCCACAAAACGAGCTGTTCAAATGGCTGGACCAGGCGGTGGACAAGATAATGGAGATCACCGGAGCATCCAGGGAGGTGGCCACCAGAGCCGCGCAAGCCTCTTTGGCTCGCAAGGGGTTGAGCCTGAAGCAATAAGCATAAGAGCCCGCCTTGAGATACCAAGAGCTGCATAAACTGTGTAGCAGATTGCAG
>JBAUFO010000202.1:0-13819 GCA_049679185.1 Candidatus Zixiibacteriota bacterium
AAAACGATTCTCGGATGGTTTGCTGATTGCTGCCGGCGTGCAGAAGGTTGTCCTTAGTCGTTCTTCGTATCTCACTCAATGGAGGAGAATCGATCCCCTGTAGCAGGATGCCCGATTGGGGCAAGAAAAGCAGATTACTCAGAATTTCAACTTCAGCCCGCAATTCAGTTTTCTTATCTTCTGCAGGTTCTCCCTTTTTCCTCTTATTCGCAGGCTGATTCCCCCCTTCTCGAATCTGCTCTCCATGACCACGCCCATCTTGTAGACTAAAGGGAGCAGATCCGAGTTACCTTTCTCCAGGTAAATCCGGGCCTCAACCCAATCCTCCTTGGTGAACTCAGCGATTCTCTCGGCCAGATCTGAGATTCCGATGCCTTTCCGGGCGGATACGAATATCCCGTCGTCCCCTCGCTCGGAATCGGGTGAAAGACTGAAAGGAAACCTTCCGCCAAGCTTGTCGATCTTGTTGTAGATCATAAGAGTCGGCTTTTCCAGCGAGCCGAGCTCGGAGAGAACCTGATTAATTTTGGCTATATGCTGGTGAAACTCGGGATGGCTGACGTCTGCGACGTGAAGCAGAAGATCGGCCAGCCTCACCTCGTCCAAGGTGGATTTGAAGGAGGCCACCAGATAATGGGGGAGCTTCCGGATGAAACCGATCGTATCGGTGACGACGATCTTGACGCCCTCAAGGGGCTTTCCGTTCTCGGCAATCCTCAGAAGCCGGGTGGTGGAATCGAGAGTGGCAAAGAGCTTCTCCTCCACGAATACCGAAGAGGAGGTGAGTTGGTTGAAGAGGGTGGATTTCCCCACGTTAGTGTAACCAACCAGCGTGACCTTGAAGATATCCTTCCTCTTTCGCCGCTGTACCCTTCTTTCCCTGTCTATCTTCAACAGACCCTTTTCCAGCTCCTGGATCTTTCTATTTACCCTTCTTCGATCCACCTCCAACTGGGTCTCACCCGGGCCCTTAGTACCTATTCCTCCCTCCTGGCGGGAGAGATGGGTCCAGCCCCTGGTCAGCCTGGGGAGTAGGTATTTCAACTGGGCCAATTCCACCTGCACCTTGGCTTCTTTGGATCTGGCCCTCTTGGCAAATATGTCTAAGATCAGCCAGCTCCGGTCTATTACCTTCGTATCGAGGCTTTTCTCAAGATTGTACACCTGAGCCGGGGTCAGATCATCGTCGAAGATGATGATGTTTGCCCCCAGGCGTCTGGAGAGGTTCTTTATCTGTTCGGTCTTACCTTTTCCGATGAAGAAGGTGGGATTGAGCTTCTGGCGCTCCTGGATTACGCTCTCCAAGATCTCTCCCCCCGCTGTCTCGGTCAGAAGCGCCAGTTCCTGCAGGGATTCCTCGACGGCGAATCTGCTGGCCGAGGGTAGTTTCACCCCTACCAAAATGGCTTTCTCTTTAACTCTTAGTTTGGCTACCTCGAACAATTTTCCTTTACAGTCTGAGTTTGTGTCTCCATAATATTATACATCCAAAACCACGGAAAGTTTAGCAAAAAGTGCGGGGGAAAGCCACTGACAAGGGAACTTCGGGCCTCTGGGCATGAGGCAGATTAGATTCTTTGGAGAATCTCAGGGGAACGCGCATGTTAAACATAGAAATTCCAAACTTGTTCTTGCCTTAAGGGCACTCCATGCGTATATTGAAAGTTCGGCCTTTGTTGTGAGGTGAGATCAAGTTGGGTGAGAATTACATCAGAGTCAAGGGTGCCAGGGAGCACAACTTAAAGAACATCGATCTGAAGATCCCCCGTGATAAGCTGGTGGTAATCACCGGGCTATCCGGCTCGGGCAAATCCTCTCTTGCTTTCGACACCATCTACGCCGAGGGACAGAGAAGGTACGTGGAATCCCTCTCCGCCTACGCCCGGCAGTTCCTGGGCATGATGGAGAAGCCGGACGTCGACTTCATTGAAGGCCTCTCTCCGGCGGTATCCATTGAGCAGAGAAGCTCGTCTAAGAACCCTCGCTCCACCGTGGGCACGGTAACCGAGATCTACGATTATCTCAGGCTTTTGTATGCCAGGGTGGGCACTCCGTACTGCTACAACTGCGGCAGGAAGATCTCTCAGCAGACGGTACAGCAGATTGTGGATTCGGTGCTTTCCCTTCCCCGTGGAAGGAGGATTCAGATCCTGGCTCCCCTGGTAAAGGGAAGAAAAGGCGAGTACAGGGAGGTGTTCGATCAGATCAGGAAGGAGGGGTTCGTTCGAGCGCGGGTGGATGGCAAGATCATCGAGTTGGAGGGAGAGATAAAGCTGGAGAAGAACAAGAAACACAATATCGAGGTAGTGGTGGACAGGCTGGTGGTGAAGAAGAAGATAGCCAGGCGATTGGCCGACTCTCTGGAGACCGCGCTGAAGCTGGGTTTGGGTATGGTGATAGTGGATGTGGTAGGAAAAGAAGAACTTCTGTTTTCAGAACGTTACGCCTGCGTGCACTGCGGGATCAGCTACGAGGAGCTTTCTCCCAGGATGTTCTCCTTCAACAGCCCTTATGGCGCCTGCTCAGTGTGCGGTGGACTGGGAACCAAGATGGAGCTCGATCCTGACCTGGTGGTCCCGGATAAGAGCATATCCATCGCCCACGGTGCCATAGTCTCCTGGGGAGACCCCGTCGGCAGTTGGTATTATCACAAGCTCAAAAGCTTAGCGGAGCACTACAAGTTTAGCCTGTACGTCCCCTTCGCGAAATTGAGTGGGCAGGTGAGGGATGTGGTACTCCACGGCACCGGCGAGAAGGAACTGCGGTTCCGCTGGGAGAACGACGAGGGGAGAGGAGAGTACTACGGGAGCTTTGAGGGGGTGATTCCCAACCTGGAGCGGCGTTATCGCCAGACTGAGTCGGGGGCGGTGCGGGAATGGATCGAGAGATTCATGCGAATCCTTCCCTGTCCGGACTGCGACGGAACAAGACTGAGAGAGGAAAGCCTCTCGGTGAAGGTGGGGGAGCTGAACATAGCTGAACTGGCCGCCTTGTCGGTGAAGGCGGCGGGTAAATTCTTCTCCAGATTGAAACTCTCCCCCAGGGAGCAGCAGATAGCAAAACAGGTCTTAAAGGAAGTAAAAGAAAGACTGGGTTTCTTGACGGACGTGGGGTTGGATTACCTCAGCCTGGACCGAACCGCGGCATCACTTTCCGGCGGAGAGGCGCAGAGGATCAGGTTGGCCACCCAGATAGGCTCCAGGCTGGTAGGAGTTCTTTACATCCTGGATGAGCCTTCGGTGGGACTTCATCAGAGAGACAACAAAAGACTTCTGAACACGCTTCTTGGCCTTAAGGACCTGGGCAATACGGTTTTGGTGGTGGAGCACGACCGGGAGACCATCGAGACTGCGGATCACGTGATAGATCTGGGGCCGGGTGCGGGGAAAGAAGGGGGATGGGTAGTGGCGCAGGGAACCCCGCAAAGCATAAAACGAAGCAGAAAGTCCATCACCGGCGCCTATCTCTCCGGTAGGCTGTCCATTCCGGTTCCCAAGAAGGTAAGGAATGGAAACGGAGATTCCTTGAGTATCATAGGGGCGGCGGGGAACAACCTCAAGAAGATCCGGGTAGATTTCCCGCTGGGAGTGTTTATCTGCGTGACCGGGGTCTCCGGATCGGGGAAATCGACGCTGGTCAACGAAACCCTCTACCGGGTTTTGGCCCGACATTTCTATGAGTCCAAGACTGCTCCTCTGGAATTTGAAAGGATAGTCGGTCTGGACAACATCGACAAGGTGATCGACATCGACCAGTCCCCCATCGGCCGGACCCCCCGTTCCAATCCCGCCACCTACACTGGAGTCTTCACCCCCATCCGCGAGCTTTTCGCCCTGCTTCCTGAGGCCAAAGTCCGGGGATACAGGCCCGGGAGATTCAGCTTTAACGTGCATGGGGGGAGATGCGAGGCCTGTGAGGGGGACGGCATAATCAAGATCGAGATGCATTTTCTCCCCGACGTGTACGTTCCCTGTGAGGTCTGCAAAAGCAAGAGATACAACCGGGAGACCCTGGAGATTAAGTACAAGGGGAAAAACATCGCGGAGGTTCTGGATATGACGGTGGAGGAGGCGCACAAGTTCTTCACCAGCATTCCCAAGATCAAAAGAAAGCTTCAGACCTTAAAAGAGGTGGGATTGGGATATATTCATCTTGGCCAGCCCGCTACTACCCTCTCAGGGGGAGAAGCCCAGAGGGTGAAGCTCTCCACCGAGCTCTCCAAGGTCTCCACCGGCAGGACATTTTACATCTTAGATGAGCCGACCACCGGGCTTCACTTCGAGGACGTCAAGATGCTGCTAGGCGTGTTGAACAGGTTGGTGGAGATGGGGAACACGGTGGTGGTGATTGAGCATAATCTGGACGTGATCAAGACCGCTGACTACATTATAGATTTGGGACCGGAGGGCGGCGATGATGGCGGCAAGGTGGTTGCCGCCGGAGTGCCGGAAGAGGTGGCGAAGGTCTCCAAGTCGTATACCGGCCGGTTCTTAAAGAGGATCTTCTCGGCATCCTGAAAGTGATTTGTGGAATGAAGTTTTGAGGACACAATCTCAGGGTGTCCGTGTGCGATCTTTCCGATAGTCAAGAGGACGAGAGCAGAAGAAAAAACCATCAGAGGTACCACGCTATGTCAGACCCCAAAAAGACTCCCTTCTACGATATACACGTGAAGAATAAAGCGAAGATAGTCGAATTCGCCAACTACCTGATGCCGATCCAATTCAGGGGGATGATGGAAGAACATCGAAAGGTGAGGTCGTCAGTGGGACTTTTCGACATAACCCACATGGGCGAATTCGAGGTGTGGGGAAGGGATGCGGAAAGCTTCATTCAGAAGATGACCACAAACGACGTCTCCAGACTGGATACCTATCAGATCCAGTACTCCTGCATGTGTTACGATCACGGCGGGATCGTGGACGACCTTCTGGTTTATCGCCTGCCGGATCATTTCCTTTTGGTGGTCAACGGCGCCTGCCTGGAGAAGGATTTCCAGTGGCTTTCCGATCATCTCTCAGGCGACGTGGAGCTGAAGGACGTGAGTGAACAGACCGCTCTTCTGGCCTTGCAGGGTCTGAAAGCAGAGGGTGTGTTGAGGAAACTGACGGATGAGGATCTGTCTGATGTGAGATTCTACTGGGCAACCTGGGGAGAGGTGAACGGTATCGAAATGCTCTTCTCCAGAACAGGCTACACCGGTGAGGACGGATTCGAGCTTTATTTCTCGCCTGATCATGCGGAGAACATGTGGAACGCACTGATGCAGGCGGGGGCGGAATTCGATATCGAGCCGATAGGTCTGGGCGCCCGCGATTCCTTGAGATTGGAAATGAAGTACATGCTCTACGGTAACGATATCGATCAGACGACCATTCCCCTCGAGGCCGGGCTGGGATGGATCGTAAAACCGAACAAGGGCGATTTTGTGGGAAAAGAGCCGATGCTAAAATTGAAGCAGGAGGGATTAAAGCGCAAGCTGGTCGCCTTCGAGCTCAAAGATCAGGCTTTTCCACGCCCTCATTACGAGATACAAAAGGATGACAAGAAGATAGGCGAAGTGACCAGCGGGACCTTCTCTCCTTCTTTGAATAAGGGAATCGGATTGGGTTACGTTCCGGTCGAACATTCGAAAGTAGATACTGAGCTCGACATTCTGATTCGTGGCAAGGCGCACAGAGCGGTGGTAATCAAGCCGCCATTTTACAAGGACTTCTCACATAAATGAGAACGATGTTATGAGTCGATCAGACACATTGACCTGTCTGTGGGTCTAAAAAATCCGTTCAATCTCTTAATCTGCGGTCCCTCTCCTCCGCCACGGCCAATAAAAGGTCCAATCAGTCGTATAATAAGAATGTAAGATTGTAAGAAAGTATTCTGAAGAATGACAAACGGAGGAGATTGCAAAAGGAGGTCTCGTGATGCAAAGGCGGTTAAAACGGCAGATTAGATCAACTGTCCGAATCGGGCCCAAGCACCAAGTCACCATATCCAAAGGCATTTTCGAAGCTCTTGATCTCAAGGTGGGTGATTTTTTAGATGCCCGCCTCGAAGATGGTACTATCGTTCTTGTTCCCCAAAAGCTTATTCCTAAGGATCAAGCCTGGTTTTGGACCGAAGAATGGCAAAAAGGTGAGAAAGAGGCTGACGAAGACATCAAAGCGGGGAGATTAATCGGCCCTTTTAGAAGTGTCAAAGAATTCAAAAAGGCATTGAAGAAAAGAAGATGAGACTCTTTCCCACCGAACACTTCACTAAATGCTATAAGGATCTGTCCTCAGACATCCGGGCGCAAGTAGACAAGCAGTTGTCACTTCTGTTGAAAAATCCTCGACATCCATCCTTGAGGATTAAGAAGATGCAAGGCATCAGAGAAGAAATCTTTGAGGGAAGGATAAGCAAAGACTATCGTTTTACCTTTCAGATTGAAGGAGATGCTTATATCTTACGCAAAGTCGGCCCGCATAACCGGGCTTTGAAGAGCCCTTGATTTTCTATGAATAAGAAAAACATCTATCGAATCCTCGACGCCAATCTGAACCGCGCCCGAGAGGGAATCAGGGTGACAGAAGAGGTGGCCAGGCTCTATTTCGACGATGCCAGACTGTCATCGAAGTTCAAAAAACTCCGGCATGAGTTGACCATGGTTGCCATGAAGAGCTTCGATCAGGAGAAGTTGCTGACTTTCCGTGACAGCGAAAAGGACGTGGGGGCCGACACCATGGGAAGCCTGGAGAAGAAACGAGCTGATCTTAGCTCGATCGTCCAGGCAAACCTGAGGAGATCACAGGAAGCTACCCGGGTGTTAGAAGAATTCGGAAAGCTGATTAATCCAGATTCTGCCAAAGCCTTCAAGAGGATTCGATTCAGGCTCTACACGCTGGAGCAGGAGATATTAGGGTTGTTGCAGGAGTAAGTTAATAGCCCGAAAATTTCCCAGATGGGGATCCTTTAGGACCCACTAAGGCTCCATTCATACATACATTTTCCGCATAAGAGAACCTTCGGGATTAATTAAACCTTTCTCCGTGTTTTGTGTCTATTAGGTGGGCTTTGTTTCGACTTGAGAATCAACAGAACTCTTGGGCTCTTCGATGAACGATGCGGAGTTGATCCAGAAAATCGCGGCGAAAGATCATGCTGCATTCAAGGCGCTGGTTGACCGTTATCAGGGGCTGGTGGTCAACACCTGTTACGGTCTGCTCGGCAACAGGCAAGACGCCGAGGACGTTGCTCAGGAGGTGTTCCTCCAGGTATACAAATCCGCCGGAGAGTTCAGACGGGAAGCCAAACTCTCCACCTGGCTTTACCGCATTGCGGTGAATCGATCGTTAAATTTCTTGCGCGATAAAAAGCGATCTGGATGGCTAAGAAGCCTCAGTTCGCTATTAGAAGGTGAACACCAACGAGTAGTTGAGCTACCAGCTTCAAATTCTGATCAGCCAGATGTGGCACTGGAAAAGAAAGAGCGGAATGTGGTAGTACAAAAGGCGATTGACTCTTTACCTGAGAAACAGCGAACGGCATTTGTGCTTCATAAATATGAAGGGTTATCCTATCAGGAGATAGCCGGAATCATGCACCGTTCTCTCTCGTCCGTTGAGTCGCTAATTCACCGGGCAAAGTCGAACTTGCAGAGGGAGTTGATTCATTACCTGAAAGAAAAATGAGGATAAGCCACAAGTTTCACAAAAAATCCGTGTCAAATGACCAAAGAGAGAATTTTGAAGAGATGAACCCAAAAGAAGTTGAGAAGAATGAGGAGACAAAATGACTAGCAGGTATAGCTTTCTGTTTGTTTTCTGGTTAGTCATTCTAAGTAGCAATTCTTTCGCAGAACAACCGCTGACCCTGCAGGATTGCCTTTCCCTGGCAAGGGAGAATTACCCCAAACTCATTCAGCGAAAAACAGCGATAGAACAGTCCGAGATAGGTGTGACTGCCGCTTATTCATCGTATTATCCGAGCCTGAACCTTTCCATTCCGAGCCTGAACCTTTCCAGTAGATATGGCGAAGAAAGGAGCTACTCGGCAAGCATTGGGGTCGGATACACGCTCTATCAGGGAGGGTCTATTCGTGCCGGTGTAAAGGCTGCAAAAGCGAGAGTGAAAATAGCGGAGGAGAACTATCATCTTGGGGAGAACGAAGTAATTGTAGCAGTAAAGGAGGTTTTTTTTAGAATCTTGCAGAAGCAGGAACAGATTGCACTTGCAGAGGACATCCTTAAAAGACGGAAAGAAGACTTTGTGCTTATAAAATTGAAGTATAATGCAGGCAGAGAGAGCTCTCCCGCAGTGATGGAAGCTGAGGCGAATCTATTACAGGCAGAATATGATAAGAAGCAGGCGGAAGCGGAATTGACCCTTGCCCAAATCGAACTTAATCTACTTCTCGGCAGACCCCGAAGGACAGAAGTAACCATAAAGTATGAAGATGAGGATATAAGGTTTCCATCTTTGGACAGGCTGATCGAAGAGGCGAAAACTCAAAGACCAGATATTCGCTCCCAGAGGGCTAACACGGATGTGCTGGAAGCTGAGGTTACTCAAGCTAAGAGCAGCTATTTTCCAAAAATTTCCCTGTCTTCTTCATGGGGATATGCATGGCGGAGTGACGAAACATTCCTGGACCAGCAAGGAGATTGGAGTGCAGGAATAAGCTTCTCCTTGCCTACTATCTTTGATGGTTTTTCAAGGAAAGCAAAGGTCAAAAAGGCGGCTCTTTCCCTGAAGGAGCAGGATGTGAGGGTTCGGGAACTGGAACAGCAGATAGAGGAGGAGATTGAGCAGGCTTATTCAAAATGGGAACTCGCGGAAAAAATAATTGAGGTTAATGATAAGACTCTGCAGGCGACCCGTGAGATGTACCAATTGACAAAGCTGCAGTATGAACAGGGACTGACATCATATTTTTTCCTGCAGCAAAAGGAAAGCGATCTTACCCGCACAGAAAATAACTATGTTAATGCCATATTCAATTTCCGTGTAGCCAGCGCTAGGTTGGAAAAGGCCTGGGGAAGGAGTAGCTAATGAAGAAGGTATTAGTATTAATCGTACTGGTGGCCATACTTGTGGCTGGATACTTCTATTGGCAAAAAAGAAACGGTGATAACCCAGGTCAAATAAGCTTTGAGACGGTCAGAGTGAAACGGGGGAACATAGAGATCAAGGTGCTTTCAACCGGGACCATTGAGCCATATACCAGGGTCGAGGTCAGCTCGTCTGTCAACGGAAGGATAGACAAAGTAGAGGTGCATGAAGGAGATAGGGTCAAAGAAGGTGATATCCTGGCCTGGATCTCCAGCGAGGACAGGATTGCTCTTCTGGATGCAGCCCGCTCCGGCCTGGAGTCCGCACAGAAGGGAAATGATCCGGAGGCCTTAAAAGAGGCGGAGATGGCTTATGAGATCGCCGACAGAGCTTACAAACCGGTGCCTCTGACCAACTCCATATCCGGCGAGGTAATAAATCGCTCCTGTGAGCCGGGACAAAACGTCTCTACCCAGACTGTCCTGTTCGCTATTGCAGATAGACTTGTGGCAAGCGTGGAGGTGGATGAAGTGGATATAGGAAAGATAAGGCTGGGACAAAAGACTCAGATTACGCTGGATGCTTTTCCCGATGAGGGGTTGAAAGGAAAGGTGACCAAGATCTCCCGCGAGGGAACGCTGGTCTCGGACGTGGTGGTGTACAACGTGATGGTGGACCCCCTGAAAGTGCCACGTCACTGGGCCTCAGGAATGACAGCCAACGTAGAGTTTCTGGTGGAAAGGAAAGACAGTGTGCTTTTGATTCCAAAAGGGGCAGTAAACGAAAGAAGAGGCGGAAACTTCGTTATGATACTGGAAGATCAGCCGACACCCCGGGAGATAGAAATAGGCATTACTGATGGAAGGGTGCTTGAGGTGACCGCCGGTTTGATGGAAGGTGATAGCATAATACTGGGTGGCATGGAAAGTGATACCAGGCAACGCGATGACTCCCAGCGCTCAGTGCAGAGGATGATGAGGGGGCTGAGATGATAGAGCTGAGAGACGTCAGCAAGACCTACAGGATGGGGGCTATTATGGTCCCTGCCCTAAAAAACGCCTGGCTTAAGATAGAAGACGGTGACTTTATAGCCATCATGGGGCCTTCGGGTTCGGGCAAGTCCACCCTCCTGAACATCTTGGGTTGCCTGGACGTTCCCACCAGTGGAGGGTACCTGCTCGAGGGGATAAACGTAAGTGAGTTCTCCGAATCCCGGTTGGCCCAGATAAGGAATGAGAAGATAGGCTTTGTCTTTCAGACTTTCAACCTGCTGCCTCGTCTGAACGCCGTCTCCAATGTGGAGCTTCCACTAATATATGCCGGAAACCACCGTAAGCGGAAAGACACGGCCATCAGTGCACTGCGGGCGGTAGATCTTGAGGATAGGGCTGACCATCGTCCCAGAGAATTATCCGGCGGACAGCAGCAGCGCGTGGCCATAGCCCGGGCACTGGCAAACGAGCCGTCCATAATACTTGCGGATGAGCCGACAGGAAATCTCGATTCGAAATCCGGTGAGGAGATAATGTCGATTTTGACCGAACTTCACCGGAAGGGCATTACCATAATTATGGTAACGCACGATGATTCGGTGGCATCCTATGCCCGAAGAACCATACGCTTAAAAGATGGTGAGATCGTTCAAGATCAGAGGGTCGGGGATGGAGAGGAGGTTAGCCCGAGTCTTGCGCCAGCGCGCAATGACAAGAAGAAGAGAAAGTTCTCCTTGGCTGAAGTGATGGAGAGCTTATCCATGGCAGTATCTTCCATCTTTTCAAACAAGCTTCGCAGTTTCTTGACCATGCTGGGGATCATCGTGGGCGTGGCAGCGGTTATCGCCATGATAGGCATAGGTAAGGGCGCCGGCGCTCAGATCACGGAGCGTATCAGTCAGTTGGGAGCAAATCTATTGATGGTGCGTCCCGGAGCTTCCCAACATGGGCCGGCACGATCAGCAAGTGGAAGCCGGACCTCTCTTAATTACGAAGATGCTCAGGCTGTTGCCGAAGAGTGCCCGTCCGTGGCCAAAGTCGATGCAGAGTATTCCAGAAATGCTCAGGTGGTCTATGGTAACAAGAATACGAATACCAGCATAAACGGAGTGACTCCCAACTATCCGGGGGTAAGAAATTTCCCGGTCGAGCAGGGTTCCTTCTTGACCGAAGAGGATAACCGACTTATGCGACGGGTGGCGGTTCTGGGGAAAACGGTGGTGGAGAATCTTTTCGGAGAAGAGGACCCCATAGGACAATACATCAAGATAAAGCGCAGCAGTTTTCAGGTTATCGGCGTGATGAGCGAAAAAGGGGGCAGCGGGTGGAGGGATGAGGACGATATCGTCTTCGTTCCCCTTAAAACCGCACAGAAGAGGCTGTTCGGTGTAGATTACGTGTCCACAATCAACGTGGAGGCGAAGAATGACAATGTAATGGACAAAGCATCAACTGAGATCACGTCCGTTCTCCGTGAAAGGCACAAGATCAGAGAGGACCAGGAAGATGACTTCAATATCATGTCTCAGGCGGAGATTCTCTCCACCGTGCAGGAGACCAGTGACACCTTCACCATGCTTCTGGCCGGCATCGCCGTGGTCAGCCTTATCGTGGGAGGGATCGGGATTATGAACATCATGTTCGTGTCCGTCAGCGAGAGGACTCGGGAGATAGGCGTCCGCAAGGCAATTGGCGCACAAAGGCGCGACATTTTAAGCCAGTTTCTCATCGAGGCGGTCATCGTGTCGTTGAGCGGCGGGTTCATCGGCGCCGTTTCAGGCATTTTGATCAGCAAACTCATCAGCCGTTTCGCCGGCTGGCCCACGGTCATCTCACCCGAGTCCGTGGCGTTGTCTTTCGGTTTTGCTTTTGCGGTGGGACTCTTTTTTGGATTCTATCCGGCCCGCAAGGGAGCACTACTGAATCCTATTGATGCATTGAGATATGAGTAGCAGAAATGTGAAAAACACCGCAAGTTTTTACCAGAATCCGTGTCATAATAATGAACCGAGGTCAAAGAGAGATGAACTGCAAAAACATTAAAAAGAATCTGGTGTCGTTCTTAGAGAATGAACTACCTGAGGAACAACGGGTCGAAATCGAAAATCACCTCAAGATTTGTTCTGACTGTTTCCGCTTGCTGGAGGAGTTTTCCCAATTGTGGGGAGCTTTGGAAGACCGTGAGAAAATTCAGCCCTCTCCTCATTTTTGGACAAGGCTGAAACAGAGGATCGTCGAATATGAAGAGGAGAGAAAGCCTGTTTTGGGTTGGTTTGAGGGTTTGGTTCGCTGGGCTCGTCCGGCAGTGGGCGTTGCCGTTTTGCTGATTTGCGTTTTCTTAGGCTATTTATTGGGAAATTTACCGCAGGCTAACGGCCAAACGGCATCTCAACTTGACCAGCGCACCGTTGCTTTGCAGCAGTTTTTTGATTCCCACTATTTGGACCCGCTGAACGATTTGCCAACCGGTTCCATTGAAGCAACTTATTTGGATTTGATTTCTGGGGAATAGGAGACAGTGATGAAAAAGAATTTGATCATTTTGTTCCTCATAGTTTTAACTATTGTCAATGTTACCGCACTGGTGACCATTGCCTATCATCACTTGGAGTCTAAAAGGCGTTTCCGCCCGATGGGTCGCCCTGATACACCGATGAATTTTATCAAGCAAGAGCTTGATTTGAATGAGAAGCAGGTAAAAGAATTTGAATCCCAAGACAAAAGATTCAGGGAAGAAACAAAACCGATACTTGATTCACTCAGGGCTAAAAGGGAAGATTTGACGAATGAAATAAGGGCTGAGGAACCGAATGTCGAAAAACTGGATAAGCTTGCAGAAGAGATAGGTGTCCTGGAGGTTGTGCTGAAGAAGAAGACAACCATGTATTTGCTAAAAAGGAAGTCATTCTTAACTCCCGAACAGCAGCAGAAATTTTTCTCCCTTTTTAAGGAAGGACGAGACCGGATGAAAATGCTGAGAAAACGCGGAGAAAGAATAGGAAGAGGACTCCGGCATCCTAATTTTGAAGAGGGTAAATAAACATGAAATCAAATGAAATCAAAAACAATCATATCACCACAGATGACCTGGCATTTTCAGCCTATCTGAAAATGAAAGGCTATCATCTTATCAAGTCAGATCAAAAAAAATCAAAAAGCACCTTCATCTTTACAATCGGAACTGAAGATGCAAATTCGCTGAAGGTGGAATTCATTAATAGTGAGTTTTTGAGTTTTTACAATGAACTCAGAAACTTAAAGAAGTTAACCTTAAATTGATTGGAGGTATCCAAAATGAAAAGGTTTTCAATCATAGCAGGCATCATGATACTGGTGCTTTTCGTCAGCGTTCTCGTGGGTGTAAGCGATGTTGTGTCGGCGCAGGGTCAGAGAGGTGACCATCACGGAAAAGGCTTCTGGGCCAATCTAACCCAAGAGCAGAGAGAGGCTGTTCAGGAGAAGACCAAAGAGATGCGAAGCCAGGGTGCTACCCGTGAGGAGATTCGGGCTGCGAAAGCTGAGATGCTAAAAGGATACGGTATCGAGTTGCCTGAGAAATGCCGTCTGCTGGGTGGTTCTGAAGGTTTGAGACACAATCGGGGCGGCTTTATGGCCAATCTGACCGATGAGCAGAGAGAAGCTGTTCGGGTGAAGACCAAAGAGATGCGAAGCCAGGATGCTACCCGTGAGGAGACTCGTCCCGCAGTAGCTGAGTTGCTCCAAGGGTACGGGATCGAGTTGCCTGAGAAGTGCCGTCTGCTGGGTGGTTCTGAAGGTTTGAGACACAATCGGGG
>JBAUFO010000203.1:0-8188 GCA_049679185.1 Candidatus Zixiibacteriota bacterium
GTGTAATCCCTTCTGATCCGACACCAATCTCGCCAGATCCAGCAGCCGTGATACCAGAAGCTCACGTAATGCCTTCCCACTACCAGATAAGGAATAGTAATCGGCGTGACCCCGTAGAAGACGCCGTCGATCCATACGTCCACACCCCAGGGATAATCGAAATAGACGCCTCCCCAGTAGAGGTCGACCGGCCGGTCCACGTAGACCACCTTGGGCCAGTAGTACCACTGGGGGTGGGGATATTCCACGCTGAATATGCACACGTCTGACGCATAATCATAAGGCGCAATCTCGGCGTTTACATCTGCCATGAACTCGAAAGGGTCTTCTCCGTCCAGCTGGTATGCATATACTTCACCCTCGTAAGTGTACTGGCCGGGGAAGTTGGGAAGATCCAAAGGCCCCGGGCTGGCCACCGCCTGGATGTACTCCACGCCGTCGGGTCCGTCAACCGTCAATTCATAATCATCGAACCTATCCGGGATCCGGTAGGCCCTTCCACCCTCCACGTAAGGGTCGTCGTCGTCGTCCACCGGGTAGAGGAGTTCCACGTATCCCCTGGTGTCGATGTTATAGATTACTACGTAACAGTCACGTGAAGCCTGGAAATAGATCTTTATGTTGTCCCCCGGGTTATAGACGGCACCCTCTCCCTTATCTACCCACACCTCCACGTCCAAAAGGGGATATTCAATCACCCGGTGTTTCACCCCGCGGGAATCGTCATCGGCGCGGGCCAAGCCTCCACTCTGATCGGCCAAGCTCATCCTGCCTGGCAGAAGGAACATCACGCAGGCCAAGCCAAGGAACAAGAGCCACACTATCGATCTATTTGCTTTCATCTTCCACTCTCCTCTTTTGAGTTATCGCTCATTACCCTTATACTCTGATTTCTTTTTCCACTTCACCTCTGATCGTCCTCGATATGCGTTGGCCTCGCTCTCAAGTATTTCTCCGTGTGGGGCGGTCTGGGCGCAAGCTCCTGCTCATCCCATTTGGTTTGGTATGCCCACTCGAAGACAACCCCATAAGACCTGATGAATTCGGTTACTCTCATCTTGGCGAAATGACCGTCCCGGGTCCATATTATATACGAATGCTCGGCGATAAGTTCGACCCAGCCCACCTGCGACCAACCATGATAGGGAGCCATATTGACGTCATCCAAGTAATCTGTATACCCGAAATCTTGAATATCAGTGAGGGTATCTGCCGCCCACAAGAAATAGACTCTATAGTAATCATCATAATCGATATAGACATCCACACCTTTTTCATCGTAACCCACGACCGCGAATCGTGAAAAGTCATAACCTGAAACGTGGGGATACCTGTGATAATCCCGAAGTACCAGGCCGGAGCCGTCCGGCCTGGGAGTATCCCGGGTTGCCTTTGAAAGAGCGCTTTCATTCCCATCATAGTCAAAGGCTGTCACACCGTAGAGATATGTGTGACCATTTTCGACCTCATAATCAACGTAGAAGCAAGTGTCCACGGTGGCATGGTAGTAAACCTTGTCTGAGTTTGGATCCGTGTTCTTGTAGACTCTGTATCCGGCCAGATCTCTCTCGTCGTTATCCTCCCAGTTCAACTCCACTGCCATATCCCCGGTGACGCTGTAGAACCCCTTGGGGCTCGAGGGCGGCGTGTGATCGGGGCGGAAGATATAGACCTCGTCCTCGGCGCAGCCGCCCAAAATGAAAACCGCTCCAATCAGTAGAATCAATGTCGAGATTGCCTTTTTCATTTTCAATCCTCCGTCTCTGTAAACAGAATATCTTCCATTCCGTTCTTGACCCACGTCAAGACCCATTCGACCGCTCGGAACTGTCAGGATAGTAGACCGTAATTAATGCCTCCGGATTCCTCTTCACGAACTTGTCTATCGCCTTTTTCTTCCACACCAGCTTGGTCAGAACGATATTGGTGGACTCGACCAGCGCATACTCATCTTCTCCTGTCTGACGGAAATCCACAAAGATCACTCGTCCCTTGGCTCGCGTCGGAGGAAAATCTGCCTTCTTCCTCCTGAACAGGTATGGCGCCTTTTTCCAAAAAGAAATCATTTTGATCCTCCATTTCAATCAATCTTAAAAGCAACACCCGTGCCGACCTCAGGGCCTTGATGTTTCCTGTTAGCCGAACGGCGTAAGCGCTTCACTTATAGTACGTTAAGTTTGGCCGTCTTGAGGCACTATTTCAGGTCAGATTTCTGTTTCGCACAATATTTGTTCAAGCGCCAAAGGAAATTGTGCAGGGGTTCACGAATCTGGCAGAATAGGAGCCAGCGCCTAACCTAACAAGCTGCCCAAAGACACCTTCAACGTCATTGCGAGGAGTCCCCCGCCTCTGGCGGGGAACGATGAAGCAATCTCTGAGCTATTGGCTTCGCTCAGACAGGTTGCTTCGCTCGCCACGACGGTAAGCAAGCCTTTTCCAAAAACTCCTATAAACCAGCGCCTAACTTAAGTTAGGCGCTGGTTCGGTCTTTGCTCATCCGACAGACAACAAGAATATTCCCGCAAGAATCAGAAGCGAAGCGACAAATCGTATTCTCCCGTACCCCTCCCGGAGAAAGAAGCTCCCCAGAATCACTCCGAAGACTATGCTGATATTTCTGGCGGCACCCAGATAACTGACCTTGCTCATCTGCAGGGCAAAGAGGAACAAAGCAGCGCTGATGAAGCCCATAACCCCGACCAGAATGAGATTCCTCAGATTCTGCCTGAACTCCTCTTTTATCTCAGTCTCCCTCCTTCTTGCTACAAGGAAGACTCCAAGAAACAGGGTCATGCAGATGAGTATCAAGTAGTACAGGGTGAGCGGATCTGCGAACTCCAGGTTTTTCTTGTTTATCAGCGAATAGACAGCGGTGCACCCTCCGCCACCCATCGCAAAAAGAAAGGCTTTGTTCCTGAAAGCCTTGAACGGGAGATAGAGATCAGCAGGCTTAAAAGAAGGAAGATAAATCACGTAAGAGCCGAATATGGTGATCAAAATGCCCAGCAGCCCCAGCAGAGAAATCCTCTCGCCCAAGAGGATCAGAGCAAAGGTCAGAATGAATATCGGGCCGAAGCTTCGGGTCACGGGGTAAACGATTGAGAGATCTTCCCTGTCGTAGGCATTTGCAACCAGCAGGTGAAAGACCATTCCGACAAGCCCGCAGGCCACGATGCCGATCCATGACCATACACCTAAGACCAGATTTCCCTCCCCCAGCAGACCTCTTCCCCAGATGAAAACCGGGAAATAAACTATCACTCTCACCAGAGAGGCGCCGGTGGCCAGGGCGATCTTTCTGTCACTTCCCTTTATCAGGAAATTCAAACCTGCCTGAAGGAAAGCTGAAACCAAGATTAGCAGAAGCGCTGCAAAAGGCATAGGAAATCCATCAACCGTTCAGAAAGCGCGACAGTTCGGAAGGAAGAGTCAAAACCGCAAAGCAGGACGTGGCTCCGCTCTTCCAGACAGTTCCCTGTAATTTAATCCATTTTCCGTAGTTGGAAAGCTTAAACTTGAGTAATAGTGAGGAAGGGAGAAACAGCGCAAAAAGTCCTTTACAAAACCCTCCCGGCACCGTATAATTTAGCTCAACGTTTGGCTCCATAGGAGGATGCCCGGACCCAAGCATTCAATCGGCAGAAAACCCATTTTGGGCTTCGAGAAAAATGAGCAAAAATCTATACCTGGGAGTTGACATCGGATCGGTCAGCGTGAAGGCGACCCTGCTTTCGCGCACCGGTGAGATACTGAAGTCCTTTTATCGCAGATCCAGTGGCCAGCCTCTGCTCACCTTGAAAACCATCCTGGAGGAACTCTTCAGGCAATACACTCCCGACGAGGTGAAGACCCTGGCCGCCACCGGAACCGGCGGAAAGCTGATAACTTCCATTTTGGGCGGGAGTTTCGTCAACGAGGTGATCGCCCAGGTGAAGGCCACCGGTTTATTGTGTCCTGAAGTACGGACCGTAATCGAGATGGGAGGAGAGGACTCCAAGCTGATTCTCCTGCGATGGGATGAGGCCACCAAATCTCCGGTGCTGGAAGATTTCTCCATGAACACGCTCTGTGCCGCCGGCACCGGGTCCTTTCTGGATCAGCAGGCTAATCGGCTCAAGATTTCCATCGAGGACGAATTCGGAGAGCTGGCGCTCAAATCGGAGCATCCCCCCCGCATAGCCGGCAGATGCAGCGTTTTTGCCAAATCGGACATGATTCACCTGCAGCAGATTGCCACGCCTGACTATGACATCGTCGCCGGATTGTGCTTTGCTATGGCCAGGAACTTTAAGGGTTCCATTGCCAAGGGGAAGAAGATCGTAAAGCCCATATCTTTTCAGGGTGGCGTTGCTGCCAATCCGGGGATGAGAAGAGCCTTTGAGAGCGTCTTCGAGCTCTCACCCGGTGAATTGGTGATTCCCGAATTCCATAAAGAGATGGGAGCCATCGGAGCAGGCCT
The DNA here is from genome assembly GCA_049679185.1 of Candidatus Zixiibacteriota bacterium. Lineage (GTDB taxonomy): Bacteria > Zixibacteria > MSB-5A5 > MSB-5A5 > SM1-73 > SM23-73-3. The sequence continues at coordinate 4,460 of JBAUFO010000203.1, forward strand.
GTCCGTCATAGGCACTGAGAAGGAAGAACTTCCATTCCTGGGTCTGGAGAGGCTGGATGAATATCTTTCTTCCCCCAGGAAAGCCCACAAGGGAAAAGACCCTCTGGTCTTTGCCTTTCCCGAGAACAAGTATTTCGAACTCACCAGGAGTCACCGGGTGCCGCAGGAAGATAAAATCGATGCATTCCTGGGAATCGACGTAGGCTCATTATCCACCAACGTGGTGGCAATAGACAAGGACAAGAACGTGATCGGGCGGATCTATCTGATGACCGAGGGCCGCCCCATCGAGGCGGTAAAACGCGGACTCAAGATTGTCGGCGACCAGATCAAGGACAAAGTAAACATCCTTGGGGTGGGAACCACCGGATCGGGAAGATACTTGACCGGAGATTTTGTGGGCGCCGACGTGGTGCACAACGAGATCACCGCTCAGGCGGTCGCCGCGGTCAGCATCGATCCGAAGGTCGACACCATCTTTGAGATCGGAGGCCAGGACTCAAAATACGTCAGCCTGCAGGACGGGGCGGTGGTCGACTTCGAGATGAACAAGGTCTGTGCGGCCGGAACTGGTTCTTTCCTGCAGGAGCAAGCGGAGAAGCTCTCCATCAACATCGAGGAGGAGTTTGGAGATTTAGCGCTTAAATCCAAATGCCCGGTCAACTGCGGGGAACGCTGTACCGTCTTCATGGAATCGGATCTGGTGGCTCATCAGCAGTCCGGCGTGCCCAAAGAGGATCTGGTGGCGGGCTTGGCTTACTCTATTGTGTACAACTACTTAAACAAGGTGGTGGACGACAAAAGGGTGGGCGATCACATCTTCTTCCAGGGTGGAGTAGCCTGGAATAAGGCGGTGGTTGCCGGATTCGAGAAGGTCACCGGGAAGAAGATCACAGTTCCGCCTCATCACGACGTTACCGGAGCCATTGGCGCTGCCATCCTGGCAATGGAGGAATACGACGGCGGCAAGAGCAGCTTCAAGGGATTCGATCTCTCGGAGAAGGAATATTCCGTCTCCACCTTCGAGTGCACCGACTGCCCCAATCACTGCGAGATAAAAGAGGTGAAGATCCAGGGCGAGCCTTCCCTCTTCTATGGGAGCCGCTGCGAGAAATACGATACCAAGAGAAAATCAAAAAAGTCCACGATTCCCAATCTTTTCAAGGAAAGGGACAGAATACTCTTCAATATCCACAAGGAATTTGTAACTCCTCATTCTGATTCTAAAGTGGGGAAAAAGAAGAGAATCGGCATAACCCGATCGCTGTTCTTCTACGACCTCTTCCCCTATTGGGCGACTTTCCTTGAGGAGTTGGGCTTTGAGATCGTGCTTTCCGATCCAACCAACAAGCAAATCATCCGCGAAGGCGTGGAGCAGGTCTTATCGGAAACCTGTTTCCCTGCAAAAGTCGCTCACGGACACGTCTTGAATCTGCTGAAGAAAAAGGTCGACTACATCTTCCTGCCCAGCCTCATCAGCATGAAGAAGGAGGACGACCACAACACGGAGAACTATGCCTGCCCTTACGTTCAGTCGCTGCCCTACGTTATCAAAACCGCCATCAATCTGGAGGACTACTCCGCCAAGCTTCTCTCCTTCCCGGTGTATTTTCAACTGGACAGACGTGTACTCCTGCGAACACTCACCAAATTAGGGAAGGAATTAGGTAGAAACAAGGGGCAGATAAACCGGGCGGTGCTCACAGCCGAAAGATGCCAGGAGGAGTTTTACAGGAGGCTTTCGTCCAGAGGGCAAAAGGTCTTGCGGAACTTGAGAGAAGATCAGAAGGCTCTGGTCATCGTGGGAAGACCTTACAACACCTGCGACCCCGACTTAAGCTTGAATCTACCAAAGAAGCTTGCGGATTTGGGAGTATTAGCCATTCCCATGGATTTCCTTGCCAATGATGCCAGAATCAAGAAGGATCACCTGCCCAACATGTACTGGAAATACGGGCAGAAGATACTGGCCTCGTCGGAAATCCTCAGGAAACAGAGAAATCTGTTCGGCTTGTACGTATCCAACTTCGGCTGTGGGCCGGACTCTTTCATCATTCATTTCTTCAAGAAGAACCTTGACGAGAAACCATTCCTCTTAATCGAGCTGGACGAACACTCGGCCGATGCCGGCGTCATCACCCGCTGCGAGGCATTCTTAGACAGCCTGAAGAAGTATCAGCCGCCGGGAGAGACAAAACCGTATCCCGGGATATCCAGGTTCGCGGCTCCACAGAATCAGAGAACCCTGTACATCCCCTACATGTGCGATCACGCCTTTGCCTTTAAAGCTGCCATGAACGCCTGCGGGCAGGAGGCTCACGTTTTGGACGAATCGGACGAGGAGACTCTCATCCTGGGAAGAAAACACACTTCCGGGAAGGAGTGCTATCCCTGTATTCTGACCACCGGTGATCTTTTGAGATTCTTAAAGAAGCCCGGGATCAAACCTGAGAAGGTGGCCTTCTTCATGCCCAAGGCAAATGGACCATGCCGGTTCGGACAATATCATAACCTGCACCGGGCAATCTTGGATGAGATGGGATACATGAACATCCCCATCGTTTCTCCCGATTCAGACGACGGATATGCTACCGTCTCGAACCTTGACGGCAATTTCCGAAAGCTGGCCTGGAAGGGTATGGTGGCGACCGATCTTTTGATCAAACTCCTACATCAGACCCGGCCATACGAGAAGAACAAAGGCGAGACCGATCGGGTTTACCTCCGGTGCCTGGAGCAGTTAACCAGAGCCATCCGCTCAAAAGGAGACTTAGAGGAGACTCTCACCTGGGCCAAAGAGAACTTCTCCAGAATCGAGATCGACAGGAAAGAGAGAAAGCCCATCATCGGAGTGGTGGGCGAGATCTATATAAGATCGAACAGGTTCTCCAACAATGACCTGGTGAGGAAGATCGAGGCTCAGGGCGGCGAAGTATGGCTGGCAGGCATGGCCGAATGGATTAACTATACGACCTACATGTATAAGGCCGACAGTCTGCTACAAAGGAAATACAACGATTATGCCAAGGGGTGGCTCACCGACTGGGTACAGAGAAAAAAAGAGCACCGCTTGGAGAAAAAGCTGAAAGGGGCAATTCTGGACTGCCACGAGCCCACCATCGCAGAAGTCTTGGAGCTCGCAAGCCCCTACCTGCACGTCTCCTTTGGTGGAGAGGCCATCCTGTCTATCGGCAAGGCCATCGAGTACGTGCACCAGGATCTTTCCGGAGTGGTGAACGCCATGCCTTTTACCTGCATGCCCGGAACCGTGGTCACCGCATTATCGAAGAAGCTGCGGGAAGACTTCGGTAACTTCCCCTTCCTCAATCTTGCCTACGAGGGCCAGGAGGATTCCAACGAGATAACCCGCCTGGAAGCCTTCATGCATCAGGCCAGAGATTTTAAGAAAAGAAAACCTTCAGGCGTCAACGGATGAAGCGGATAACAGCACCTTGTCTTCCTGAATCCGTTTGATCCGCTTAATCCGTTGACCCGTTTAATTCCCTCAATCTGTTGACCTCCTCTCGGTAGGGTGAGGGTTGTACCCTCGCCCTTCTTGCGGGCGGGGGTTCAACCACCGCCCGATCAAGTGAAGCAAAAGGAACTTTCAAACCGTCAACGGATGAAACGGATACAACAGACTGTTATCTCATTCGTTTAATCCATTTAATCCTTCAGCCAAAGTCTTTCCTTCGACCCTGAGGTCTCACTTCGTGCCGAGCGCACTCA
>JBAUFO010000204.1:0-21583 GCA_049679185.1 Candidatus Zixiibacteriota bacterium
TTCCCATGCTGATCGAATACATGGCGAATCGCTGCCGCTTTGGCCGGGCAAACTCAAAAGCCCCCCATTCGCCCGCCTGCCCTTTCCGGTGAAAAGTGACCCATTTGGCTTTCAGGCTTTTTCGAAACTGGTGCCCACACCAGGGTCTGCGTCGGTCGAACTTGAAATGAGTTAAGAAATCGGATGGATGGGACTTGCCCCAGAATTTCCAGAAAATATGATTCTCAAAACGGATGATCATTCTCCCGTCGCGCGCAAAACCCCTTCCCGATGATTCTACGCATAATATCGCCACAGCCACCGCAGGGTCGATCTTGAGGATTGTGCTCAGCTCCGCTAAGAGTCCACCAAACTTGTTCCAGGTCCTTCTGATCAGTCTCTTCCGGTGGCTGGATTTCCCGGATACACTTAGCTTTTTTGCCGGTGCAAGGGGAATTCTCCGAGGACGGTTTCGATCCTTCAGGAATTTGTGATTGGCCGCTTGTTTCACAGGATTTGCCCCTCCAGAAAAGCGCTCTTAGTTCTCTCTCTCCTCATCTCTTCTGCCGCTATAGTCGTTTGCGGTTGAGCACAGTAAGGAGAGACTGCAGAAATCTCAAGCCTGCTCAACCCACATGCGTCTTTTCTTTCTCAAGAATTCCGGCAAATAGTGCGGGAGAGAATCAATTCTTCGGTTTGACCGAAACATAAGCAAAAAAATAGCGGCGCAGGGACTCGAACCCCGGACACGAGGATTATGATTCCTCTGCTCTAACCAGCTGAGCTACGCCGCCATTTAGCTTTTGATCTATAATAAAAACCCGCTTCGCTGTCAAGTTAAACATCGGCAAATCGGGACGTAATCTATATTCGAAAAAGTCAGGATGATCGTTTGGCTCTTCTTCAAGAAGTCGATCGAGGATCGACACTGAATGCGCGCAGGCCAACTCGTCCTGAGAGAGGAAGTTCGAAGGAAGCCTAGGGCTACCGGCCTAACCAGCGACAGGGAGGGAGAGGACGAAGAACCTCCGGAGGTTCTGTTGCCGGACATTGCCGTCTTTGTCCTTCCACTCGACCCTGCTCAGGTCAACTGAGCCCTTAGCTCAGTATACTTTTTCTCGAACTCAGTGATTTCTTTGCGGAGTCTCTTCAATTCAGCGTCTTCGTCGTTAGTAATATGCTTGCGCTGGATGCGTCCCCTCGATGGAGCCGAGATCCCGGCTCGACCTACTATCTCGCTAACCCTCGCGGTGCGCTTCCCGATCTCTTGGCCTAGCTGGGTTATTTGCTTCTGGACGTCCTCCATTCTGTGACCTCTTGGTTTCCAGTTGAGCTACGGGGTGACTCCCCTCTTATTCTATAGCAGATGCGTTTACCTTTGTCAAGTAAAATGTTAGCAACTTGGAACGCAGTCTATATTCGAAAAAAGTGGAATGGTCGTTTGGCCGTTTCAAAGGAAGCCGATTGAGAATCGACGCCTAATATGTGCAGGCAAAAGCCTGCGGCTACCATCTGTTTAACCCAAGAGGTCTCTCGTTATGTAGTAATGAGCTGGGACTGTTTTCCGCCAGGAAGTCAGAGACTAACCTCTTCGCCCAGATCAGGCACCAGCACGTTTCGGATTCCCAAGTCCTTGATTCCCTTGGCCAGGGCTTCCGACTGCTCCTCTTCCCCGTGCACCACAAAGACGCCCCTGAGCGAGTCTTTGGTATTGTTCACGTATTCCAAGAGCTCATCTCGATCCGCATGAGCAGAGAATTCGTCGAAGACTTCAACCTTCGCATTCAGCCTGTATGATTCACCAAAGATTTTGACTTTCTCTTGTCGTTGGACGATCTTTCGTCCGAGAGTGTTCTGTGCCATGAATCCCACCACCAGAATGGTGTTCTTCGGGTTTTCGATGTTGTTTTTCAGGTGGTGCAGAATTCTGCCGGCTTCGCACATACCGGAGGCGGAAATTATGATACAGGGTTTGTTGCGCCTGTTCAATCTCTTTGACTCCTCCACGTCCCTTATGTACTTGACGCTCCCAGCGCCAAACGGATTTCCATCTGAGGCTATCATCCGGTTGGTCTCCCTGTCGAAGCATTCCGGATGAAGCCTGAATATGTCGGTCACGTTCACCGCAAGGGGGCTGTCCACGAAAATCTTAACCTCGGGAATTCTGCCCTGGCTTTGCAGCTTGTGAAGTGTGTAGACCACCTCCTGCGTGCGTCCCAGTGAGAAAGCGGGGATAATGATTTTGCCTCCGGCCTGAACGGTTTCGTTCACCACCCGGGCCAATTTCTCTTCAGTTCCGGACAAATCCTCGTGCAGCCGGTTGCCATAGGTGCTCTCGATAATCATGAAATGGATGTTCTTTACCATCCCCGGATCTCTTAATATGGGCAAATTTCTTCTTCCCAGGTCGACAATATAAGCCAACCTCAGGCTCTTCCCATTTTCTCTTATATCGAAAATCGACAGGGCGGAGCCAAGGATGTGCCCGGCGTCATAAAAGGTGAGTTTTATATCCGCAGAGACATAAAATGCCTTATGGTAGCCTATTGCCCGGAACAGGGAGAGAGTCTGCTCCACGTCGTCGATTTCGTAGAGAGGCTCAACCGGAGGGAGTCCCCTGCGTTGGTTTTTCTTGTTCAGGTACTCGGCATCCTTCTCCTGAATGTGGGCGCTGTCTTTCAGCATGGCCACACAAAGATCACGGGTGGCAAAGGTGGAATAGATGCTGTTTTTGTATCCGTGTTTTGCAAGACTCGGGAGGTTGCCGGAATGATCAATGTGGGCGTGCGAGAGCACCACCCTCTCGATGCTTTCAGGGTCGAAGGGGAGATTACGATTCCGGCGGTTGGATTCCTCTCTTCTTCCCTGAAAAAGCCCGCAGTCCAGGAGGATTCTTGTTCCATTTGACTCGACCACGTGCATCGATCCGGTCACCGATTTAGCTGCACCCAAGAACTTGAGTTTCACTCTTCCTCCTCTCGTGATGACATCCGAAAATATGAGGACATGCTTTCTTAGTCAAGAAAGAACCGCGTCGTAACAGCCTTTAGTTTCTGCTTGAGCCTGGGGTAGCCAGCTACCGTATTCCGGCCACTCTCGAGCAGGGGGATACTGATTGCAGTTCGACTGCCTCACATGTGGCCACCGCTGCCGGGAACGTTGGAGCGGAGGAACATAAAGGAAACATAGCCCAGCACGCCGAAAAACATGCCGACTGCAGCCAGGATCTTCACTAACCGGGTTCCGGACTTTCCCCTGGTCCGCTCAAGGATAACGCCTCCCAGCCCCACAGATGCTATGATCAAAAAAAGGCTTCCCATATACAGCGGGGGGAGAAATGCGAAAGCGCAGGAGCTGATTCCCAGAAGTATGCTCAGGATTGAGAGGGCTAAGTAGAACCGTCTGCGAGCGAGCAGGGGAGAGGGGAGGGCCAATACCAAAGAATGGCCGCATGCCGCGCAGAAAGTGCTCTGGTCGTCCAATGTGGCGCTGCAGAATGGACATGCCCGCATCAAGACCTCCGGGATTGCTCAAGGCTGTGCGTCACCAAGTATGCATTTCATTTGCTTTTATTCTCTTGCCAACTTGGCTTGGCGCATTTATATTATGTGGATTCGGACTTGGATGTCAACTACTATTTCCGAACTCCGAACGTCATATCTTGAGAAAGTTACTGGCCCGTGAAGACTTTAGACAACATACTGGCTCTCGCCAAGAAGATCGGTCCAAAAAAAGTCGCGGTGGCCCAGGCTGAAGATGAGGAGGTCCTTCTGGCCCTGGAGCAAGCCCGCAAGCAGGGGATGGTGGAGGCAATCCTGGTGGGGAGGCAGGAGAGGATAGAAGAGCTGGCTTCGAAGAATGGGATTGACATCGGCGAATTCGAAATCCACCAGGAGGAGAACGGATTCTCCGCTACGCTGAGATGCTGCGAGTTGGTCAATAGGGGAGAGGCGCACTTTTTGATGAAGGGATTGGTGGAAACTGCGCACTTCATGAAAGCGATTCTGGATAAGGAGGAAGGTCTGGGCACGGGTAGGCTTCTGAGCCACGTGGCTGTCTTCGAGATATCCACGTATCCGAGACTACTCATGGTCACCGACGCTGCCATAAACATTGCGCCCACGCTTATGGAGAAAGCGCAGATAATTCAGAATGCGGTCGGCGTAGCTCATTCGCTGGGGATAGATCTGCCGAACGTTGCCTGCCTGGCGGCGGTGGAGAAAGTTTATCCCGACAAGATGCCGGCCACCTTGGACTGCGCCGCGCTCTCGGTGATGGCGAAGCGCGGCCAGATAAGGGGAGCGGTGGTGGATGGCCCGTTCGGCTTAGACAATGCCGTGTCCGCGGAATCCGCCCGAGTAAAAGGCATCAAGAGCGAGATGGCGGGAAAAGTCGACGTGCTTTTGTGCCCTAACGTCGAAGCCGGAAACGCCATCTACAAAACCTTAACCGAATTCGCCAAGGCCAAGTGCGCTGCCATCGTGGTGGGGACGAAAGCTCCGGTGGTCCTGACTTCACGGGCCGACTCCCATGAGACTAAATTCGTTTCCATTGCACTGGGAGTGGTCAACTGTCAATCATGAGATTGGCCAGGACCTAACTTAAGTTAGGTCCTGGAATCAAGATGAACGGGGTTTTCGTGAATGAAAATCACTGCCGGCACAAAAGTCAAATCCAGGAGGTTTTATGCCCATAGACAAAGTCGAAAAGATCTGGATGAATGGAAAACTGATTAACTGGGATGATGCCAAGATCCACGTCCTCTCTCACGTGGTTCACTACGGCTCCAGCCTTTTCGAGGGAGCGCGTTGTTACAAGACCAGGAAGGGCCCCGCCATCTTTAGATTAAAGGCACACACCGATCGCCTCTTTAATTCGTGCAAGATCTACCGCATGGAAATCCCGTACACCAGGGAGGAGATCAACCAGGCCATCATCGACCTGATAAAGACAAACGGCCTGGATGGGTGCTATATCAGGCCGGTGGTGTACCGCGGATATGAACAACTTGGGGTGGACCCCACTGGCTGTCCGGTGGATGTTTGCATTGCGGTATGGCGATGGGGTGCTTACCTGGGCCCGGAGGCCCTGGAAAATGGGGTTCCGGTGTGCATCTCCTCCTGGAATCGGATGGCTCCCAATACCATGCCGGTTATGGCTAAAAGCGGCGCCAACTACATGAACGCCCAATTGATAAAACTGGAGGCAAAGGAGCACGGATATGTGGAAGGAATCGCCTTGGATGTGTTTGGATTTGTAAGTGAAGGAAGTGGCGAAAATGTGTTCATAGTAAAAGATAGCACCCTGATCACTCCACCCTTCAGCTCTTCCATTTTACCGGGTATTACCAGAAACACAGTGATTCTTTTGGCGCTCGATATGGGAATAAAGGTGATTGAGCAAACCATTCCCCGGGAGGCGCTGTATATCGCAGATGAGGTATTCTTCACCGGAAGTGCGGCGGAGATCACCCCCATCAACTCGATAGACAAAGTGAAGGTGGGAGACGGTAAGTGCGGGCCCTTCACTAAGAAACTGCAGGAGAAATTCTTTGCTGTGGTAAGCGGGGAAGATGAGGATAAACACAACTGGCTGACATACGTGAAATGAGAGGAAGGTGATCCGGCGCGCAGGACTCACTGGCTGCCTGAAGATCCTGTTTTTGAGAAAGACATTCAAACGAGAAATAAGAGCTTCTGCAAATAACAATCTCAATCTTAACCCACAAGGAGGTTCAAGTGAACGTGAGGCTTTCAAACGGTAAAGAGATCCCCGTAGAGACGCACAAGGTGAGGATCGTCCAGAAGACCAGCCTGGTGCCGATTGACCGGAGGCTAAAAGCTCTGGAAGAAGGCGGATACAACACCTTCTCCCTCCGGACCAGAGACATCTTCCTTGACATGCTGACTGACAGCGGGACCAATGCGATGAGCGACAACCAATTGGCTGCCATGATGGTCTCGGATGATGCCTATGCCGGATCGGAGAGCTTCTACAAGCTAGCTTCTGCCGTAAAAGACGTTTTGGGGTTTGAATATCTGTTACCCGTACACCAGGGAAGGGCGGCAGAGCATCTCTTAGCCAAGGTCTTTATCAAGCCGGGAGACATCATCCCGATGAACTATCATTTCACCACCACCAAAGCCCATTTTGAGTTGGCTGGCGGGACCGTCCTAGAGATTTATAGAGACGAGGCTTTGAATACCCAGAGCACCGAACTCTTCAAGGGGAATTTGGATCCACAGAAGTTTACGGATACCATAAAGAAGCATGGGGTTGACAAGGTACCTTTTATCAGGATGGAGGCAACCGCCAACCTTCTGGGGGGACAGCCCTTTTCCCTGAAAAATCTGAAGGAGGTCAAAAAGATCGCATCAGAGCATAAGCTCCCTTTGGTCTTTGACGGCAGCTTGATTTCGGAGAATGCCTATTTTGTCAAGCAGAGAGAGAAGGGATATGAGAATAAGTCGATTCAGGAGATAATCCACGAGATGATGAGCGTTGTGGATATCTTCTATCTTTCGGGGAGAAAAAGCACTTGCGTGAGAGGCGGATTCATCGCCACCAACAACAAGGAATATTTTGAGCTTATAAAGCCCTGGCTTCCGGTCTACGAGGGATTTTTGACCTATGGAGGAATGTCCACCCATGAGATCGAGGCCATGGCTGTGGGGATGAGGGAGATGACCGAGCTGGACGTGGCTGGCAGTGCGGCAGAGTTCGTGAAATATTTTGCGGAGAGGCTGATCGAAAAAGGAATCCCGGTGGTTACTCCGCCGGGTGGCTTAGCCTGCCACATAGATGCCTCGATGTTTTTGCCCCACCTGCCTCAATCCGAATATCCAGCCGGAGCTCTGGCAGCGGCAATTTACATCACCTCGGGCGTCAGGAGCATGGAAAGGGGCACCATCTCCATGGACCGGGATCAGGATGGCAATGACGTATACTCTGACCTGGAGCTCGCCCGTCTGGCGGTTCCCAGAAGGGTTTACACCATGTCGCAGATTGAATACGCGGTCGACCGGCTGAGTTGGCTCTATAAACACAGGGATCTGGTTAAGGGATTGAAATTCATCGAAGAGCCGCCGGTCTTAAGATTCTTCTTTGGGAAGCTGGCAGCATTGGACAACTGGGGAGCCAAGTTAGCTGATGCCTTCAAGAAGGACTTCGGAACAGAATACTAGTATGCTCTTTTGTTCGGGCGGGAATTAGAATTCCCGCCCGAAAACGTTGATGCAGTGCGGATCCCTCGTGAAGGGATGATCAAGTCGTTGGGGGCGGACCAGAGACCGAGGCATTTCAGCCCCGATTGCTGAAGCTGAGAGGTAAGTATGTCGGAGGATAAAGTCACGACCTTTGACCAATTGATGTCGGTAGTCAAGAGCAAGGAGAAAAAGAGGCTGGCCATCGCGTCGGCGGAAGGGGGAGAGATAATCGAGGCGGTGAGGCAGGCGGTCGAAGAGAAGATCATCTCCCCCGTGCTCATCGGCGATCAGGCCAAGATCAAAGAGCTGTGCAGCAAGAAGAATCTGGATTTGGGTCAGGTGGAGATCATCAATGCGCCCGACCCCAAACTGGCTGCAAAAGTTGCGGTGGAAACGGTCAAGCAGGGTAAGGCCGAGATGCTTATGAAGGGTAAGGTGGACACCTCGACTTTGCTGAAGGCAGTTCTGGACAAGGAAAGCGGGCTTCGTACCGGGGCCTTCTTGAGCCACGTGGCCGTGGTGGAGGTGAGCTCTTATCCCAAGTTCATGCTGGTCACAGACGGCGGGATGAACATCAGGCCTGACATCATGCAGAAGGCGAAGATCATAGGGAATGCCGTGGAGGTGGCAAAAAAGCTCGGGGTGAAAAAACCAAAGGTCTCCTGCCTGGCGGCGGTGGAGCTGGTCAATCCCGACATGCAGGAGACAGTTGATGCAGCCGGGTTGGTGAAGATGGCCGAACGGGGCGACATAGAGGACGTGATAATCGACGGGCCGATAGCATTCGACGCGGCTATCAACCTGGAAGCTGCGCGGACCAAGGGGATAGTCTCTCCGGTGGCCGGAGATACCGACATATTCTTAGTTCCCGACATAGCCTCCGGAAATATCTTCGTCAAGTCCCTCATCTATCTGGCAGGCGCTAAGGTGGGTGGTTTGGTGGTGGGAGGGGGCGCGCCCATCGTTCTCCTTTCCCGCTCGGATTCCGCCCAAACCAAACTTTACTCCATGGCTCTGGTAGCGATGATCAGTTAGCAAATACGCAACTCCCGGATAGCCGTTAAGCAAAATCAGAAGAGGACACTGTTATGAGAGTTTCTCTGGGCGCTGACCATAAAGGCTTTGAGCTTAAAGACAAGATAAAGAAGTATCTTGTCGAATTAGGGCACCAGGTCACTGACTTCGGCACCAACTCGAGCGAGTCGGTGGACTACCCCGATTTTGGCTTGAAGGTGGCAGAATCGGTGGCCAAAGGAGAGGCCGACTTTGGCATAACCGTCTGCTGGACCGGCAACGGGATGAACATCGCCGCCAATAAGGTTAAGGGCGTGAGATCAGCTCTGTGTTTGAATGAGGAGATGGCGATGCTGGCCAGGGCGCACAACAATGCCAACGTGCTGGCCCTGGCAGCCAAATTCGTTCCTGAAAAACTGGCTAGGAAAATCCTAGACGCGTGGCTGGCCACTGAATTCGAAGGGGGAAGACACTCACGAAGGCTGGAGAAGATCAAGAGTTACGAGACCTGAAGAGGAAGTTTCCCGCGCGGGCGAAATGTCCGAAACAATATCGTAACTTGCCTGAGCCACATCGGCCCGCGGCGAGATGAATCAACGACCAGCACCTAACTTAAGTTAGGTGCTGGTTTTGCTCGAACATGACCATGAAAACATTAGCCGTAGTAATCCTGTTAGCTTTGGTCTTCCTGAGCGCAGCAGCAGTTTTGCTGATGCTGGTTGCCCTTATCAGCCGGGTGCGAAGGCGAAAATCTGTTGGCAGAAGATTATCCAGAAAAGACCGAAGTGCTTCAGGGATGATTGTACCTTCTGGAATGCTGGCAGAGTATCATGGTGGCATTGATAAGGTCGCCGATGCGAGCATAAGGGAGCTGTTTGAGAAGGGATTATCCTTGAAGCAGAATAGGAGTTTCCTCCAGGCGGTGAATGCGTTCAAGAAATGCTTGAACGGAAATCTGACGTCTGAACAGGAAGCAGGTCTCCTGGTAGCCATAGGAAATTGCTACTTTGCTGCAAACAAATATGCACAGGCGCGAGAACATTATGAAAAGGCGAGTGGTCTTGCCACGCAGTCGGGAAACGAAAAGGGCCGGCTTTCGAGCCTGATCAATTTGGGTCTCCTTTCGGCTGTCGGCCGAAAATGGGACGAGGGCATAAAAAGCTTTGGTGAAGCAATAGCCTTGGATCGGAAGTTGGGATACGCCAAGGGTGAGGCCATCGATCTCAACACGCTGGCGCTTCTGTATGAAAATAAGGGAGAGTCGGAGTATGCTCTGACCCACTATAAGGCGTCGCTTCTGATATTTGAAAAGCTGGACGATGGTGAAAAGGTCGAACTTGTCGAAAATAACATTAGGAGAGTGATAAGTTTGGTTGAGAAGACCAGCGCCTAACTTCAGTTAGGTGCTGGCTACAGTGCGTCGAACTGAGAGCGGGATGAACAAAGGATACCGTTCAAAACAATATCGCCGGAAATTCGAAAACGATGAGGATGTCTCCGTCAGCCACACGAGTTATGCGTTGTATTATCATCTGCTGTGGGCGGTCAAGAGAAGATTCCCCTTGATCACAGAATCGGTAAGGGCTGATCCGGAGGGGAACTTGAAGAAGAAGTCTGAACAACTTGGAATCCGCCTGCTGGCTGTCGGGATCAATCCTGAGCACTTGCACTGCATCATCAGCTTGAGGCCGACGCATTACATCCCGGAAGTAGCAAAAGAATTAAAGGGCTTTTCCTCTCATGAGGTCAACAAAAGTGAAGAGGAGTTCATCAAATGGGCTCGGGGATACAGCATTCGGACGGTAAGTGAAAAGAATCTGACTGCCGCGATAAAATACGTCGAAAATCAGGGAAGACATCACGGGGTGAGCATGTCGGGATAAAACAGAACCTAACTTGAATCGGGAGAAACCAGAACCTAACTTAAGTTAGGTTCTGGTTCTCAACCCATTCGCCAATCTAGCGAAAACCATAAGGCATAAGGAGCAAAGGAAAATGAGCGGGTTGAAAGAGGTCGATCCAGAAATATACGAGACCATATATGGCGAAACCAAAAGGCAGGCCGACGGCCTGGAGCTTATCGCCTCGGAGAATTTTGTCTCGGAGGCGGTGATGGAGGCCGTCGGCTCGGTAATGACCAATAAATACTCCGAAGGATATCCAGGGAAAAGATACTACGGCGGCTGCGAGTTTATGGACATCGCCGAGAACCTGGCCCGAAGCCGGGCCAAGGAGCTTTTCGGCTGCGACCACGCTAACGTTCAGCCGCACTCCGGCTCACAGGCGAACATGGGGGTCTATTTCTCCGTTCTCAAGCCGGGAGATACGATCCTGGGAATGAACCTTTCGCACGGAGGGCACCTAACCCACGGGCACCCGGTGAACTTCTCGGGAAAATTCTTCAACGTGGTCTCATATGGGGTGAAGAAAGAAACAGAGGTAATAGACTATGACGAGCTTCGCAATATTGCCAGGGGAGCCCAGCCCAAGCTGATAATAGCTGGCGCATCCGCATATCCTCGCGAGCTTGATTTCAAAAAGTTCAGAGAAGTTGCGGACGAAGTAGACGCGCTCCTAATGGTGGACATTGCTCACATCGCGGGTCTGATCGTGGCAGGGATTCACCAATCGCCGGTTCCTCAAGCTGATTTCGTAACCACCACCACACATAAGACCCTGAGGGGACCCCGCGGTGGAATGATCATGTGCAAGAAAAAGTATGCCAAGGATTTAGATCGTGAGGTGATGCCCGGCATACAGGGGGGACCCTTGATGCACGTGATAGCCGCCAAAGCTGTTGCGTTCAAAGAGGCGATGGAACCGTCCTTCAAAGAATATCAACATCAGATTGTAAGAAACGCCAAGGCACTGGCAGCCGGGATGGCAGACCGGGGTTATCACGTGGTCTCCGGGGGAACGGATACGCACTTGATGTTGATCAGTTTCATCGAGAGGAATCTTACTGGAAAGGTGGTGGAGGAGGCGCTGGAAAAGTCGGGAATTACGGTTAATAAGAACACGGTGCCATTCGATCCTCAAAAACCGTTTATCACATCAGGCATTCGCATGGGCACGCCGGCTTTGACCACCAGGGGGATGAAAGAGCCGGAGATGAAAGAGATCGCCGCGATGATTGACAGGGTCATCTCCAACCTGGGGAACGAAGAGGTTTATGCTCAGGTAAAAAAGGAAGTCCTGGCGTTGTGTCAGAAGTTCCCGCTTTATAAGGAGAGATTAGACAGAGGATAGTGGGACCGACCGCTGACTTGATTATGGCGGCCTAAAGGTCTCCGCTACACTTCTGTCTCTGCAAGAACGGATTGGCAAAAAGAGCAGGAGCTCTAA
Source organism: Candidatus Zixiibacteriota bacterium (assembly GCA_049679185.1). GTDB lineage: Bacteria > Zixibacteria > MSB-5A5 > MSB-5A5 > SM1-73 > SM23-73-3. The sequence continues at coordinate 11,544 of JBAUFO010000204.1, forward strand.
CTCCTGCCCTCTTTTATCCGTTCCATCCGCTTAATCCGTTGACCTGATTATGGAGACCTGAAGGTCTCCGCTACACTTTGCCTTCTGCAAGAACAAACTAACAAAAAGGGCAAGAGGTTTAACTCCTGCCCTGCCTTGTATCCGTTTAATCCGTTGACCGTTTTCCCTGTATTACCCGTTGGTGAGGAACACCAACGGAGAGCTATATCTGTGTGTGGGGCCAGAACCTAACTTAAGTTAGGTTCTGGCCTTTCAGCCGTTACGATTCTCAACTCATTTCGGAGGGAATTCAAGCTTCCCAAACCACCTGTAGTCCACATCCTTGAATATGCTGTCTCTGGCCTCCACGTCGCCCAAGAACGCCCATTCTCCGGGATCGACCCATTCCCCTCGCCCGTATCTTTCTGCCATCTCAGCCAGTCTGATGAAGTTCTGATGATGCTCCGATACCCGCAGCTCGGCATAATCCCTGGCGCTCCAGGTGGAGATGAGAAACTGCCAGTCCGACGCCTGGAGCAGAAGCAGCTCGCGTGCCACCTGTTTCAGGATGTTGACAAGTCTCTCGTCCTTGCTTTCGCCGAACTCCTGCACCAGATTTTGCATCCTGACCTCATCCTCGTAAACGTGCTTCCAGGTCCACTCGGTCCACTCGTTCAGCCAGATATAATGATATCCGCCCTCGCCCCAGGAGCCTTCCGGGATGGAGACCACCTGGGTGGGTTTGGCCTGATCCAAAAAACGGCTACAGGTGGTCAACTCAATCTCCGGGTCTTCCGAGAGGTGCCTCAAGACCAGTTTCAGAAACTCGGTGCCCTCAAACCACCAGTGCCCGAACAGCTCAGCGTCGTAAGGAGCACAGACTATTCCGGATCTTCCGGTCTCCTTGTGGTAAGCGGCCAACAGGTTTTTTATCAAGTCCTTGAAATGGGAGGCATTCTTCGGTATCATCTTCTGGGCGTCCTCCGGAAAGTACTCCCACTTGTCGGCCAAGTCGCTTTTGGCGGAGGTTATCTTCCAGTAGCGGTGACCTCCCGGAAAATGCTTCTTGTGGAAATCGAGATAATTCCCATCGCCGGGATAACCCCATTCTCCGCTCCACACCTGAAGGCCGGTATCAGGATCCCGGGTGAAGATGGCCACCGGCTTCTTTCCTTCGGTGCCCACCAGGTAGACCTCCCTGGGCGTTTTGTCAATCTCCTCCTGTCGCGGGGCGTACTCCTTCTCGAAATGTCCCCACAGGGTTTTCAAGGCATCGAATCTGTCCATGTAGACTCCGATGGCTTTCCCCCCTTTGAGCAGGGCGCTGTCTATGATAAAATAGTCTATGCCGCTCTCACTTAAGAACTCCTCGATCCCTTTCCTTAGATAGCTTTCTTCTCCTGCACCGGTCTTGAGAGGCGGAGTCCATTTGTATCCGGGCCGGTAGGCGCATTCGGGAAGCCAGATTCCCCGGGGAGATTTGCCAAAGTGCCGGGTGTAGCTCTGCACTGCCTGCTTTATCTGCGCCTGCACCGAGGTATCCTGCGACAGAAGGGGAAGGTATCCGTGGGTGGCTGCGCAGGTTATGATCTCGATATAGCTGGCATCCTGCAGTCTCTTGAAATTAGAGATGATGTCCCGCTCATACCTGGCCTCAAAATCCAATTTGATCTTGATGTAGTAATCCTTCCACATCTGCGCCAACCGGAGCAATAGCTTCCTTCGATGTTTGGCGAACTCCTGGATGTCTTTTTCCGCTGCCTCGATTTTGGTCTGCAGGTAAGACGAAAACTCCTGCTTGAAGGCTTCGTCCGCCAGCTGCTCACACAGAACGGGAGTGATTCCAATGGTAAGCTTGGGAGAGTGACCTTCTGCCACCAACTCATTCAGCACATTCAGCAGGGGAACATACGTTTCGGCTGAGGCCTCGTTCAGCCAGTCCATTCCGTGCGGCCATTTTCCGTGCGCGATCACATAGGGAAGATGTGAGTGTAAAACCAGTGCAAAGCTACCGATGGGCTGTTTGTTCACCGAGTTTTCCTCCGGGTTTCAAAATGGGAATTAGGGTAAGCCGAGGGTCCTGACGAGTGTCCTTAGGCTCGCAGAGCTGGAGGGTTTTATCCGTTCAATCCGCTGAATCCGTTGACAAGCCTCTGATCTCTCAGCCTTCCTTCTGAGCCTGGAAGCCGATTCCTTTTTCTTTTTCCCCTTTTCCGAAGACCTTGATCGCTCCGAACTGGCCTTCGAACTTCTTTATGTTGGCTCCCAGGGCATCGAAGAGCATCTTGGCGTGGGCCGGCGTCATGACGATACGAGCATAGACCCTGGTCTTCTGCACCCCCGGCATGACCCGGGCGAAGTCTATGATAAACTCCGAGGGAGAATGGGAGATCAGGGCTAAATTGGAGTAGATTCCCTCCGATTCCTTTTCTCCCAGCTCCACATTGAGTCTCTGCTGCTTTGGATCCATGGTTTTCTCCTTTTAGTGATTCCTAAACTCTTGCATTTTCAAACTATTCTAATATATTGGGTGCTGAAGTCAAGGTAAAACTTGGTTGTGAGAGTACTTGGAGAGAAGAAATTGTCCTGGAACTCGATTTCCAGCCGCAAGATCACACGGGAGTTCCGGATTCCCGCGATTGTTGTTATAGTCTGCGCCTTTCTGCCACCGGCAGTTTTGGCCACGGCGGAGCCGGATGGGGTGAGGTCTGTGGACGGTTTGGTCAAGCACTTCTATGAAGACACCAAACACGTTTTGAGTTCGCCACTGAGTTGGCGGCAGGACGACCTTGTTCTGCTGGGCACCTTGTCGGTAAGCACCTTCGGCCTGATGCTCTGCGACACCGAGTTTCAAGAATCTGCTCAGAGGAGCAGAACCTCGACAACTGACGAAGTCTCTGAGTGGACGGACAGATACTCCAAACGCGTTATCAATGTCAGCATCGGTGCGCTGTACCTTTCCGGCCTTGTTCGCGATGACCGTAAGCTTAAGCACACAGCGCTTTTGTGTTTGGAATCCGTGGCTTTGGCGGAAGGCATAACCAAAGGTCTGAAACATCTGATAGGCAGGTCCAGACCTTACGGAGACAGGGGTGCCTTTAATTTCGACCCGGTGAGATTCCCTCCTCCGCCGTATTCTCTTTCGTTCCCGTCCGGCCATGCCACCTCCGCCTTCGCTTTCAGCTCGGTGGTGGCGGCACAATACCGCAGCTGGCCAGCAAGGCTGATTTCGTATAGCTTCGCCGTGACGGTCGCACTGGCCCGGGTGAACAATAACGCTCATTTCCTGTCGGATGTCTTCTTTGGCTCTGTTGTCGGAATCGCGGTGGGCAGGTGCCTGGTTCAGTTACACAGAAAAGACGGGAGAGCTTACTGGAACTTCACCTCGACAACTCATCCCGGTAGAATCGGTGCGGGAATATCTATCTGGTTGAGATAACTAGTGGAGACTCAAAAGTTCAACTGGAGGGAACTTGGAAAGAATCTCAAAAGAAAGGTTCGAGCAGATCTTCTCCGCTTGGGGTAAGCACAGGATTCTGGTATTAGGCGACGTGATGCTGGACGAGTATTTGTGGGGTAACGTCTCGCGCATATCTCCGGAAGCTCCGGTGCCGGTGGTGGAGATAGTGAAGGAGTCAGTCAAGCTGGGCGGCGCTGCCAACGTGGCTTTGAACGTCAAAGCCTTAGGTGACGATCCCATCTTGGTGGGAGTGGTGGGGGAGGACAGAAACGGCGAACGGATGATGTCAGCTTTAAACGAGGTGCAGATAAAGGGCGACGGAATATTCCTGGATAATCCCCGGATGACCACCACCAAAACGAGACTAATCGCCCACAACCAGCAGGTGGTGCGGGCGGACAGGGAAAACACAGACGAGATTTCGGAGGAACTGACTGCCAAGATCATGCGGTTTGTTAAGGAGAAGATGCCCGATATTTCCGGCATAATAATTTCCGACTATGGCAAGGGGATGATCACCTCCGCACTTTTGTCCCAGCTGATTCAGCTATGCAAGCAGAATCAGATTTTCGTCGCAGTGGACCCGAAGGATACTCACTTCATGAATTACAGGGAGGTGTCGCTGATCACCCCCAATCATCACGAGGCCGGGTTCGTCTACGGCAAGAGGATAAAAAATGAAGACATCCTGAATGAGGTGGGATGGGGACTTTTGGAAAAACTGAAAGTAGAAGCTCTGCTTATCACGCGGGGAGAAAAAGGGATGTCACTGTTTGAGGCGGACCGAACTTTGACCCATTTCCCCACCAGAGCCAGGGAGGTATACGACGTGACCGGTGCGGGAGATACCGTGATATCCGCATTCACCTGCGCGGTTGCGGCAGAGGCGAACTTCCGGGAGGCAACCTTGATCTCCAATCATGCGGCAGGTCTGGTAGTGGCCGATATCGGTACCGCTCAGGCGGGCAAGGAAGAGCTGATCAAGGATCTTGAGGACTTCATCAATTCCAACGGCTAAAGAGTCGAAGATGAATCACCCAAAAATCAAGAGTCTCAGGCAACTGGTCAGAATAAGAAACGCTCTGAGAAGGCAGGCGAAAGAAGTGGTATTCACCAACGGATGCTTTGATATTCTCCACCGGGGACACATAGAGTGTTTGAGGAAGGCCAAATCCTTTGGGGACGTGCTGATCGTGGGATTGAACAGTGATTCATCGGTGCGAAAGATCAAGGGAGACAAAAGACCAATCCTGCCGCAGGATGATCGAGCCGAGATTCTGGCCTCTCTGGAGATGGTGGATTACGTGGTGATCTTCAAGGAGGAGACGCCCCAAAAGGTCATCGCCAGTCTGATCCCGGATGTGTTGGCCAAGGGGGGGGACTATAAGAAGGATGAAATCGTCGGAAGGGATATCGTTGAGTCCTCCGGTGGTCGGGTGAGGAGAGTGAAACAAGTTCCGGCGAAGTCGACCAAAGGTATAATCGGAAGGATAACTAAACGCTACCCGGGCACCTGAATACGACCTGTCCTTCCAATAGGGTTCGATTTGTCTGCAATAATAAGTGCCGCAATAATTTGACCCTGCCGGTCAATTCCCGTAACGGTCGTTCATCTAAGCCGGAAGTATTAGCATGAGGTTACGAACTTCCTCGCGGATTCAACTTTCCTTCACTTTAAGGCGGTCATCCCAGTTGACCGAATCGTACCCTTTCTTCGTAAGACATTCTTTTGATATCTTAATCGAGCCTGGCACCATCTGAAGAGGGAAATTTTCCCTTGACACAAGGGGCGTGAGATGTTATCGTTTTTGCGATCAGGAGGATCAGGGGAGCGCTTCGAGGGAGGAAGTCCTTGGAATCACCGTCAGTCGAGAATCGAGATCACCTGAGTCCAGGTGAAAGGAAGGAAACGGCTCCCCCTGAGTCGAATAGTTCCGGGGAGAAAAGGAGGATTTTTTTTGAGACTAACAGCTTAGCGGAAGTATACGCACAGCAGGGACATGTTTCCATCGCCCTGGAGGTTTACCGGAGAATGCAAAAAGGGAATCCCTCCGATCAGCAAATAGGGCAGAGGATTTCTGAGTTGGAGAGTCGTCTTCGTTCAAGAAGGCCAGTAGAGCCTAAGGACCAGAATGAATAGAAACCTAAGAAAAGCTTAACCATGAAAAATCGGATAAAAACGCTTCAGAAGATGTTGCCAAAGGAGAATCTGGATTTTCTGCTGGTCACCTTCCTGCCCCATGTCAGGTATCTTTCCGGATACAGCGGCAGCAACGGCATGATCCTGCTTTCTGCCGGAAGCTCGGTCTTCTTCACCGACTTTCGCTACAAGGATCAAGCCAGAGGGCAGGTTAGGAATATGAAGGTGACCACCGTCGAGCGGGATCTTTTCTCCGGCCTCTCCGGTGTGGCTTCGCTTCGGGGCAAGAGGATCAAGTTAGGTCTTGAAGCAGATCATGTGAGCTGTCAGGTTTACCGGAGGCTCAGGTCCCTTCTCCCGGACTGTCTTTTGGTGCCAACCGAAAACATCGTGGAAACACTGACAGTGAAAAAAGACAAGGGCGAGGTCGAAAAGATAAGGAAGGCCGTCCGGATAACCGACTGGGCTTTCTCCGAGATTCTGGATTTTATCAAACCCGGAGTGAAGGAGCTGGATATTGCTGCGGAACTGGAATACAGAATGAAAAAGCACGGCTCGTCGGCGCCTTATTTTCAAACTATAGTCGCCTCAGGCAAGAGAGCGGCACTGCCGCACGGAGTTGCATCCAGCAAGAGAATCAAAAAGGGCGAGTTCGTCACCATAGATTTCGGCGCCGTCTTCAATGGTTACACCGCCGATATGACCCGGACCGTGGTGGTGGGAAAGGCAAGCAAGAAGCAGAACCAGGTGTACAATCTGGTTCTGAGGGCTCAGAGGCGGGCCATCAGCAGGGCTAAGTCCCGGATGAAGGCGTGTGATCTGGACAAGACGGCTCGGGACGTAATCAAAAGAGCAGGCTACGGAAAGTACTTCGGTCATGGGCTGGGGCACGGAATCGGGCTTTTGGTGCATGATAATCCAGCGGTGAATCCCACTAACCAGGTGGTCTTGGAACCGGGCATGGTGATCACCATTGAGCCCGGAGTCTACATACCCAACTGGGGAGGAGTAAGAATAGAGGACGATATTCTGATCACCCAAAGAGGGTGCCAGAATTTGACCAAATCAGAAAAAGGTTTGATCGAGCTTTAGTGGGAGGTTTGTTCGGAACGCTTGTTCAGTGCAGCATAGATATTGTTTGCAGTGGTCAGGCAGACATTTTAAAAGCTCCCATGTGACACTTTGCATCCCATACTTAAACCCTCAAGAAGGAGGGGAGAGTTATGTGGGTATCGAAGATCAAAAAACTGATAAAGTTGGTGGAGGAGTCAAACGTCGGTGAGTTGGAGGTGTCGGGTTGGGGGCAGAAAGTGAGGATATCCAAGAAGCCCCGAGAGTCAAGCGCCGCAGATCCAGAGAATCCGAGTGCAAATATAACGGTTGAGCCGAAAGCTGAACCGGCTGCGGTTTCGCCTCAACCCGCACCGGTGAAAACCCCGGTCGGGGAGCAGGAGAAAGCAGCCATGGAGGATACGGACCATCTGGTTCCCATAAAGTCTCCCATGGTGGGAACTTTCTATCGGGCGCCGGCCCCGGACGCCAAACCCTACGTGGAGTTGAACCAGCAGATAACGGTAGGGCAGGTGGTTTGCATGATAGAAGCCATGAAACTGATGAACGAGATCGAGTCGGAGGAGGCGGGACGGGTGGCCAAGATACTGGTGGAAAACACCAAGCCGGTGGAATTTGGCCAGACCCTGTTTTTGATCGAACCGGCGTAGGCCGGAGGAGGAAAAGCGAAGTAGATTTGCCGCGATAGACAAGGGAGGCGTCGTCGGCGCGGAGCCTTTGATCACACACGTTTCGGAGAGGGAGAGGTGATAGTATTTAACCCCAGGAATTAATAAAGGTCTAATTTCAGCCGAAGTTATTGATAGAAAGCCGTCAACGGATTGAGCGGATTAGTCAACGGATGGAACGGATTAAACGGATGGATCTGCTCTTTCTGCGTGGGAGGTTTGATCAAAACTTGTATAAGTAAAAGGAGGGGTGATTATGACGTTAAAGCAGATGTTGGAGGAGATGCTTTCTACCAAGGCTTCGGACCTTCATCTTCGGGTCGGGGTCAAACCTTACATTCGCACTGACGGAGTACTTCGCCCCATTGCGGATGAGTCGATCACCCCGCAACGCATGGAAGAGATAATGAAGCAGATTCTCACCGAGGAACAGATAAAGAGGTTTTCCCAGAGAAACGAACTGGACTTGGCCTTAAGCATCTCCAAAATGGGGCGCTTCCGAATCAATTTCTACCGCCAGAGGGGCACGGTGGGAATAGCCGTAAGGGCGGTCAACACCAGCATACCCTCCTTCGAGGAGTTGAATCTCCCGCCGGTGTTGAAGAGGTTGGCAGAGAACCGGCGGGGCCTGATCATCCTGACCGGAACCACCGGAAGCGGTAAGTCAACCACCCTGGCGACCATGATAGATCACATCAACTCTACGCGTGCAGAAAACATCCTGACCGTGGAGGATCCCATCGAGTACATACATCGGAACAAGAAGAGCATAGTGGCACAAAGGGAGGTGGGAGGAGACACCGAGTCTTTTGTCACCGCCCTGCGTCATGCTTTGCGTCAGGATCCAGACGTCATCCTGGTGGGAGAGATAAGGGACTTGGAAACTATGTCCATAGCTCTTACCGCCGCCGACACGGGGCATCTGGTTCTGACCACGCTGCACACGCTGAATTCGGTGGAGACCATAACTCGTATCATCTCTTTTTTCCCGCCTCACCAGCACCAGCAGATCAGGCTGCTTTTGTCTGCCACTTTGAAGGGTATAGTCTGCCAGAGGCTTCTGCCCCGATCTGACGCCCCGGGCCGGGTGCCCGCGGTGGAGGTGCTGGTCGGCACCGGTCTGGTGAGGGAGTACTTAGTTGAACCCATGAAAACCCCTTTGATCGTCGAACTGATCGAAAGCGGGGCGGTCCAGTACGGCATGCAGTCATTCGACCAGTCCATGATGAATCTGTACAAGAAGGGCATGATCTCGTATGAGGAGGCTTTAGCTCAAGCCAGCAACGCGGACGATTTCGAGCTCAGGGTTAAGGGAATTGTGGGCGCGGCAGACAGGGGATGGCACGAATTCGAACGAACCGCCCAGACAGGTAACGAATAAAGAGATTGATGTGGCTTGCGGAACTGAAAGTAATAGTTGAGCTTGAACCCCAACTGAGAGAATTAGTCGGGAGATCCGTTGTTTAAGAAAGTACTCGTTGCCAATCGCGGGGAGATCGCCTTACGCATAATCCGGGCCTGCAAGGAACTGGGGATAGCCACGGTTGCGGTCTTCTCCGAGGCGGACACCGAGTCGTTGCACGTCCGCTTTGCAGACGAGGACGTCTGTATAGGTCCCTCCAAATCCCAGGAGAGCTACCTAGACCCCAAAAGGATAATCAGCGCGGCAGAGGTAACCAACGCCGACGCCATCCATCCCGGATACGGATTTTTAGCGGAAAATCCCGATTTCGCTGAGATATGCGAATCGTGTGACATCAAGTTCATCGGGCCTTCCTCCGAGACCATCAGGCTCATGGGCGACAAAGCCCTGGCGAAGCATACTATGAAAAAGGCCGGGGTTCCGGTCATTCCCGGAAGCGATGGGGTGGTAGAAACAGAGGAGTTGGCGCTGAACCTGTGTCAGCGGATCGGGTTCCCGGTCATCATCAAGGCTTCGTTCGGAGGCGGAGGCAGGGGGATGAGGATAGCCGAAAACGAAGCCGGGCTGAAAAAGGGATACCAGATGGCCAAGACAGAGGCGGAGGCCGCCTTCGGAAATCCGGATGTCTACGTCGAGAAATACGTCCCCAATCCCCGACACATAGAGTTCCAGATTCTGGGTGACAGGTTCGGAAACGTGATTCACCTTGGAGAAAGGGATTGCTCCTTGCAGCGGCGTCACCAAAAGCTCTTGGAGGAGTCACCCTCTCCGGGGGTAGATGAGAAGCTGAGGGCCAGGATGGGCGAGGCGGCGGTGAAGGGCGCTAAGAGCGTAAACTACGAAAGCGCCGGGACGGTGGAATTCTTAGTCGATCAGAGTCAGAATTTCTACTTTATGGAGATGAACACGCGCATACAGGTGGAGCATCCGGTGACCGAGGAGGTGACAGACGTCGATCTGATCAAAGAGCAGATCCGCTTGGCCTGTGGAGAAAAGTTGGGACTCGCTCAGGACGACATCCGTATGAAGGGGCATGCCATCGAATGCAGAATCAACGCCGAGGACCCGGACAAAGGTTTTCTCCCAGCCCCGGGGACCATTACCAGCTTCCACGTTCCCGGAGGTCACAGGATAAGAGTGGATACGCATGCTTACGCCAAGTACGTGATCCCTCCCTATTACGATTCGATGATCGCCAAGCTGATAGCTCATGGAAAAAACAGGGAGGAAGCGATCCTGAAAGCCAGGAGGGCTTTGGACGAGTTTATAATCGAAGGAATCCCAACTACCATCGAGTTC
>JBAUFO010000205.1:0-1806 GCA_049679185.1 Candidatus Zixiibacteriota bacterium
TGGTCATAAACTCCACCCTCATATTCTGCTTGATTCCCGAACTCAAGAAAGTTCTTCTGGGAATGAAGATTGCAGCAATCTATGCTTCCCCTGATCAGAAAGATCTTTTGTTCCATCTCCGCGGAAGAGATGGAGTGGCTGACCTGTATTTCTCCGCTCATTCGGAAAGCTGCCGGATTGAGGTCTGGGAAGACGATAAAGAGACCCGCAAGAAGGATTTCCAGAAGACCAACCTCTTCCGGTATGCTGTCGGGGGATACCTTCAGGACGTAGCACAGTTGGGTTTCGACCGGGTGATCAAGATCTCCTGCGAGAAGAAGACACAATTTGGAGCGGGCGAGAGCTTCGATCTCATCTTCGAGTTGACCGGACGATACAGCAACCTGATCCTGGTCAAGGAGGATCAGAGGATCGTCGATTGTCTCAGAAAGATAGATGCCACCCGCAGCTTCTTCAGGCAGATCCTGCCCGGAGGAAGCTATCTCCCCCTGCCTTCCCCTAAAAGAGGAAATCCGCTGTCGACAGAGAAAGAGAAGTTCTGCAGACTGATCCAGGCTTCCCAAACCACGGCACACGAACGATTGGTCTCCGGTTTCATGGGGGTGAACCGGCTGCTTGCAGACCAGATAGTGGACCAGGCTCACCTCGACCCGGAGAAGAGAACCTCGGACTTTGCCCCCGACGAAACCGAACGTCTATGGGAAGCATTCTCCCAGACCTTTGCAAAAATAACCGACTATGACCTCGCGTTTCAGGTCGTGCTCGAAGCCGACGGCCATCCCCGAGCCATCAGTTGTCTGGATCTCTCCTTTGTCCCGGATCATCAGAAGATCGCCTTCGATAGCCTGAACTCCGCCATAAGAGCTTTCTTCTCTCTTAAGCTAGAAGGGGAGAAACGAGAAAAGGAAATCCGAAGGCTGTCCCTGGTTGTTCAGCGTGGTTTGAAGAGATTTCGCCACCGAGCCAAAAAGATCGAGGATGACCGGGCACAGTCAGAAAGATCAGAGGAGTTCAAGAGATGCGGGGAGCTTCTGATGCTGAACAAGAAGCGGGTCAAAAAGGGACAAAGTTCGGTCAGACTTACAGACGTGTTTGACCCGAAGCATCCGGTAATAGAAATATCCTTAGATCCCAAATACCCCGCGACCAGAAACGCCCAGATATATTTTAAAAAATACAAGAAGGCAAAAGATGCCCTCAGCATAATTGAAAAGCGAAGGTCGGAGACCGAAAACCGGATGACTCGACTGGAGCGAATCGGTGAGCAATTGGAGTCACATGACGAGAACGTCGATTTAGAGGCAATCCGCAGGAGTTTAACCCAATTAGGGTTCCTGAAGAAGCCAAAACCTCGCGCGGCGAGAGGAAAGCAGAAGGAGTTCTCAGGCAGAACCTTCTTGACTAAGAGCGGCTGTGAGATTCTGGTGGGACGAAACAACAAGGAGAATGACTACCTGACCTTCAAGTTCGCCCGTCCCGATGATCTGTGGTTTCATGCCCAGGACGTTCCCGGCTCCCACACCCTCCTCAGGAAAAAGGAGAAGAAAACGGAGCTCTCACCGTCGGAGATAAAAGAGGCCGCTCAGGTGGCGGCATATTTCAGCAAGGCCAGGGGGGAGAAGAAGGCGGCGGTGATCTACACCCAGGCCAAGTACGTCCGCAAGCCCAAAAGAGGAAAGCCGGGTTTGGCTCTGGTGGAAAGAGAGAAAAGCATCGTGGTCGAACCCGGGTTACCCAGTCGAGGATAATTCCGTTTTCGCAGGAATAACTAAGAAAGAATGTAGCGGAAAGCTTCAGCTTTCCACA
>JBAUFO010000206.1:0-14431 GCA_049679185.1 Candidatus Zixiibacteriota bacterium
GGTGGCTCTCCTTTCCTCCCCTGAATGCTTTTCCTTTCATCCTGCATGGTTTTGTCGTGAAGAACCAGAACCCCCGCGCGTATGAGCGCAGAGGATCGGTCGAAAAGCTTGTGCAAACGATCGTCAATCGTAGGGCCAAACATATATCTCTTTCCCAGATGCACCGGGACGAATGTGTGACCATAACCTCGGAAAGCCAACTCAAGAGAAGATACGTCGGAGACGCCGTGTTGACCGACCGAAACGACGTTCTAATCTCGGTAGCGGTGGCCGATTGCCTGCCCATTTTCTTGGTGAATTCGAAGAGGAAGGTCATAGGCATGATCCACGCCGGATGGAGGGGTACCCTTCTGGGAATCGCTCCCAAGACCCTTAAGACGGCAAGAGGCCGGTTTGGTTGCAAGCCGGAGGACTTCACGGTGCTTCTGGGCCCGTGCATCCAGAGCTGCTGTTATGGGGTGTCAGACGACGTGGCCATCTTATTTGACACCGAATTCGTTAGTCGCTCGCACGGAGGAGAAGCCAGGCTAAACCTGGCTGGCGCCAATCTGAAACAATTCACAAGCTGTGGAGTAAAAGAGGATAAGATATTCGTCGTCGGCGACTGCACCCATTGCGAGGAGCAGTTGTACCATTCTTACCGGCGTGAGAAAGAGGATGCGGGCAGGATGATAGGATTTTTGGGATTGAAATAAAGAATACTCAGGCAGTGAACGTCAATACCTAACCAAGTAGAGGCGGAGATGATGAAGAAGACCCTTACCTTATGTGTCTTTCTGTTTGTGCTTTTTGGCAACCAGGCCTGGGGCCTAACCGGCCTGGGTTTTGGCGTAAGAGGTGGGATGATCCTGGATTACAAAAATGACAATCTGAATCTGATTCCCACCCAGGATCAGGACTGGCTCAAAGAGATGCCGGTGGTGGGGGTACATCTCAAAATCGGAACGTTGCGGGTGGTGCACCTCGAGGCCTCGGTGGAGTATGCCTGGAAGGAGACCGAGATCGTTCTGAATGATTTCACCAAGACCGAATTCTCGGTGAACGATCTCTCGATCAACGCCACGGCCAAGTATATCTTTGCCGTGCCGGTTCTGAAGCCTTATGCGGGAGCGGGTCTGGGAATACACCGATTGATCTACGGAATCTCCAATAAAGATTACGACATCTTCATACCCGAAGATCAGAACAAGATGGGCTTTCATGTGGTGGGAGGGATTCTTCTATCCTTTCCAGCCTCTCCTATCGAGCTTTTCGCCGAGGCGAGGCTCACATCCATCCAGACCGAAGGGGAGTCCACCCGCTACACCGCCATCTTAGGCGGTCTTACCTTCAAGCTTCCCTAAAGAGTTGGCGGAATGCTTAGAGAAAACGGATGGTGAGGTGGGGCTCTCTGCCCGGCGTTGGCCAGAGAGTCCCGTGAGCGAGTTTTTCCAAACCGTAGGCAGCCGAGCTTGACAAACCGAGAGCCGTATGTTATAATTTCAGGTACCATGATCCGGTCATAGGAGGATGACGATGAAGAAAACTCTTCTGATAATAATAGTGAGCTTTTTTTCGATCTCTTCTGCTTCGGCTCAGTTTCTGGGTCAGCTCACTCCGGCGCCAACGGTGAATAAGGGTGAGGCTCTGTTGGGGGCGTATTTGGGCGTTTACGAGGACGCTTTCTCCGTATTTGGACAGGTCCGTTACGGAATGATCAAGTACTTCGATTTAGGTTTGAGGATGGGAATGATCGATTGGAGCCCGGGATACGGTGCTAGCAACACAGGACTTACCATGGGGGGCGACATCAAATACTGGTTCATGGACCAACACACCGGTGATCCGCTCGACGTTTCCGTCGGAGCGGGAACCGAGTACCTGGATGTCTCAGACTACAGCTTAGTCTCCCTGGGCGGAAACGTCATCGCCTCCTATGAGATCACCTATATGGAAGGCAAGACTGTCAGCCCTTATGGGCGCTTGAACGTACGATGGGAGAGGCACAGCTACAAGAGCCCGCGCGTCCGGCCATTCGGCTGGGAGAATGGAAACGGGAGCGAAAGTGACACTGATGTAGCCCTGGCCCTGGGAGCAGGACTCCAGCTCCCCTCGGGCCTGTTTTTAGTCGGCGAACTGCAAATAGACGACAACGTGGGTTTTATCGCAGGAGTAAACTACAGTGTCTTCTAAAACCCCTGTGTGAGGAGACCGGAAGAAGCTCTGGATTGCCGGAGCTTTTTTTTGAAGAATTCGTTAAGGTCACGCATTTGAGTGAGGAGTTTCTTGACCCTGCTTGAAGCTATTATCCTGGGAATCGTTCAGGGCCTGACAGAATTTCTTCCCATCTCCAGTTCCGGGCACCTGGTTCTGGGCGAGTACCTCCTCAAGGTCAAGTTTGACGATATCAGCTTTGAGGTCTTTCTTCATTTCGGAACTTTTCTCTCCGTGCTAATCGTTTTCAGACGTAACATTTGGTCGATGGCCACAGCGGTTTGGCTTAAAGCCAGATCAGTTCTTACGGGTGAAGCGGTGGCGACGGGAGTTGAGGATTTGCGTTTGCTCTGGATGATCGTGATCGGCTCGATCCCGGCCGGGGTAGCTGGACTTCTCTTCAAAAGTTACGTGGAAGCTAGCTTCTCATCGGTCCTCTTAGTCTCCATTATGTTGTTGTTCACCGGAACGATTTTGTTCTTGACACAATTCTTCAAAGCCGGACGAGGAAGGGTTAATTTGGGTAATGCATTGTTGGTGGGCTTGGCTCAGGCTTTGGCCATGCTTCCCGGCGTCTCCCGTTCCGGTCTCACCATAAGCACGGCGATTTACGCCGGGGTGGACAGGTCCAGGGCGGCAGAGTTCTCGTTTCTTCTCTCCCTGCCCGCCATTCTGGGAGCCTCACTGGTCGAATTGAGAGACGTATCAGGTCACGCCAATCCGGCCAGCGATCTCGGCATCTACCTGGTCGGTGCAGTGACTGCATTCGCCGTCGGATATCTGGCCATCAAGTTTCTCTTAAAGGTGATTAGAAAGGGAAAATTTCAGTATTTCGCGTACTATTGTTTCACCGTGGGACTTTTCTTCCTGGTTTTTGTGCGATGAGCCCGGTCGTTACAAAAGTCATGACGTGACGTGTCTTTTTTCGCCGATCTGCCGGAACAGACCGAACCATGCAGAAAGAGATGAAGAGAATCTTGATCATTCGTCTCAGTTCCTTGGGGGATGTAATCCTTACTACGCCGGTAATCGCGGCGCTGAAGGTCAAGTTTCCCCACTCAGAGCTATTCTTCCTCAGCAAGGCTCGATACGGTGACCTGTTGAGAAATGATCCCCGAATCTCTTCTTTGGTGGAGTTCGATCCCGCGGGAAAAGACAAAGGCCTCTCTGGATTTATAAGCCTGATCTCCGAGTTGCGATCTCACGATTTCGATCTACTGGTCGATCTCCATTCTAATCTGAGAAGCTTACTCGTACGCCACCTGGTCAAATCCAAAATCAAGCTAAAATACAACAAGCGTTGGCTGTCCCGATTCCTGATGGTTCATTTCAAATTCCTCAAAACCAGACCGGTCAGCACGGTGAATTCTTATCTTGAAGTTTTAAAACAGCTCAACGTGAACACAACGGAAAACCGCATCCTGGTTTTTCTGAATCCAGAGGATGTAGACTTCTCGGATCATTTTCTGCTTGAACAGCAGGTAAAAAAAGATGATATTGTGGTGGGAGTGCATCCGGGAGCAAAATGGGAGACCAAGAGGTGGGATGGGGGAAAATTCGCCCGGGTTTGCCAGAGCCTGGTTGAGAAATTGGGATGCAAGATTGTGTTGCTGGGCGATGCAGGTGAAGCGAAACTGGTTCAACTTATAGGAAAAGACATTCCGACCGAGAGGCTGGTCAAAGCGGTTGGTCTCCCTCTGGGGAGGGTTATGAGCCTGATCAAGCGATGTGATTGTCTTATCACCAATGATTCAGGCCCCATGCATATCGCGTCGGCCCTGCGGGTCCCGGTGGTGGCGATATTCGGCCCCACCCACCCGAAACTGGGCTTTGCCCCGGTTGGCTCAAAGAACGTGGTGCTTTGCGCCGATGTGAAGTGCAGTCCCTGCAGCCTGCACGGTGAAAAGAGGTGCAGTAAGAAGTACATATTCTGTATGGACCTAATCAAACCTGACATGGTGATAGAGGCGGTGGAGAGGCTGCTCAAGGAAGGGAAGTCTATCTCGAAGGGAGCTTGATTGAGAAATAAACTATCACTCATCCTTTTCGTTTTTCTATTTTGTTCCACAGCATTTCCCCAGCCCCAAAACTCTCTTGAGACATCGGACTCAGACTCACTTGGCTTGCCTGCAGAAGTAGAAGCATCTGATTCGGCTTCCATGATCGACTCCGGGTGGAATGCAAAGGAGGATGGGTTCAGAGAGGAGATCGTAAGTCGTTTTTCTCTGGGGAACGGAATTACTTCCGACGATATCAAGAATTCCGCTGCGGAGAGCGTCGGTGAGCTTCTCGAGATGCGAAGCTTGGTGGATGTAGTTGCGGTGGGGTCGTGGTGGCAGCCTGAAATGGCTTCCTTCGGCGGCAATGCTCGAGGGATCAACATCTTCCTTGATGGTAATCGGTATGAGCAGCAAGACCTCTTTTTCCCTCAACGGGGCTATCTGGATTTGAATTCCTTCTCCCTGTCCAATATCTCGAGAGTGGAATTCATTCCTTTGGGATTAACCGGCCTGTGGGGACAAGGATTAGGAACTGGCGGAGTAAACATCGTCACAAAGGATTTCGATGGGGTCGAGCCACGTTCAGAAGTGGCGACGAGCAGAGGTCCTGATGGATCTTATAGAACGCGGGTTGAGCTGGGAAGAGGACTCACCTCCCGGGCAAAGTTCTACTTTACCACGGAGCTAAAAAAGTCAAACGGTCTTCTGGCCAACTCTGATTGCGATGGTTCGTTCCTCTGGGGGAAAACCACCGTCAACCTGGCCCGGAGATTCCATCTCAGAGTTGCCGCTTATCAAAACAGGACCAAGATGGGACTCCCTCTCTTCCCGGACGCAAGTTTTCGTGACCCCAGAAAGAAGGTTAATAACTGGGGAGCAGTCGGCTCGCTGATTATGCAGGGAAAGGAGAATTCGTCCTCGACTCTGAGTCTCCGATACGATAAGCAAAATCAGGAGGTGAAGAGCGCATCGTACGGCTTCGAAAGCAAGAAGATCGAGCGAACGTTTAACCTGGCCGCAACCCGGACTCTGAAGTTCCGGGGCAGGCATCACGTCAAGGTCGAAGGCCAGGCGGAGAGAAAGGGCCTTGAAGCGTTAACGACCAAGAGCGCCGTTTACGGAGGCCATCTTCTGATTGCGGATCTGATCCAGGTGCGTCCAGCCACCATGCTGCTTCTGAACTCCAGCCTGGACAAGGAGGAAGGATTGAATGCCGGTGTTTCTGCATGCGCAGGGGTGTCACATCGAATTGCCGAGGGCGTTAAGGTGTTCTCCACCCTGGCGCGGTCTGTAGGCTATCCGACTTCGATGGACCGGTTTTGGCCTCCTTTTTCCGCGGCATTCAAAGATACCGCCACAGATTACACTGAGGAGGGAAACAACAAACTAAGAGCGCAAGAAAGTCTGACGGCCGACATCGGAGCAAACCTAAGAAGAGGCAATTTCCAGGTGAGCGCCTACCTGTTTGGTTCCAGGATCAGCGAATTCATTTTCTGGTCGAACATCGATACGAGCATGAATTTTGGAAGTTTCCGGCCGGTGAACTCCGAGGCAAGAATCTGGGGAGTAAACGTGGATTTGCGGCTTGAGTTTTTCGATCACGTGAGTTCATACGTCTCGTACAGTTTCAAAAGTAGCAGAGATTCCAAGAGAGAAATGCGGCTGCCGTTTTCTCCAGAGCATTCTCTCTTCGCTTATCTGCAAATTGAAGATGAGTTTCTGAAAAGGGAGATCGGAGTGAAGTTGAGGTTGGAGACCAACGTCTTATCCGAGCAATTCATGGAAGAATACGAACAGGGCAGGGAGCCGGGGGTAGCTATACTAAATGGAAAAGTAAGCATCCGGTTCTTGGATTTTCATTTCTACTATGTGGTTCGTAACATCACCGGCGAGGTTTACCGGTCAATGGGCGACTATCCCATGCCAGGGAGAAGCTTTTGGTGGGGGTTTTACTGGGAGTTCTTCGATTGAAGCAAGTTTTGCTTCGGCAGAAGCACACTTGCACATATTGTAGCAAAGGAATTTGTAGTTGCCCAATTCATTGGGCTTGGTGAATCGACCTTAAGACAAATGAAAAACTGTATTAGGCAGACATTCTAGCAAGAAGCGAGGTAATAAATGAAGAGGGAAGAGGCTTTGAATATAGTAAAATCTAAGGTTAAGGGAAAAAATCTGGTCAAGCACATGTTGGCGGTGGAGGCGATCATGAAGAAGGTGGCCGAGCACTTCAACGAGGATGTGGAGATGTGGAGCCTGACCGGTCTTCTGCACGATCTGGACTACGATGAGACGATCAGCGACTTTGATCGGCACTCCCTCTTAACCTGCGAATGGCTAAAAGACTACGATCTGGATGAGAGGATACTTCATGCCATCAAGGCTCACCCGCGCAAGGTGGAACCGGAATCCAAGATGGACTGGACGCTCTTTGCCGGTGATCCATTGAGCGGATTGATAGTGGCCGCTGCGTTGATGCATCCCTCCAAGAAGTTGAAAAACGTCACCGTTGAGTTCGTTCTAAATAGATTCAAGGAAAAGAGATTTGCGTCAGGTGCGAGCAGAGAAGATATCAAAGCCTGTGAAAAGATTGGACTACCTTTGGAGGAATTCGTAAAGCTGGCTCTGGAGGGAATGCAAGGTATCGATGAAGAGTTGGGCTTATAGGTTGAGATTCTGTTGACTTGGTAACCGCAGGCTTCCTTCGGACTGAGTCCTTTCCTTCGACCCTGAGGTCTCACTTCGTGCCGCACTTCATCCTGAGACTCAGTGTCGAAGGAAGCGCACTCAGTGCGAGGCAGGACCGAAGGGCAGGACAGGTCAGCCCGCGTTTCTGCTGTGCACCTTGAAGGGTGCGACTGCCACGTGTGCGTCGAGGTTCAAGTCTCACTCATAGTGCAGGGCATTCAAGCCCTGCAAATGGTTCATACATGGTAATGAAAAACCTTCAGGCGAAAAGAGTTATTGTTGTCTTAGTGTGGCTGACCCTTTTGGTGCAGCTTTCCTGGGGCCAGACAGACTGTGATATTTCCATCTCTTTTTATTCTCCTCAGTCCGACACCCTCGTGATTCCCGATAAATGGTTTGTCCGGGACAAAGCAGAACACCTGGTGGTCAGCACTTTTCTGTCGGGGGTCTCATACAGCGTTTTCCGAGATTTCTACTATAACAAAGAAGAGACATCGGCATATTTCTCTGCCATCCTGACCTTCAGCGTGGGATTGGGCAAAGAACTCCACGACATGAAGGCTCCCCGCGGACGATTCAGCTATAAAGATATAGTTGCAGACGTTCTGGGGATCGCCCTGGGAATATTGATCGCCACAAGGTGAGATGTTGGCTCGTTTACGCTGACCCCACCGCTTCGTCATCAGAATCCTATGAGTGCGTCTTTTCCGCCAGACAAAAAAGCTGTCGCCGGCTGGGCGATTTACGACTTTGCCAACACCATATTCTCCATGAACATAGTCACCATGTATTTCGCCCAGTGGCTGGTGGTGGAGAACAAGGTGGAGGACATATACTACAGCATCAGCTATGCCATCTCCATGCTCCTGGTTGCCGCAACCATGCCGGCCTTTGGTGCGATCTCCGACGCCAAGGGAAAACGAATCCCCCCTCTGGCAATTCTAACCGGTGGATGCATCCTGGCAACGTTTGCTCTAGGGATAGCCAGCAGTGCGATGAGCGACGTTACCGCAAAGATTTCGGTGGCGTTGATCTTATTTGCCCTGGCCAATTATTGTTTCGAGGGAGGGCTGGTCTTCTACAATGCCCTCCTCCCTCAGGTGAGCACGCCGCAAAGCATCGGGAAAGTCTCCGGCTGGGGCGTGGGACTGGGATACGTGGGAGCTATCGCCGGGCTGCTTCTGGTCAAACCTTTCGTGGACGGCCACATCTTCGGCCTTGAGCTTTCTTTTAGCCAGGGCGGAAGGCAGAGCGCATTTATCCCCACCGCGCTGTTTTTTCTTCTGTTCAGCCTGCCCACATTCCTGTGGGTCAAGGAAGGCATACCACGGAATCTGGAAAAGATCAAGTTCAAAGAGGCATTCAGGCGGGTTTGGGAAGGCCTGGCCAATACCAGGAAATTTCCCGGGGTGTTGAGATTTCTCGTAGCCTATTATCTTTTTTCAGATGCCATCGCCACGATCGTCATCTTCATGGCAGTCTATGCCCAGATGGTGATGGGCTTACCCGACTCGGTGAAGATCTGGTTTTTCATCGTGGCCACCACGTTTGCAGTGATCGGTTCGTTCTTGTGCGGATACGTCACTGATTCGATCGGCCCAAAGAAAACATTGACCTTGGCTGTCCTGGGGTGGATATTTTCTTTATTGGTGATTATGTTTACGGTGGACAAGACGGTTTTCTGGATCATGGGTCCCTTGATAGGCATCTGCCTGGGATCCACCTGGACAGCTTCCCGTCCCCTTTTGGCCGGCCTGGTACCGCAACAAATGCTGGGTCAGTTTTTTGGTCTGTATGCGTTGTCCGGAAAGGTTGCCGCGGTGGCGGGACCACTGCTTTGGGGGGCGGCGGTTCTTTACTTTAAGGCGGACAACTGGATGGTTCAAAATCTGGTTGCACTCTTAAGAGGGTTTGGTTTTGGGTTTTCTCATCAGGTGATGTTGACCATTCAGTATCGTTTTGCCGTGGCAATTCTGATCTTGATGATGGTGTCGGGTCTTATTATATTGCTGAAGGTTCCTGATAGGTTCGAGAGAAAAACCTTGAGCCGAGAGACCTGAGATCGACTCCCATCTGGAGGAACAGCTTTGTCCTATCCAGAGAACAAATGGGGTTGGCATGAGTATGTGGGCGTCACCCACATTCATTCGACTGACTCGGACGGCAGCAAATCGGTCCCGGAGATAATCGAGATCGGGCAAAAGCTGGGGCTGGATTTTCTTCTGTTTGCCGACCACATGACCTTGAATTCCCTTCATCTTGGAATGGAGGGTTGGCACGGAGAGACCTTTGTGCTCATCGGGTATGAAATACACGATCCAAACAACATAAACCACTTCCTGGCGTTTGACATCAACGAGGTCCTGCCGGGGGAGCTTCCCGCTAAAGAATATGTAGCGGCCGTCAAACGGATGGGTGGGCTGGGAATCATCGCGCACCCGGACGAAAGCAGAGACCTCCCCCAATTCCCGCCCTTTCCCTGGACTGCCTGGGACGCGGAAGGTTTCGACGGAATCGAGATCTGGAATCAGATGTCGGAATGGATGGAGGGTGTTAATCGGTTCAATCAACTCAAGATGTTTCTCTCTCCCCGCAGGTACTTGACCAGCCCCACCACCAAGACCTTGAGAATATGGGATGAATTGAATAAGCAGAGAAAGGTGTGCGGAATCAGCGGGGTGGACGTGCATGCTCATCCCTATAAACTGGGACCGTTTACCTTTATAATCTTTCCCTACAAAGTTCAGTTTCAATCCCTGCGCATGCATTTACTTCTTACAGAGCCTCTTTCCCCGGACAATGAGCAGGCCAAAAGGCAGGTAATCCAGGCCATCAGAGAGTGCCATCTTTTCATATCGAACCATCGCCGGGGTGACGCCAGGGGATTTTCGTTTTACGCCGAGGTTGCAGGCAAGCTTGCCAGAGCGGGCGACAACGTTTGCCTGAGGGGGGAAGTCAGATTGCACGTCCGCACTCCACGAGAGTGCAAGATCAGGCTTCTCCATGACGGAAACCTGACGTTAGAAAAGAAGGGGAGATCTTTGGAATATTCAACTCGCCAGCCAGGCAATTACCGTGTGGAGGCGTACAGGGGCAAGAAGGGCTGGATTTTCTCAAACCATATTCGCGTTGTGACCTGACCCCCTTTCCCCTCGCCACGTGGTGGAGAGAGGGAGAAAGGGCGGGAGATTTTTTCGAGTTTTCCGGTACTGGATACCTGTCTGCCAAGACTACATGGCCTGTGGTTTTTATTTGCATCGGGGTGAGGCATCCCCATGCAGCGAAGAGAATTCTGTCGGTCAGAGATCGCTTAGGTTTAAACTCGCAGTTGTCCGCAGGCGGCCAGAATATCTTCGCCCTTGCTTCGCCTTAAGGTGACGGCGGGAGCGCGGGGATAGAGATAATCTCTGAAGGCTATTACCTTTTCCTCGGAGGGTCTCTGATAGGGCAGATCAGGAACATGATTGTAAGGAATCAGATTTATCTTACAGCGGATGCCCTGGACCAGCTTGGATAGCGCCAGGGCGTCTTTCTCCGAGTCGTTGACGTCTCTTATCAGGACGTACTCAAAGGTGACCCCTCTCTTTGTCTTCTTCTGGAAGGTCTTCACGGCTGCAAGCAGTTCCTTCAGGGGATGCTTTTTATTGATGGGCATGAGCTTGCTTCTTTTGGCATCCGTGGGAGCGTTTAAGGATATGGCCAATTTGAGCTTCAGGTTCTCCTCGGCCAGTTTCTCGATCATGTCAGGAATCCCCGCAGTAGACACGGTTATTCTTTTTGCCGCAAAAGAGAGGCCCATCTCGTTGTTCATTATCCTTATGGCCTTGAGCACCTCATCGTAATTTAGGAGCGGTTCTCCCATCCCCATCAGCACCACGTGGTTGATGCGGTTGTCTCGCAGCGCGATGATCTGGTCGACAATCTCACCGGCAGTTAAGTCCCTCTTGCAGCCCATCTGCCCGGTGGCACAGAACGTGCAGCCAAGCGGACATCCCACCTGAGTGGAAAGACACACGGTAACCCGGTCTGCCTCCCACATCAGGACCGTTTCGATCTTCTCCCCATCCGACAGCTCAAAGAGAAGCTTCTCGGACAAGTCGACCTGTGAAACCTGCTTCTTCACCTGGCGGATGCAATCGATGGTGGCTATCTGGCTGAGTTTTTCCCGGAGGTCTCTGGAAAGCTCGGTCATTTCGGAGAAATCGGTGGCTCCCCTGGCATAAATCCATGCGGCCAGCTGTCGGGCTTTATATCGCTTCTCTCCTAAGTCCCCAAGCAGTTGCTCGTAGTCGTGTATCCACATCCCTTTCAAGTTCATCTTCTTTGTTTTCTCGGCAACCGAGGGTTTTTCCTTATCCATGTTTCGACTCCTTATAGCTTGATTGCTACCCTTATTCATCAGCGGATTGGACGAAACTAGCCGGTACTACTTCCGTGAGAACCACTAATCCTATGTCGTAAAACGTAATTTTCTGCTCATACGCCCTCTTTGCTTCTACGGTGAAAACGAACGGATTCTTGGATTTCCTCCTGCCCACCTGGAGAGCCTCTTCACGAGTCTTGCTAAGGTGGACATATTTTCTTTTCATAGGCTTGACCAAGAAACAAGCTGGTGAGAATGATAGGCAGTTATTCCTACCATGTCAACACTAAAATAAAAATAGAGGAATGTACTAACCGACCTAACTCCATGAGGAAAGTAGGCTGAGTCCCCCCTCTTGCAGGCAAAGGTAATAGGGAAACTCCTTACTTTGGTGCGCGACCACTTCACCGTAATCAGAAGAGGTGACTCTACCACGTGTGGCGAAGACAGTATCTCCCGGAGCGGCTCAGAATCTCCGGCGGCATGCTGGCCATTCCAGTACCCGCCATTTCGGCCGGGTCAGGCAAAGCGTGAGAGGATAAAATTTTACCTAATTGAGTTAGACGTTGCTCCTATTTGGTAAACAGGCAGAAAATCTTGAAGATTTCTTTGCAGAAAATGGCGAGACGTAGTATAATGTCGCCGGGAGTCTAAAAGGCGAAAGGACCCTGGAGAACCTTTTTTCTCGACCTGTAGAGAGCAGAAGAGGCAAAATCGATCTGAACCGAGTGAGGGAGGTATAATTAAGATTATGAAAAAGCCCCGCATTAACTTATGGATCGTCGCCTGTCTTATCCTATTGCTACTCGGCTGTGCCACCACGGGCCCAGGTGGAAAGAGGAGCCTGATTTTGATATCCACCTCGCAAGAGGTGTCGATCGGCGAGAGTCTGGTAAAGGACATTGAGTCGCAGCAAAAGGTGACCGACGATTCGGTGCTGGCGGACTATGTCAACCGCCTGGGTCAAGAAATCGCCGGAGTCTCGGACAGGAGAGACGTCGAGTATCATTTTAAGGTTCTGGAGTCTCCTGAAATCAATGCCTTTGCCTGTCCCGGTGGATTCATTTATGTGTACACCGGGCTGCTGAAGACAATGGACAATGAAGCTCAGTTGGCCGGCGTCCTGGCGCACGAGATAGGACACGTGGTGGCCAGGCACAGCGTAAAGAGACTGCAGAAGGTTCTAGGCCTGCAGGTGCTCCTGTCCATAGCATTAGGAGAGTCAAGCGAGCTAACCCAGAAGGCCATCAGCGCCGGCTTCGTCGTGATAATGCAAGGCTACAGCCGGAAGAACGAGTTCGAGGCAGACTACGACGGCGCGCTCTACATGACCAATGCAGGATACCATCCCCGGGGAATGGTTCAGCTCTTTGGAAAATTCAAGGAGATGGAAAAGGGGAGAGAACACAGTTTCGTAGATCAACTGTTAGCTTCCCATCCTCCCACCGCGGACCGGATAGCGAAAGTGGAGGAGCATTTCCGGTCTTTTGGGCTGGCGGATCGAAAGCTGACTTATGGTGAAGAAAAGTATCAGAACATCAAGTCGCGCCTGAAATGAACCAGGTAAGAGGCTGGGCAAAGGATTGCAGCGTCCACGGGTGAGCGGTAACCGCAACCTTCGACCTTGCACCAGCGACGGAGATTGGATGCGCGGATTTCGCACGGCAGTCAAACGTTATTGAGGTTGGAGGCGATAAAGTCTTATAATGAGACATTCTCTGAAAACAGGTCTTAGCTTCGGTTTAACTTCCGGAATAATCACGACCCTTGGACTGATGGTGGGCCTGCACTCCGGCACCCATTCAAAGCTGGTGGTTCTGGGCGGCATATTGACCATTGCCATAGCTGATGCATTCTCCGACGCTTTGGGCATTCACGTCTCCGAGGAATCCGAGAACAGACATAGCACCAGGGAGATCTGGGAGTCGACCGTCTTTACCTTCTTATTCAAGTTCGTGTTTGCTCTAACCTTCATCGTCCCTATCCTTTTATTGCCTCTTGGGACGGCCATCGTGGTGGGCGTAGCCTGGGGGCTATCCATGCTGGCCATCTTCTCCCTTTACATCGCCAAGGACCAGAAGGAGAACGCCTGGAAGGTAGTGGGGGAACATCTGCTCATCGCCGTGGTGGTGATAATCATAACGCACAACGTTGGACATTGGATTGGCTCGACGTTTGGATAGACGACTTCTGAGGAACAGCCGAAGCAGGAGAACGGAGATGCTTGACCGGCGATACCGGCGGTTCTGGGCTTTCTGGGCGTTCTGTAGCTCATTTTCGTTTTTTTTCAGCCTTCCTTGAATGATGATGTTTAACCGGTGCTTCTGGTGTTTCTGGTGGTTTTTTATTTTTTTCACTTTTTTCCTCCGGACAGGGCTCCAAACAGGTCTCGGGCAACGAATTATGGGCGTTGGTATCTTTTTCATCAGGCAATCCTGGGGTATGAGCTATACAGTTCATACCAGAGGACATGCTTGACCTACGGGATTGCGCAAACATCATATATTCATCTCCTATAAACGGTGGAACCATCCTTTTCACCACTGAAGTTGAGGAATTGTTGGCATGACCGAGTCTGTGAATCGGCAACAGGGAAAACTGGCAGCAGTGTCCCGGAAATCCATAGCGGGTAAATTCATTGTCCTAACGTTAGTTAAGTATGATAATCAGATTGGCTTTAAGGTTACGAAACTCGTTTAAGGGTTTCGATGCTCGTATCGATGCCGGAAACTCGATGCTCGAAGCTGGATCATTCCTGTCCCCATGAGCCGAATTAGCGTGCCCGTGGGCGTGAGCGGAAACCAAACCCATAAAGATGTTTCGGGGAAGACCACCTGAATCCTGGCTTCACCGTCCCGACAGTTCGACCTTGCTCAGGGACAGTGGGCGAAGTCGAACTGTCACCACCCTGTCTTCGACTCCGTACTTCGTCTCCCACCCTTCGGGTCTGCCTCGCACTGAGTGCGCTTCCTTCGACACTGAGTCTCAGGACGAAATGCGGCACGGAGTGAGCCCTCAGGATCGAAGACCAAAGGCGGGATGTCGAAGGAAGGTCGCTCAGACTCGAGGAGAGCTTGTGCTTCGACCTTGTCCTTCCAATCCCTCAGGATGGTGAGCGAAGTCGAACCACTCAGGGACAGTGAGCGAAGCCGAACTGCCAGCACCCTGAGTTTATCGAAGGGTCGAAGGG
>JBAUFO010000207.1:0-11973 GCA_049679185.1 Candidatus Zixiibacteriota bacterium
AGGCTACGCAGGCATTAGCCAGACTGAGTGACTTGGCGCTCGAACCGTAATTGTCAAACGCCGCTTGGGCCGAGGATAAACAGAATGGCAGAATCAGCAACGAGAGAATCGATCTTTTCATATTTCACCTTGCGCGGTGGAAAACTTCCTCAACCTCTCCCCCTTTTGTCCCCCTCTCCATTTTATGGAGAGGGGGATTACAGGGGGTGAGGTCTTTTTACCTCTTCGCTATTCTGTTGGTAACGAGCGGGGCGTCCGTTCACGGTGAATCCGTTTCCTTCGACCCTGAGGTCTCAGGACCGAAGGGCAGGATGAATCCGTGACGAACAAAGAAATATCCGTGAAATGAGATCACCTTTTCGCCACCACCACAGTAGCTTTCTTCTGGCTATAAGAATCTCCGGTGGCTTCTGCCAACACGACGTATATCCCGATTCGGACGGTTCGATTCTCATCATCCTTTCCGTCCCACCGGGTCTCCCCTGACACCCGAGGTTCGTCGTCGACAAGGGTCTTTATCAAACGTCCCCTGACATCGTAGATCCTGATGGTAAGATTTGACTCCATGGGCAAAATGTAGCGGAAAACGGCCTGATCCTGAAATCCGTCGCCGTCGGGAGAGAAAGGATTCGGTTCAATGCTCAACTCGATGCCCCGGGAATAGGTCGTGCTGACACTGTTCTTTCTGCCGGGAGTGCTTCGATCGGAGTCAACACAGCAGAGCCAGACGTCTTCATCAGCGGATATCCTCTCCAACGACACACCATCTCCACAATCTTCGTCCCAGGTGAAGGTCTGAACATTGTTTTCGGAATCGACCAGGCTCACCGTGCCGCCGCTGTTGGTCAAGCTCATCTTGGCTTCGATTGCAGGAAAACTCTCGTCCGGCGAATCTCCCCAGGTGCCGCTGCGATCTCCCCACCAACCCTCAAAGCTGATCGAATCGGGAGGATCAGATAACAGCTTGCGCGCGAGGATCAAGAATCCCCTGGCAGGAAAACCTGTGCCTGCCGGAATCCACGTGGTATCATCCTTTGAGATGAAAGCCCAACCCTCCAGATCGTGCTCAACTGAATCGGCGTTGTGGAGCTCCACCCATTCCAGCTTGGTGTTGGACCCCGGTTCGTTCGCCAGGACTTCATTGATGAACACGCCAGGGGCCAAAGAGAAATTATTCTGAGAAAAGGCCGCCGGCACAAAAACCAGAGAGAAAATGAGAGCAAAGAAGAACTCGGCAAGAATCGTGGCGTATTTCGACACACAGCTTCCTGTGCTCACACTATCCGCACGCAGATTCATTAGGCCCTCTGCAACGCAATAGAAAATTGCGCTTCCGCCCTTCTTGATTTGAACAACGATTCAAGTTAGACCGGCATGAAGGAATCTCCGGCTTTACAGCATCTTAAGAAGAAAATGTCCACAAGGCAAGAGATTTCTTTGACAGAAAGATGGAAGGAGGAATCTGTGCCTGCCAGATCCTCTGACCTGGCAGACTTTGGCCCATCGGGTCGGGGGACCCAACGGGCACGTGAATAGAAAGAACGATTGAAGATGGGCAAAATCCGGGGCCGGAACGGCTAACGTTTGAAACTGAATTTTTCTGTGCCTGCCAGGTCCCCTGACCTGGCAGCTTTACACCATCAGGTCGGGGGAGGCTGACCGAGAACTCCCATAGTGTCATTCTGAACGGAGCGAAGAGGAGTGAAGAATCTCGGTTTTATGCGGGTTGAGACGCGAGATTCTTCGCCTTTACGGGCTCAGATTGACAATTCTCGGTCATCCTGGGGGAACCCGGCGGCCACGGGAATAGAAAGAGCGATCGAAAAATGGGTAAAATCGGAGGCTGGAACGGTCAGCGTTTGAAACTGAATTTTATGGCGTTCTTGTCACAGGCTTTCAGACATTCACCGCAGGAGGTGCAGTCGGGCGCGGACTTGGTCTTTTCGTCGATCAGTTTGGCGATAGTCGGGCAGGGGCTGGCTTCGACACATTCCATACACTGGGTGCAGGCGGAATGATCGACCCGGACCCTTCCCGGCGCAATTTTCTCACACAGCCAGGTCAATGCCCCGATGGGACAGATAGCATAACAAAACGGGCGATACAGAATCAGGCTGACTATTATCAGAACCGCAAACATGATGATCCAGAGAAAGTCGATATTCCAGTGCAGAAGCTCGAAGAAGTTTATGGGCTCATACAGGCTGTAGGCGGAAAAAGCGGACCACATCGGGCTGGAAAAGTCCGCTCCGACGTTCTCTGCCAGCATGGCGATCTGCTCCCGCGCCATGAAGAAGGTGAGAACGAACATGCCTAAAAGAGCCATCCGGATGGAGTTGAAGGCGGTAAAGTTAAACTGCTTCCAGCGATATTTGAAAGGAATCTTGTTGATCAGATCCTGAAGCGCTCCCAGCGGGCAAACCCAGCCGCAGAAAAGCTTCCTGCCGATCAGGCTCGGTATGAACATGGCCAGGAAGAGAGCAACGAAGAGCGGGAAGAATTTGCCCGCGGTGAATTTGAACATAAAAAGTTTGGTCACGCCGCACATGGGACTGGGATGAAGCGGGAAAAAGAAGTCAAGTCCGAATAGTATAAAGGCCACCGTTAGCATTCCGATCCGGACCCAGCGGTTTATCCACCGGCCCAGCAGAAGTATCAAGCCGGCGGCGGCCATGATTAAAAAAGCGATGTACTTGGGGGTAAAGAGTATACTTAGCACGCCCGGCGGCTTTTCTTCCGTTTGTTCCTTTGCTTGCTCCTGCGAGCCAGCGGCACCGGCCTCTTCCCTATCGGATTGCGCTTCCTCTCCTTCAGACCCCTCGGCTGTCTCCACTTCGCCAGCCGTTTCAGCCTGTGCGACAGCCTCGATCTTCTGATCTGCAAAGGCTACAGCCTGAGCTAAAAAGGCAAAAAGGATAAAAGCCAGAAGAAGGCCCAAGAAGATACGCATAATACTCCTCTCTGAGGAATGAATATACTATTTGTGTGGATTATGTCAACAGATATCGTAGGCGTTTTAGACGCCGACAGCGGGGACACGTTGGGTTCACCTAAAGGCGAACCCTCCAAAATCCTTTCCCCTTCTCTTTCCTCAGACATTGCTATATCGTCTGGAGGAATGATCTCTCTTCAAGTGGCATATTTGAGAATGCCGGTGAACCCTTTACAATCTGGCGTGTATTAACAGGTGAAATGTGCTACTTAACACAAATTCAAGGACAAGGAGGATTAAGATGATGAAGCGATTTCACTATGTATTATGGATATGCGCTTGTCTGCTTTTGTGCCTGGATTATGCCTGTATCGGGCAGTCCGAAGGCGCCAAGCCGGAAAAGGTGTATCGCATCGTCTATGTGCAAAAGCCGAACGAGTGGTATGTGGAGCAGGCTGAGCTCTGGAAGAAGGAAATCGAGAAGAATCCAAAGAATCCGGAGGCCTGGTACAACTATTATAACGCCAATCGATATGCCCGGTATGTGGAGACCATCGATACCGAAGATAAAAAGACCAGGTTGAAGAAAATCATCGAGGACATGGGCGAGGCCATTCCAGGCACCTATGAATACTACCTTCTCAAGTTCTGGAATAGCTACAGCCTGACAGATGTCTCCGTTCTTGAACAGGCTTACAAGCTTGCCCCGGAGAGAGTCGACACCTACTACGGGTTCATCTCACACTACGATTTCACCGGCCAGGAAAGGAAGATGAAAGAATTCTGCGAAAAGCTGTATGCCAGCAAGGACATTGCCCCCGGCCTGATCAATTACAATTACAATGTGTTGATGTCCTGCGAAGAAAACGCCATCCTCTTCACCAACGGTGATAATGATACCTATCCCATCTGGGTGCTGCAAGAAGCGCAAGGTATAAGGGAAGATGTGACGGTCTTGAACCAGTCCATCATCCGGGCGGGCAATGAATATCTGGAAAGAAAATTGAAGGAGAAAAATATCACCATCGATTTCAGCAAATTGCCTTCGAAGAAGGACAAGGAGTTCATCACGGAGCTCTGCAAAATCATCGCTGCAGAATCTCCCGAGACGCCGATATATTTCGCCCTGACCGTTTACGAAATGCACATCGAGTCAATCATGGATGATCTATACATCGTGGGATTGGCCTATCAATACAGCCCGGAGAGAATCGACAACCTGGCGCTGTTGAAAAAGAACTTAGAGAGAGATTTGAGGCTGGATTATCTGAAACACGACTGGTACGACAACAGCTATCTGGCAAAGGACCTGATAGTCCACATGAACTTAAACTATATCGCGCCCATGATTATGCTGGCGGAGCACTACAAGGCCAGCGGCGAGGACGACAAGGCGCAGGCTTGGAAGGAGTTTGCACTGCATTTAGCCCGGAAGGCGGGTAAGAAAGAAATGGTGGAGGAGATTGAAAAGGAGGTTATGTGAGGGCGTATCACTTATGGACTGTAGGTACTGAACGTTAGATCAGGCAGTGACGTGTCGACTCATTTATGGCGCTTTTCAAGCATAAATACAAGAAACTGAGCGACGAAAGGCTGATGGAGCTCATCCAGCGCCGTGATACGCCTGCGTTTGATGAGCTTTATAATCGGTACAGCCGACGGTTGTTGTCGTATTTTCTTCGGGAGTTAGGCGGGAATGAAGAAAAAGCCCAGGATTTTCTACAGGACATTTTTCTCAAGATCGTTGAGAAGCCGGGCCTATTCGACACCGAGAGAAGATTCTCTACCTGGATATTCACCGTCGCTTACAACATGTGCAAGAACGAGTACCGCCGCCTGGAGGTGAGAGAATCGGCTCAAAATGATCTCGCTGCTGACGCTGTATCGCGTGATTATGAAAGCCAATATCATCAACCGGAAAAGAATGTAGATCAAAAGAAATTCGAAAAGGCACTATTAGCGGAATTGGAGAAACTCGATGACGGTCACCGGAGCGCTTTTCTGCTCCGGCATCAGCAGAACTTGTCAATCAGAGAAATTGGTGAAATCCTGGGATGCTCCCAGGGAACCGTCAAATCGCGGCTCTTTTACACTACTCAAAAACTGGCGAGAAGGCTGAAACCCTTCAATCCACATGAAACCGAGGTACCTACAAATGAGAAAACCAAATAAGAATAAGAACACGAAATGTGATGATGTCGAGTTCTTATTGATCAAGAAAAACTTTGATGAATTAACACAACAGGAGGGCCTTCTGTTAGAAGAGCATCTGAAAAGCTGTGACTTATGCCGAAGCTATGAGAAGACCTTGTCGCACCTGCAAGACTCGATGAGGGTCGGGGCGGAGAAGCTTGCCCCTGATCCCGCTATCCGTGAGAATATCATTCAGCGCATGGAAGCTCTGAGACCTGAACAGGCCGGGGCCCTCGTCAGAGGTTGGCATTATGTCAGGGATCTTCTTCGACACCGGATTCCGGTCTACCAGCCCTTGCTCGGTGCAGTTCTGGTGCTGTTGATATTCGTCGGGGCGAAACGGTTGACCTTGCCTGCCGAGAAAAAGCCCCCCGATGTTCAGAGTCTCGCTCGTACCGAAATCGTGATGCCGACTCAGATGGGTGTAATAGACAACCTCGAGATCATCAAAACGCAGAAAATCGGTCGAAGCGCAGGAGAAGACACAACGCTGGCGCGGTTTATCGTCTCAAGTATGTAACGAAAGCAGGCCGTTGGCACTGTGTTAGGGTGGGGGTTGCACCCCCACCCTTTTTGCGGTCAGACGACCGCCCCCAGACGGGCCAGTATTGGGCGTCTGGGTGAACAGGGGCTCGCCCTGAAGGGTACAACCCTGTCCGAACTTAGAGAACCACGTCTCCCACCTGCAAATTTTCTCTGCAAAAGCCAGTACAATATCTATGATACCGGAATATTGACTCTGCCATAAAGGAAAGGCGGATATATGTTACAGACAAAAGTGTTTGCAGGAGTTTTAGTATGCATGCTGTCCATCCTGGCCGTCGGCTTTTCGATTTCATTTTCACCGTCGAATGAAGAACCAGAGAAGACCGGCACAATGCAGGCCGAGATGGTTCTAATACCCGGTGGAGAGTTTCTCATGGGCAAGGGTGAAGAGGGCGACTGCAGCCCGGCTCACAAGGTCCATATTGACTCCTTCTACATGGACAAGTACGAAGTCACCAATGCGCAGTACTCTGAATTCTGTGAAGAGACAGGGAGGCAATTGCCGGAATTCTGGGGAATGAAAGAATTCAACAGCGGAGTGGATTTCCCAAACCATCCGGTTGTAGGGATCAGCTGGATCGACGCCCGGGACTATGCCGAATGGGCCGGCAAGCGGCTGCCGACCGAAGCGGAATGGGAGTATGCGGCCAGGGGTGGTTTAGTTGGCATGAAATTCCCCAACGGAGAAGAACTCGATTCCAGTCTGGCAAACTACACCCTGGCAGATTTAGAGGGGACGATTGACGTGGGGAGCTTCGCGCCCAATGGATACGGGCTGCATGATATGGCCGGCAATGTGTGGGAGTGGGTTGCGGACTACTATGACAAAAAATACTACGAATCCAGTCTGTACGAGAATCCGACCGGCCCAGAAGATGGTAAGTTCAAGGTGATTCGCGGGGGCGGCTGGCACTCCGGCCCCTCATGCAACACAGTATATTTCCGCAATGCCCTGCGCTCCAATTGGGTTGATTTCGCCGTGGGCTTTCGCTGCGTCAAGCCCGTCCGCGAGTAGGCCGAATATGGCTGTAAGTTCTATCGGACATGCTTCCTTGTGTACAAAAGCCGTGAAGGAGATTCCTCATCTACGAAGTTGACGCTGGAGACTGAACTTCGGCGTCAGCAGGTTCCCGGCCAAACCCGGAGGGGTATCTTCGCCACAATACCGTCATCTCTTCGGTGGGCCTGATCCACTTTGCTTTCCAGATGTAGAGAACGAGAGCGGCAGACACGACCACTGTGATCAGGCTGCCCTCGGCGCCAAAGTTGCCGCCGCTGAGAAGTTCCGGTCCCTTGGGAACAGACACCATAAAGGTGTGGGCAATTCCGGTACCGCTGACCTTCATTCCCCAAAGCGGGCCCTGTGTCCAGTTCCATGCCACGTGTATGCCAATGGGTACCCAAAGCGAACGAGTCTTGAAGTATACCAAGCCGAAGAGAATCCCATGCAGAAAAAGGCAGACTCCACTGACCCAGGAGAAGTCTTCGTTAAAAATGTGCACCAACGAGAATACGAGGCTGAAAACCAGGATTGCTATCCATACTCTGGTGCCTTCGATGAAAGCCTGGAAAAGATAACCTCTGTTGACAACCTCTTCAAGAATCCCGGCTGCGGTAAAGACAACCAGATATGTCAACATGGTGTCCAAAGTCTGTGAATTCAACCCGCCGAAGCTCACGTCCACCAGACCCGCTATGCGCAGGATTAGAAAGCAGACGGTCAAATGCAGAGAGCCGAAAGCAAGTCCGGCCAGAAGCTCTTTGACCCCTTGAGCAGAGAAACCTATGCCAAGCAGGGCGAACGGCCTGCGGTCTATCCATCTGAGTGTTATCCACGCAGCCAGCACCAGCGCTATATCGATTCCAAACATGAAGACGATATTCACCGTCGATGCGATTTTTTCTCCGCCCGTTTCGACGGGGAGAAGGAAACCGAAAACCTTCAGGAACCCTATGACTGGTAAAGTCGCGAGAATAAACACACCGAGTCAAATGGCGATCCGCAAACCGGCACGAATGTGGCCGAACCGATTTCTGGTAACCTTACTGGACCTGCCCGACTCTTTTCTCACTTCGGGCAGGTCACCCTGGGTTTTCTCAAGAGGATTGATGTGGGATTGCTCATTCATACTGGCTTCATTCAACATCCTTGTTCACTGAACTGCGGCAGGATGCTGCTGCAAGGTCTACTCCGGGAGCATCTGATTCCGTTCGAAACCGGCAGCTGCAGCGCCACAAGTGGAGTGAACGAAAACGCCAAGTCGTGTCACTTTTTGTCATTGGGGGCTTTGTGATAGGTCGTGTTCATTATGTACCACTGATCACCGATCTTGAGAAGATTGTAGTAATCCGTATACACAACGTCCGAGAATGCCAATTCCGCTTTTGCCGATGCAGCAGTACCGGTTATGTCTATAGACAGGATCTTCTTCTTGCTCCCTTTGTTGAACGCATTGTCGGGGTCATTCCTTACCTCCTGAACGAACTTGTCCCAGCTCAGCACGGGCATTCCGCAGAGTCCATCCGGAGTAATAGAAAAAGACCGCTGCAGTGGATGCAAAGCCTTTTTTATCGTGTCAGCAT
The DNA here is from genome assembly GCA_049679185.1 of Candidatus Zixiibacteriota bacterium. Classification (GTDB taxonomy): domain Bacteria; phylum Zixibacteria; class MSB-5A5; order MSB-5A5; family SM1-73; genus SM23-73-3. The sequence continues at coordinate 8,255 of JBAUFO010000207.1, forward strand.
CCAGTTTATCCACTCCGTCGAAGAAACAGCGCAACGTTCGCTCAACATTCTTCTTTTCCTCTTGCAGGTCCTTCATCGAGCTCACCTCCTAGAAATCTGGTTTCAAGAGTTGGTCCGTCACCATCTTAATCATACGGCGAGTGGTGCTGTTAGGTTCCAGGTCTTGGCCTGATGTTCCCCATTTGGCTTCAGTGCGGTAAGGAAACTGTAGGTCGGATATGCCTGCCAGCCGTAGGCCGATAGGCCTATTGGACGTCTTTGGTCTTCATTTCTATCCTCGATAGCGCTACCAGAAGGTCTCCACCCTTATTCTTACTGCTCTGCTGCCAACTTTGTTCTCGTTTTGATAGAATTTAGCGATGTATTCCGCCGAAACAAAACAGTTTTCGAAGAATCTCAAAGTCTCCTGAAGGTGAAAGCTGAGGTATCCGTCAGAGGATAGGGAGAAGTTGGGGTCATAGTATTTCAGCCACAAGATAAAATCAAAGGGAGATATCGCGCGAGTTCCGATCTTCAGCCGGAGATCCCCGTAGTCCTTGCTCAAGGTGTTCCTATAGTTTGCGATCAGATTGAAGTCCAGTTGGTCGTGTGGAGAAAAAAACAGATTCAAGGAGGAAGTTCTTCTGTCTATCAGCTTGTCGTCCACGCGGTAGTCCGTCCATAGCTGATAGATCGTACAGGAGAAGTCCCGGGAAAACTTGTAACCGCTCCCCAGGCGAAGCTTCATTTTGTCCGGGAGGTCCGATTTTTCTCTCCATTGACTGTAGGAGAAATCCAAACTGAGTCGTCTCAAAATCGTGTACCTGGATTTGAAGAAGACCCCCCTCTCCCCTGCCTGCCTGGATCTGTAGGTGTAGTCTATATCGTCCAGATAAATGCTCTCATAGTCCGGATTGGAGACCCCTCCTCCGTGCGGATGAACGAACTGGTCTTCATATCTCCACCAGGAGAGATCGAAGCTATAGGATTTCCGGGAGGAGTAAAGCTCAATTGCCAGGCCACTCTTTTTACCCGGGAGCAGTGCGTATTCACCGGAGAATGTCACGGGTTTAAGTTTCAGGTCGAAATGAAGGCTTCTGCAATCATCTGCCAGGATCGTCCCATTCTCGACGTTCCTAAGCTCCCCCTCCGAAAAACACAACCCCGCATTTAGCTCCTTGTTGCCGAAGCTCAAATCGAAAGCGCCGATTCGATTCTCAATTTCTTGTCGCTTGTTCCTGGAGTAGAAGGCCACCATCGTAAAAGACTTAAGTTTCGACTCTCCGTAGATGCCGTTATATCTTCCCAAAGCCGGATAAAGAAAGGAATCTTCCGGTTTGAAATCTGAACGGGTGCTGTACCCCAAGAGCGGGTGATAGCCGACATTCAAGCCCAGTCCGATTCTCTTGTCGAAGTTACCCAGGATGACTTCGGATGCGTACTCAGGAAGCAGGAGCCGAAGAGATCTTTTTCTGACCCTAAGATCGCCGCTGCTCAGAACTACCGACGACGAGTCAGCTCGTTGGTCGGCCTCGATGTGCCAGATCATGCGTCTTCCGTTGGTGACCTGGCACAAGAGATAATTCTCGGCGTCGCCTTCTTCGACAAGTTCCTGGTATAATTTCCAAACCAGTCGTCCAGAAAAAGGGAGGCGACTCTTTTTTTTCTCTTCTGCCAAGAACGAGCCAACCTTTTGGCTCAAATCAACCCCTTGGTCCTTGGCCTTAACTTGCAGAACGTCCAGGCTGCTGACGTCCGGTACAAAGAAAAGCCTGTCTGCTTCTTCGGATGCAGGATGCAGCTTGCCCTGGATCATATCCAGAAGCTCAAGGTACTGGTCCAACGTCAGGTATCCCCGCTGCAGGCCTTCCAGCAGGTCCTCTTCGGTTTCGTAGATCTCAGAGGAGATGAACTGCGGCTGGACAGACAAAGGCAAAACCCAGAACGCAAAGGTGAAGAAAAAGCACAGAGATGCTGTTTTGAGAAACATACAAGCTCCCCCTCAAGCTGGCTGGACCAGTTCTATCGCCCGCCTTCAAGCGAGGTTTATTGGTGTTGTGTCAGGACCTCAGTCCTGACACCTTTGAGAGCGTCAGGAGTAAGCTCCTGACGCAACTATAAGCTGACATTATCCAGCTGTCTGGATTTCCTGGTAAATGGCGTACTCTTTTTTGAAAAACAAAATATAGAACACGCAAACGATTGCAATCAAGACTAAATAATAATATGGCTTTGCCACTGCATAAAATTTCTGGTAATCGCCACTGACAATCAGAAGGGTAGAAGACAAAGATATGAAAAGGCTGATTACAATCAGTGACCTGGGTAAAACATAGCCCAATGCCTTTATCAGAAGGCTCTTGTTCTTAGGGAATTTATAGGCCAAACTGATCAAACTCCGTTTTTCACCAAAATAGTAATATGTTATGAATTCTTTATATGAATGCCCTTTTTGTGAAGGATAGCTGTTCTTGATTCTAAACAGGCTGAAGTAGTTAAGGATAATTACCACGGACACCAAAATCAGCTGAAGAATTATAACGGCCATCCATCCTTGGCCCAAGATCGAGACTATGGGATTGGTTTCTCTATCCAGACTGGGTGTTATGATATAAGTTGCTGCTATATCCCAACATCGAGTCATGACAAGGAATAGAGTCAAAAGCCAGAATTCTAATTTGCTCTTACTCATTCTCTTGGTCGGTCGGCACTGGACAATGCCGATGCCCTGTGCTTCGGTAATTCCCATTACCCAGGCATCATGCTCAGGAATAGTTGAGGCCGTGACATCGACCTGACTACCAGTCAATCGGACCTGCCACGAAACGCTTCTTCAGATTACCGAGCACGGACGACCAGGCCTTGTCGAAGTAGTCGTACAGCTTGTCCCAGTCCTCTCCCTTGCCCCAGCCGTGCTGTGACAGCAGAACCTTTGCTTTTCCGGACCCGGCTTCCTCAAGTCTCACAACCACTATGGTGTGCTTACCTCGCAGCTTTCCGAATTCAGGCGGGGCGTTCCACGAAAAGGAGAGCATCCTCGGAGGAACATAGCTCAGTACGCGGCATCCCTCGGATCCTCGCGCTCCGTGCGGCGCGTCTAAGAGAAAGTAAATCTCGAACGTGCCACCGACAACAAGCTCGACCTTTGCATCACTGGAGAAGAAGGTCTTCACACCCTCGGTGGTGGTCCAAGCGTTCCATACCTCCTCCAGTGTGGCAGGGACGATTATCTCCTTGCGGAGGATTCTATCGGATTGATCCTCCCCACTAACAAAACAGGACTTTTGTTTTGTCATCGCGCGTTCTCCTTCGGCTCTGAATCCTCTGCACAAATTCTTACTCAGACAGAATCCCTGAACCTCTCACTCAGGACTGCCTCAGCCCGGATACTCTCCGGAAATATAGGCCTTCAGATAACGGTTCTCCACCTTGCACTGGGCACGCTGCACGTTCACCAGATCGCCGATGGAAATTATCCCCTCCAATTTCTGACCTGCGATTATGGGAAGATGTCTTACACGATTCTGGGTCATGATGTTTTCCACGTAATCCAGATCGTCATCCGGGGATGCTACGATAAGATTTTTGGTCATCACGTCTCTTACTTTTATATCCGGAAGCGTTTCGAGACACTTATTGCATTGCTTCAATATGTCCCTCTCCGTAATTATTCCAGCGATGACCCCTTTCTCGTCCAGCACCAGCAAAGAGCCGATGTTTTTGTCCACCAAGGCCCTTAC
>JBAUFO010000208.1:0-10423 GCA_049679185.1 Candidatus Zixiibacteriota bacterium
GAGAAGATCTCTCCCTTTCTCCTGCTTGGCTCCTTTCTCCTTTTGGTGGCGGTCCTGTTTGTCCCTGCCACCAGGGGAGCCAGCCGCTGGATAAGACTTGGCCCGCTAACCTTCCAGCCGTCTGAGATCTTCAGATACGCGCTGATCTTTTTCATGGCGTTCTCCTTGAGCAAAAGGAAGGAGCAGATTAAGGAACTCAAGTTTGTCCTTCTGCCGTATTTCCTAATTCTGATAATAGCTCTGGGTCTGATCATGAAACAACCTCATCTGGGTGCCGTCCTTTTGATCTCCCTGGTGGTCTTCGCTATGCTGTTTGTGGGCGGAGCAAGGATCAGACACCTGCTTTTGATCGTCGCTCCCGTAGTCTTGAGCGTGTTTGTACTGGTGTTTTTCTTCGGCTACAAGAAGCCGCGGGTGAACGATTACTTAAATTCCCTGGAAGACCCCTTAAAGGGAAGCTATCAGATGAAACAGTCCGTTCTGGCTTTGGGATCGGGTGAGATGGTAGGGGTGGGACTGGGCGAGGGGAAAGCAAAGCTCTTCTTTCTGCCGGAGCCGCACACGGATTTCATCTTCGCCACCACCGGCGAGGAATTGGGATTTATGGGAACCGCTGCCATTCTGATCTTGTTCTTCCTTCTGGCCGCCCGGGGAATGTCCATTGCCCGGCGGGCCTCGGACGACTTCGGCTACCTTCTGGCTTTTGGGATAACCTTCAGCATATTCACGGGGTTTTTGATCAATGCGGGAGTGGTGGTGGGGCTTTTGCCCACCACCGGGCTTCCCATGCCCTTTTTGAGCTACGGAGGGTCGTCTCTGATTTTCTCTGGGCTGGGGATCGGAATACTCCTGAATGTCTCCAGGCAGACCAAGTACGTTTCGTCCCAGCGGATCTTAAAAAAGATGGGGATATGATAAAGGTGATGTTTGCAGGAGGAAAAACCGGAGGACACATCTTTCCGGCAATAGCCATGGCATTAGAGTTCAAGAAGAGATACCCACAAAGCCAGTTGGTATTCGTGGGCGCCGAAGGCGGGATGGAAGAGAGGATCGTGCCGCATTACGGATTCAGATTGTCGCTCATCCAGACCAAGGGACTCTCCAGGAGATCCTATCTATCGAACCTGCTTTTGGCGTTCCATCTTCTCAAGGGCCTCTATCAGGCCCAGAAGATTTTGAACCAGGAGAAGCCGAGCCTGGTGGTGGGCACCGGCGGATACGTGAGCTTTCCGGCGGTTATGCTGGCATGCTTGAAGAACATACCAACCATGATACAGGAGCAGAATAGCTATCCGGGCATCTCCACCCGCATCCTGGCGCGTTTCGTGGACAAGGTATGTCTCTCTTACTCAAGGTCCCTGAGATACTTCCCCGCCGGGAAGAAGTTCAGCCTGATCGGCAACCCGATAAGAGAGAATCTGATCCGCAAAGAGAAAAGTGCTGCTCTGGCGGAATTTGGATTGGTAGCAGACAAGAAAACCATATTCGTTTTCGGCGGAAGCCAGGGCTCTCACGCCTTGAATCAGACATTCTTGCGGTGCCTCGATCTATTAAAGCCGGATTGGCAGATACTGTGGCAAACCGGAGAAAGAGATTTTCCGGAGATTTCCCCAAAGGTGAAGGAGAAGAAGATTGCCGCAGCAGCCTATCCGTTTATCCAGGACATGGGATCAGCTTATGCAGCATCAGATCTGGTGATCTCCCGGGCAGGAGCATTGACACTAGCCGAGATCACCGCCTGCGGCAAACCATCAATACTCATCCCCTTCCCCTTCGCCACCGCGGATCATCAGAGACATAATGCCGAGGCATTAGAGAGAGAAGGCGCCGCCAGGATGATCTTAGAGAAGAACTTGAGCGCAGAGAGGCTGGCTGCCGAGATCAGCTCCCTTCTCTCGGACGAAACCGAGCTGAAGCAGATGGCGGAAAGAAGCGGCAAGATGGGCAAACCTCAAGCCGCCTCAATGCTGGTGGAGGAGATGGAGAGACTCTTGAGAGCGACCAAAAAAGGTGTCAGTCCGCAGCTGGTTGCAGGAAAACAATCGGAGGTCTGATTTTCTATTCTGATTTTCTATATGGTGGCGGCAGGCTTTGGCCTGCGCCCCTGAGGATGAAGGCAAAACATGAAGTTGTAGCCGCAGGCTTTAGCCTGCGCTCTCGAGAATAAAGGCAAAGCATGAAGTTTAGCAAAATAAAAAACATTCATTTTGTTGGGATTGGTGGAGCGGGGATGTCCGGCATTGCCGAGGTACTCTTCAATCTGGGATATCACGTCACCGGCTCGGATGCGAGACAATCGGAGACCACCCGGAGACTGGCTGACCTGGGGATAGAAATCCAGCATCAGCACGCGGGAGAGAACGTCAGGGAATCTGAAGTGGTTGTCATCTCCTCTGCGGTGAAGGAGGACAACCCGGAGGTGATCTCGGCAAAGAACCGGCGAATTCCGGTGATAAGGCGTGCGGAGATGCTGGGCGAGCTGATGCGGATGAAATACGGGATCGGCATCGCCGGAACGCACGGTAAAACGACCACCACCTCGATGGTGGGTGAGATCCTGTCTGAGGGGGGATTGGACCCCACCATCGTGGTGGGAGGAAAGGTGGTCAATTTGAGTTCGCATGCCCGTCTGGGTAACGGCGAATTGATGGTGACCGAGGCGGACGAGTATGACCGGTCCTTCCTCTGGCTCACCCCGACCATCGCGGTGGTGACCACGCTCGAACCTGAGCACTTAGATTACTACAAGGACTTTGAGGAGATCAAGTCCGCCTTTTCGGAGTTCCTCAAAAAGGTGCCATTTTACGGCAGGGTGATCCTCTGCTGGGACGAGAAGAACTTGAGGGAGTTGATTCCCCGGATAGAAAGACCCATAACCACCTACGGGCTCTCCGCCGGTGCGGATCTGAAAGCTTCCTCCCTCTTGTTCGACGGCTATCACAGCAGCTTCAAGGTGCAGGTCAAGGGAGAGGCTGCCGGGAAGATAGTTCTGTCGGTTCCCGGAAGCCACAACGTGAAGAACTCCTTAGCGGCCATCGGTGTGGCCCTGGAGCTGGACGTGCCCTGGCACAAGATACGAAAAGGACTGGAGAAGTTCAGGGGGGTACACAGGCGATTCGAGATCAAAGGAGAAGCCAGGGGTGTGATGGTAGTCGACGATTACGCCCACCATCCCACGGAGATCAAGGCGACTCTCAAAGGTGCCAGATCCGGCTGGAAGAGAAGAATCATCGCCGTATTTCAGCCTCACCTCTTTTCCCGCACCAGGGATTTCCACGAGGAATTCGGCCAGGTGCTGCTGGAGTCTGACGTGCTGGTGGTGACCGACATATATCCCGCCCGGGAGAAACCGATGCCCGGCATAACCGGCGACTTAGTCTGCGAATCGGCAAAGAGACTCGGGCACAGGGATGCATTTTACGTTCCCCAGGCTGAGGATGCAGCCCCCTTCTTAAGAAAAATGGTGAAAAAGGACGATATGGTGATCACGTTGGGGGCCGGAGACGTGCATAGGGTCGGAGAAGAACTTCTGAAGTTGCTGGAAGGATAAAATCATGAGGAAGAGTAAGGCTTTTTTGGGTCTGACCGCGGTCATAATAATATTCAGCGGCGCGTACATATACGCCTGCCACTCCTCTCACTTCCATGTATCGGAGATTAAAATAAGAGGAAACAACAGAGTCTCCGCAGAGGAAATAACTGAGAAGCTCAAAGCGTGTCCGGACGAAAACATCTTCCGATTGGACTTAGACCAAGTCGAGAACAAACTGAAAGAGGACATAAGGCTCAAAGAGGTGCGAGTCGAAAGACGGCTGCCCGGCTGTATTCTGGTGGAGGTGGAGGAGAAGACTCCTGTGCTGTGGGTAAGCCTTCCCGTTAGGCCCACAGACTCAGACCATGGCGGATTCTACGGCCTCTCCATTGACCAGGAAATCATTCCTCTCAACCAGAAGGACTTGACCGACGACCTTCCCATCGTCAGCGGAGTTCAGATAAATAAAGGAGAGCCGGGATCAAACCCCATGCCGGAACCTTACCACAGGTGGCCGAATCCCAAAGTGGAAAGAGCATTGGAGTTTTACAGGTGCGTAACCCGAATTGACCCCGCCTCGCCGGAGCTCTTAGCAGAGCTCAACGTTGATGACGCGCTCAACGTCACCCTGTATCTTCTTCCAGGAACCAGGGTGATGATGGGTCACGGTGATTTTGAGCAGAAATGGAGGAGGGCAAGAACGGTTCTTTCAGGCGAGGAGAGAGCCGGGGAACTGGCACGTTTGGATCTGAGGTTTGATGATCAGGTGGTGCTGGTCGGATCCTCTAAAGGATCTCCCTCCGGGAGGCGCTGAGCGATGAAGTCACTCAACCGGCTAATGAGACTCTAATTTTCCGAATCAAGAGGCAAACATGGCGGAAGAAAACAGAATCGTGGGCTTAGACATCGGAACCACCAAGATAGCGGCTATCATCTCCGAAACCGACGAGACGGGGAAACCCAAGATAGTGGGAATCGGCACCAGGCCGTCGGAAGGCTTAAAAAGAGGGCTGGTGATCAATCTGGAGAAGACCGTGGAGTCGATTGCCTCCGCGGTGGAGGACGCGGAGATGATGGCGGGGGTGAAGGTCGACTCAGTCTACGCCGGCATTGCCGGAGATCACATCCGCAGCATCAACAGCCGGGGGGTGATCGCCGTCTCCCGCTCAGATCATGAGATCACCCCCACCGACGTGGAGAAGGTGATTGAAGCCGCCAAGACCGTTGCCCTGCCCATGGATCGGGAGATCATCCACGTTCTGCCCCAGGAGTTCACGGTGGACGACCAGCCCGGAATCAAGGCTCCCATCGGAATGGTAGGGGTAAGACTGGAGACCGAGGTTCACATAGTCACCGGCGCCGTCACCGCCGCCCAGAACATTTACCGGGGCGTGAAGAAGGCTGGACTGGAGGTGGAGGATCTGGTGCTTCAGCCCCTCGCCTCCAGCTACGCCCTTCTCTCTCCGGACGAAGAGGAATTGGGAGTGGCCTTGATAGACTTAGGCGGCGGGACCACCGATTTCGCCATCTTTTTCGATGGATCCATCAGACACACCGGCGTGGTGGGGCTGGGAGGGAAAAACGTCACCAACGACATCGCCATAGGACTGCGGACCCCGGTGGACCAGGCGGAGGAGATAAAAAAGACTTATGGCTCTGCCCTATCCAGCCTGGTCGATTCGGACGAGATGATCCAGGTGCCCGCGGTGGGTGGAGGTGAGCCCAAGCAGATCTCCCGCAACGTGCTGGCCTCCATAATCGAGCCCCGAATGGAGGAGATCTTAAGCCTGACCCTGCAGGAGCTAAAGAAGAGCAGCCATTTCGATCTTCTGGCCACCGGCATCGTGTTGACCGGGGGGGGATCGCTGATGGAGGGAGTGGTTGAGTTGGCAGAAAAGATATTCGACGTGCCGGTCAGAACCGGAAGGTCGACCGGCGTAACCGGCCTGGCGGAGCAAGTCGCTAGCCCCATTTACTCCACCGGCGTTGGCCTGGTTCTATATGGATGGGAACAGTTTAGGGAGGGAAGCTCGGGCGGCCGCCTGAAGGCCAAAGGATTGTTCAGAAAAGTCAAGAATATGTTAACCCAATATCTATAATAATTCACAAACAGAGGGAGGGAACAACCATGTTCTTCGAGTTGGATACCAATGCCGAGAACTTCGCCAAGATGAAGGTGGCGGGCGTGGGCGGAGCCGGCGGAAATGCCGTCAACCGGATGATCGATGCCGGATTGTCGGGGGTGGATTTCATCTCCGTAAATACCGACCTCCAGGATCTGGAGAACTGCAAGGCCACTCACCGGCTGCAGATCGGCTCTCGCATCACCAAGGGATTGGGAGCAGGAGCCAACTCGGAGCTCGGCAGAAAGGCGATCGAGGAGGACCGGGATCTGGTGGCGGAGTCGCTTTTAGGGGCGGACATGATCTTCGTAACCGCCGGAATGGGGGGAGGCACCGGCACCGGCGCTTGTCCGGTGGTGGCGGAGATCGCCAAGGAACAGGGTGCCCTGACCATCGGAGTAGTCACCAAACCTTTCGAGTTCGAGGGAAAGAAAAGGATGAACCGCGCCCTGACCGGAATCGCAGAATTGAAGGATAAGGTGGACACGTTGATCATCATTCCTAACCAGAAGCTTCTGGCCCTGGCCACCCCGGACACCAAATTTACCGACTCCTTCAAGATGGCGGACGAGGTTCTGCTTCAGGCCACCAAGGGCATCTCCGATTTGATCTCGGTTCCCGGCCTGATCAATTTGGATTTCGCGGATGTCAAGACGGTGATGTCGGAGATGGGGGATGCGCTGATGGGCGTGGGTTACGGGTCGGGCGAAAGCCGGGCCAAGGAGGCAGCCACCCAGGCCATTTCCAGTCCCCTTCTGGACAACGTCTCCATAAACGGAGCCAAAGCAGTCTTAATCAACATCACCGGGAACAGCAACATGACCCTCATCGACGTAAACGAGGCCGCCACCCTGATAACCGAGGCAGCAGGTACGGATGCCAACATCATCTTCGGAGCGGTCATAGACGAGACACTCCAGGATGAGATCAGGGTGACCGTTATCGCTACCGGATTCGGCAACGGCGCAGACGGGGTAGAAACGGAATCAGCCTCCGATCTGTTCTCGTCCCGCAAGCTGGTCTTCGAGAAAGGCTCGCAGAAGTCCAGGGAAACGTTTGACGAACCCCGGAGGGTTCTGCAAAGAAGCAAGGTGAAGTCCATACAGACTGACGACTGGGAGGTTCCCACCTTTTTGAGAAAGCAAAACGGAGGATAAGAACGCAAATGACGCTCGTTTAAGATAATCGACACACCGCTATACGAGAGACGCTATGACCTAACCGATAACCTTCCTCAGTTCCTTCATTACCTCCTCTGGGATGATTCCTCCGGGATGATCCCTTTGCGACAGGCCCCGCCCACAAAAGGGCGGGGCTCCTTTTTGTCCCAGTCAGCTAACGGTCAGGGCTGAATGCTCTTTCCTTCGACCCTGCACTTCGTCCTGAGACTCAGTGTCGAAGGAAGGTCTCACTTCGTGCCGCACTTCGTCTCCCGCCACAGGCGGGATGTCGAAGGAAGCGCACTCAGTGCGAGGCAGGACCGAAGGGCAGGATGAACCCTGACCTATGGTAGGATAGATGGTGTCCGCTGCCATAGAGGCGGGAATTCATCCCGCCCGCTCTGAACGCTCCTCGCGGATGTTATCATCCGCGAGTTGGCTGAGAGGTGTTCGGGATTGCATCTCGAACAGGACCGCCGGGATGCAGTCCCGGCGACCTCTGTAGGGCGCCGGTCGCATAAATGCGACCACTACAGAAACCCTGTAGTTATCGTCCGCTGTCAGGCTTGGCTGGGGATGGTAATATCCTCACCGGAGGGATTAACTGGGGGGAATTCTATTCCAGCAGACGCAGCCAGGTTCCCAGAAGGAAGTAGACCCGGCCGATTAAAAGCGACATACGCGACATAACCGTGTAGCCGAAGGAGGCGCCGAAGGAGATCATCAAAAACCAGACGCCCACTTTGGCCCCGGCGCCAAGAGCGCCCTTGTGCTCCTTGGAGAAGAAGAAGTATATCAGACCGGTGATCACTCCCACGGTCAGAAGGATGTTGTTCACGGAGGTGAGCCAGTTGTCTGTCCAGAGGGGAAGGAGATTGGCTTGAATCTGAAGGATCAGATCCCCGGAGCCGTAGCCCACGATGGTTATGCCGGCATAGATTCCGATTATCAGCGCCATGGGCCATCTGGAGAGCCAACTGAATCTCTTGGTGAACCGGCTGAAAAGAAGAAGTCCGAAGATGAAAGGAACGATAAGAAGCAGTTTTCCCTCGCGGGTCAGCGGGTCCCACAGGTTCGGCCGGAAGACGTTGTGGTACTCCAGCGTGGCCCAGTATCCGGCGGAAATGCCTACGAAGAGGTGCTCGGCCAGCTTATAGAAGGGATTATCCTTGTACAGAAAGGAGAATATGCACAAGGTCAGAAAAGCGCCGAACCAGATTCCGATCGTCTCCCACACAGGCGTACCTCTTGTCTGTTAGCTCATTGCCTGCAAAACCTGCTATCGTGAAACTTGCAGTCTTTTCTTCTTACCCTTGACCGCGAAATAAGCCACGTTGCCGATAAAGATGAACAAGAAAACAACTATATGCGAAACGGACTGCGCATCCATCCCACGCTGAGCTGTCCCCGGTCTTTGGAGCAACTTCTCGTACTCGGCTGCTCCCTTCATGCCCCCCAAAAGCCCCACCAACTGACCCGACTGAATATAAGGGTAGAACTCGGGAGCGCTCACCGCAGTGCATCCGGAGCCGAGCTTCACACCGTATCGGGATTGCACCTGAAGCACCCATTCCTTGGTTCCGGGCAGGCCGCCGGAGATGTTCATCAGCAAGGCGACGTCGTCGAAGGTCTTCACTCCCTGAAGGATGGGAATCTCCTCCACCTTGGTGCCCCGGGAATCTGTGGGAAAGGTCTTGGGTATGTTGGTCCCCATGGAGACCATCACCACCTCTCGCCCCTCCTTGAATCCCAAATTAACCCAATCCTCACCATATATCTTCTCCGGGAAATCCTCCAAAACCTCGGTCATGGCTCGTTCGGCCAAAAGCGTGCCGGTGGCCCACAACTGCATCATAATGACCTTGTGACCGCGGGACAAAAGATGATGGAATACGGCGATGTTCATGGGAAAAAGCTCGGGCATGGATCCGGGATCGTAGTCACAGGAAACCAACACCTTGGAACCGGGAGGAAGATCTTCTATGGCATCATAAAAGCTCTGAACCGGTGCGGTCACGGAGAAATCCGTATAGACCGGAAATAGCAGGGGCAGAGCAATGGAGAAGCCGATGAAGATGAATATCACCCTTCGGTCCAGTCTCTCCAGCTTTTCAAGAAACTTCCTCAAGACGTTTTTTCTCCTCTTCTATTCTCCTCCCAGATAAGTCCGTTCCAGTCCGGTCAAAACCTTCAGAGCGGTAGAGATGGCTCCCAGCGCGGCCCCGATCATGATAGCCCTCTTCCCTGCCAACTGGGGAACGTTCATAATCCACTCGGTAAAGTCGGGGAAACCTGCCCACAGGCTCTCCCCCACCGGCACTCTTCCGATCATCACAAAAAGGGCTGTCAGTGCCAGAAGCGAAGCCTGAAAGGTTCTTATCCTGAAGGCACGAAACGCAGCCGAGGCGATGAAGAATGCCAAAAGGGAAAACATGGTTGCCTGCAGAGGATATTGAGCGTGAAAGTAAACCCAGCCAAAGATGGTTCCCTCGCCGATCCCGCCTAAGCCGATTCCCAGGATGTCGAAGATGATCCCCACGGTGATCATGAAAAATAAGCTCGCCATTAAGATTATCTTGAAGGGCCAGTCTCTCCCCTTTCTCTGCACCACGTGATAGTTTATTCGCAGCAGGTTGGCGATGCCCAGGACGTAGGCGAAGGCTATGACGATTATGGCCCACTGCCGAATGGTCTCGAAGATGGAGAGTACGCCCTGGTGGGGGATGAAATATTCCAGTACAAAGGAAATGCCGACCAAAAAGCAGATGGCTATGGGTATCTCACGCCGCATAAGACTTTAATCCTCGAAACAGGTCTGATCTTCCCAGTTCATAATCGTCACTGTATGAAAAACCAGCTGGTAAACTGGGTGATGCCTAAGGTTTCCAGAATCGCCCCCAGAGCTAATATCCCCACGATAACCGCTTTTGCTAAATCCGATCCTTTCAAACTTCCCAGGAGCTTGGGCTCCTTGGATAGATAGGCGCTGGTGGCAAAAAGCTCCTCGCCGATAATGGTGTAGTCACAGGCTACCACAAAAAAAGGAAGCTGGTGGATGTTGGCCGTCCCGGCCACCTGGATGGCTCCGGTCAAGAATCCGGTCTCGGCCAACATTAAAGATTCGGCGAAGAATGAGCCAAACATCAAGTTGGCCATGGGACGGTCGCGAAGCATTATCCCCTGTACCCCGGCGGCATAGGCAAACTGCTCGTCGGAGATGTAGCGAACGTTGTCCCTGTTGTAGGCATCCGGTCTGCCGGCAGACGCGTATCCCTCCTTCACCCTCTCCTCCGCCACCGGTACCACGAACGGCCTGCATATGGGGACAAATAAAGGGATATCGTAGGCCGCCACCATCTTGGCCACGTTCCCTAAAATTATCATAGCCGCAATCGTCTGGATCTGATTCACGTCCTCGATTCCGGGTACGAAGAGCACCGGCCTGCCCATCTCGGTGGCCCTCCCCACCGCCTCCTCGATGGCATCCAATCCGGCGATGCGTCTGATGAACAGGCTCTTTCCCTTCTTGGCCCGCCGGATGAAGTAGATTATAACCCCGAAGAAGAAGACCAGAAAGACAAGCATGTTGACCCGGTGGGGATTGAACC
>JBAUFO010000209.1:0-34194 GCA_049679185.1 Candidatus Zixiibacteriota bacterium
GGTCGGATCTGCCCTGATTGAAAGTGTCGGCAATGATTTTAACCGGAAGAATGCCATTTTTTACCTGTTCTTTAAGACCTATGATAGCGCTTAGAAGTTGATCTTCGAGGTTGTTAGATTGAGGATATAGTTTTGGCAATTCGTCATTTCTTATTGCTTCTATTTCCTGCCAGAAGAATTTTTCGGCTTCCGAGGTTTTAGCCACCTTCTGTTGAAGCTGGATGGCTTTTAGAGCATCCTGGACTTTAGGCTTATAAGAGTCTTCTTCCAATCTTTTAATGAGCTTGTCGATCAAGGTTTTCAGGAACTTCAACTGCGTGGAGCTCTGTTCTTCATCCTCGGTATCAAATATATGGTTCATATTCAGAGATCAGAGTTCAAGGTTCAAAGTTTAAGGTTAAAGGTTCAAAGTTGAAAGTTGAAAGATCAAAATAATTCATTTTGTAAATGCGGAAATAGTGGGGGGTACGGCTGGGAGACCCTCGACCAAGGGAGGGAGTTCCCATACTCTTTTCGTTTATAGTACCTCCCCTATAAACTGTGGAGCTATCCTCTTCACCACAAAAGTTGGTGTGAATTTGTTGCTGGTGGTAAGAGAGACTATGGGTTAGATTTAAACATAGAGTGTCAGGAGCCGGGGGCTCCTGACCTTGCGGCCGAGGGGGGCTTTATTTCTTTTTCCTCGTCTTCTTCTTGACCTCGAACTTCGCCTTCTTTGCTAATATCCTTTTCAGCAATTCTTCCGCCGGTTCATCATTTGGGTCTGGCTCGACCAACTCGCCGCGAAAGGCTTTGGCGAGAACCGATTGCTCGATCTTTTCTACGCGCTCCATGGTTTTTCTGTATTTGGCTTCGAGAGAATGGGCGAGGGCGAAGAGCTTTTCGACGCGGCGGACTATTTCATGTTGTTCGGGGAGAGGAGGCAGGGGAAAGAATAGATTTTTCAAGATACCTTGGGTAAGAAAAAGCCTTGTAGAACCCGAGCAAAGTTCACGGATTTTTTCGATAACAATTTGCGCACCTTCAAAGAGCCAGCAGAAATATTTCGGAACAATCACATCTCTGTCCAGCGAAATCTTCATTAAGTTTGTCGATATGAGGCCAAAACTTATATCGTCTGGCAAAATACACAGCTCACCAACTGTTCCAGAACGAGAAATAATAATATCACCGCCTTTAACTTCAAATGTTTTCAACTCTCTGGATTTATTTCTGGTAACGAATATTTTGTTAACGTACGTGAATTCACCGTTTTCTCCAATGGATTCAATTCCCCATACAGGAACACCATTTTTCTGATGTTCGTTTTTTTTAAGTGATGTACCAAAAGGACCAGTTCTAATATCTGATTTAACTGATTTTACTATACTGTCTATTTTTCTTCTCTCCCATTCCGGTAAATCCTTACCGTCCCTCCAATCCTCCGTCAATCTGCCCGAACATGCGGCCGCAAGCACGCTTTGCCGGAATTTCTTGAGTATGCCGGGAATCTTTTCCAGTCGCGATTTGGCGCATTTCACCTTCGGCAGAATGGCGTCGAGCTTTTCGACAATGCGCCTCTGTTCATTGAGGGGAGGAAGAGGTATTGTGACTGTATTGATTCCAGTAATTGTCAGCGTTTTCCTTGTGGTTCCTGGAGCCAGTTCATTCAATTGCCTTTGAATATCTGGAGAATTAATAACAAACTCTAGAAATCTCGATGCAAAATATCGTTTCTTAGGCTTGAGCAATGCTAGGCCAACAAAAATACTAAATTCATAATCGACATCTATTTCTTTCGTTCTGCCAATAGTACCGCATTTTGAGATAAGTAAATCACCTTTTTGTGGTTTTGTCCTTTTTGTTAGCTCTTCATGGACTTGTTTGGATATGAACCGTCTGTATTCAGAAAAGTCAAACCCTTCAGCAAAAGGAACAATATTAGCAGTCGATATGAATGGCACTCCTTCTTTTTGATATTTTGGTGTTTGGTGTGTACCATCAGTAATTCTATCGCATGCTTGATTGAGCGTAATTTCAACCCAATGTTCTCTTCCCATTATTCCCGGCCTAGAATTACAGTAATCTCATTCAACTCATCCACCACCGCTTCGAGCTCGCCCACCGCCTCGGAAATCAGATCGGTTGGTTCAGGCAGATCGTTCGGGTCATCCAGCGTGTCGTCTTTAAGCCATTTTATGTCGAGTTTGTACCCGCGCTCTTTGATATCGCTTATAGAGAAAGAGCGGAAACGGCCCTCTGCACCTTGGTCTTGGCGCCTGCCAGCGCCGTCGGGGTTTTTCCCGTAGCATTTCTCAAAGTTGGAGAACATCTCTGAAGTGAGGGGGCGGTCTTTCTTGGTGCAGCTTGGGATATTAGAACGGCAATCGTATATCCAGACTTTCTCCGTTGGCTTCCCCTTCTGCAAGAAAACAACGTTCGCTTGGGCGTTGGCGTATGGTACAAAAGTGCCTCGGGGCAAGCGCAAGACGGTGTGCACATTGCAGTCCTGCATCACGATTTCAAAGACTTCACCTGCCTTCTCCTCAAACAAGCAGTTGTCGGGAAGTACAATTGCTGCGCGTCCGCCCGGTTTTAGTATGGTTAGGACGTGTTGAAGAAAGTTCAGTTGTTTGTTGGATGTGGCAATGGTGAAGTCGTCCCTTGCGGGTGCTTGCCCCGCCCCCTTCGTGCCGAACGGCGGATTGGTGAGGACGATATTGTACCGGGGGCCGCGATCCGGCTCGTAAATCGTGTCTCCCAGATAAATTGAGGGTTTCAGTCCATGCAGAAAAAGATTCATAAGTGCCAGCCTGCGGGGACGGGCAACAAGGTCCTGGCCGTAGTAGGTGGTTTGCTTAACCCGCCCAACCTCATCAAGCGGTATTGCGCCTTTTGTTTTTTCTATCAGCCATTCATACGCCGCAACCAGAAAACCGCCAGTGCCGCAAGCAGGATCGCATATAGTGAACTCTCTATCTTTAAGCGGATCGGGCTTCATCAGGCGAACAATAGACTTAATAAGAACACGAGGTGTGAAGTATTGCCCTGCACCTTTCTTGCCTTCGCTAGCTGCTTTTTCCAAAAGCCCTTCAAACGCTTGTGCCTTCACATCCACGTCGAGGCTTGACCACTCCTCGGCGTCAATCATGGTGATGACTTTTTTTAGGTTAACGGGGTTGCTAAACTTG
The DNA here is from genome assembly GCA_049679185.1 of Candidatus Zixiibacteriota bacterium. Taxonomy (GTDB): domain Bacteria; phylum Zixibacteria; class MSB-5A5; order MSB-5A5; family SM1-73; genus SM23-73-3. Next base: position 3,171 of record JBAUFO010000209.1, read on the forward strand.
GGCATCGACTGCGCGAAAATGTGGCCCAGAAGCCCTTTGGCGTCTCTCAGCTTCTGCAGAACCATCATGTAATGGTCGGTGAGGTCGGTGCCTGCTTTTTCTTTGAGAGTGCTCCAGTCGGATTCTGGGGGAAGTCTAATCCCTTTCTCATCCGCCATTTTTATGAATAGAAGATAGGTCAGTTGTTCGATGTAATCGCCGTAATCAATGCCGTCGTGACGCAGCGTGTGGCACATCCCCCAGAGTCTGTTCACAATGTCTGCCATTCTCACTCCCTATGCAGCTATACTATAGTTGATTTCTTCGATGATCTCATCCAGAGACTCTCCGAAAACCCTTTTTGCCCTGGCGAGCCCCCCGCGACGTTCGAGGACCGGCATAACGTCAAAATTGTCTTTCTCTATAGCCAGATTAATGATGAGATGTTCCTTGATGTGGGAAAGCCATTGTTTCTGTTCGTCGTTAAAGGAATGCTTTTGCGTAATATCCCGGATTAGGCCATTAACGCGCTCCTCCGCTGTCAAAAGAGGATTCTGATTTGCGTCGGCATTCTTAATCATTGAAATGATATCAGACAAAGCCTTGTGTCCGCTCAGTTGGTGCGCCTTCCTCACCTTATCCTCATGAAAGTCGTTCTTCTGCAAGAGAGTGCGGATTTCCCTAAGTACCTTTGAGTTCCAGCGCGTCGGGTTATTAAACAGAATTCTCAGGGAGTCGATTTTGTCTTTGTTGACATGGATGAAGTGGGAGAAAGCAACCAGATAGTCCTGAGGTTTCAATTGCCTGTCACCTGCCTTGAAAACAAATTGAGAAGAGACATCGTCCTGTGTATCGTAGGTAGTGTAAAACGGTGCTTTGACTCGATCATAATTGATAAGTAAATCCTGAAAACTCTTGTTACGCAGAAGATTCATCGTCTCAGAGAAACGGGTTCTGAGGTTTTCTTTTAGCTGGTCGGCAAAACGGTTGACATCACCTTCCGGAATGAATGCGGAGAAATCAGCTCTCGCTTCGCTGCTCATGGTCTCCGCTATGCGGCGTAACCGTTTTATGAGCCTGTTGGTGTTGTACTCCGGTTCGACATTGTTGTAGATATTTTTTATGATTTGTGCGACGGTGACAGTTTCGCCAGGCTCTTCGAAAAGCACCGGAAAATCTGTAGAGTCCTTGAAATACTCAATGAGTGTGCCATCAAAACAATCAAATATGGTGAAGCATTCTTTGTTGATGCCCGGGCATTTGCGCGTGCCTCGACCGAGCATCTGAGTCCAGAGGATGCGCGATTTAACAGGTCTTAGGAATACAATGAATTCTAGGGCAGGGATATCGACGCCAGTGGTAAGCATATCCACCGTTACCACTACGGACGGCTCGGGACGGTTGCGAAAGCGGCGGATCTTTTCGAGTGGTCTGTCCACAGAGGGGCTTCCGGTTATTTTTTGCACGAAATCATCCCCTCGACCGAACACGTCCCGCGCGATGTTAACAAGCTGGTCCGCATGTGAAATGTGTGCGATGTCGTTTACCGCAAAAACGAGTATCTTGGGAAACCGCTCAGTTTTTTGTTCATGATCTTTTGCATACCGGGCGACTTCTTCTATGATTTTCCGGTTGCTGTCGGGCGAGGTAATCTTCCTTTCAATGTCCTCCGAATCGAACTTCCTTTCATCTTCCAGGCTGTCTATAAATTCTCTTCCCGTTTCAGGGTCTTTCACCCCGACTTTCTCACCTTCTTTTAAGAAGATGCCCTTGATCCTTACGTCCGATTTGATTTTCACGGCCTCATAGTCCACGAGGTAGCCATCTAGCACAGCTTGTTCAACGGTGTAGCGAAAAACAGGGTTGCCAAAGTATGCAACAGTGTGGGAAGCAGGGGTTGCAGTGAGTCCGATCTTTACAGCGTCGAAATGGTTCAAAGCCGAGCGCCAGATGTTCGTGTCTTTTGAAGTATATCCTCGGTGACATTCATCGGCGATAATGACGTCAAAGGCGTGGATTGGAATATTGATTCTATCAGCATCTTCGTCTATATCCGGGTCGTCCGCTTTCTGTTCAAAGGAACCTTCGCGTCCAAAGAGATTGATGGCCATTCTCTGAATAGTCGCAACATAGACAAAGGTATGGGCCGTGTTCGGTGCCGTCAGGTATTGGTTCGGCATGACTCCGATGTCAAACCTCTCTCCTTCCTCAAAGTCTTCTTTCCTGAATCGCTGGGTGAAGACTTCGTATTCCTGGTTGAACTTATTTCCGCTTGGTGTAACGAAGGAGGAAAATGCCTGCGCTGCTTGAGCCGCCAAAGCACGTCTATCAACAAGAAAAAGAATCCGTCTGGCAAATCCGGACTTAATTAAACGGTAAACAAGCGATACGGCAGTGAATGTCTTACCAGAACCGGTTGCCATGGCAAGCATCATTCTTTGCTTGTTTTCGATAATCGCTTTTTCAGTTGCAGTAATAGCTTCTTTTTGATATGGCCGCAAGTATCCGATTTCATTTGGCGTGTTAACCAACCACTTCTTGTGCTCGGCAAGGTTCTTACCAAACATCTCCTCAAGGGCGTCAGCCGTGTGAAATTTCACCAACTCTCGGGCATAATAGGTTTTGTCGCGCACGTCAGCGAACCATATTCTCTCTCCATTCGACGAATACAGAAAAGGCACCCTAAATCCATTCCAGTTTCCGATGGTTTCTGGAGCGCCGAAAGAATAGCGTTTTGCCTGTTCCAGAACGTTTTGAGGATCGACAGCGACTTTCTTTGCCTCCAATATACCAAGCAATCTGCCATTCACAAAAAACGCGTAATCGGCTGGCCCATTGGCAGTTGGATATTCTTCGACAGCATGGCGAGAAAGATTCGAAGTATCAACGTCTTCTTTGTATGGAATGATATTCCACTTTGGATTAAGTGCCTTCAGTTGGGCATCAATCCTAGTTTTGCGGGTCTTCCATTCACTTTCAGGCATTCTGCATCATCCCCGATGAGTCGAATTTGCCTTCTGCAGATACAACCTCTGTTGACTACCCATATTGTAGCCCAAAGACCTGTGAAAGTCAAGGAAAATGCTACGAAATCTCGGATGATAGGATCGGCGTGGGAAGTCCCCCAGAGGCGGGCAAGGCTTGACGGAAGATGAACTCACCCCCTCTCCTTAATCCTCTCCCACAAGGGGAGAGGAAAGCTGGATTCCCCCTCACTCCCGCTTGAGGCGGGCATGCCTGACAGAACCGAAAATACTTCATTTCACCCTCCCTTTTATTCCCTCCCATCAAGGGAGGGAAGACACAATCTTCTCTAGTTTGACAGCAGAAAGTTAAGGTGTGTCCGAAACCGCCGCCCGAGGCGGAGGATTTCGGACCTACGTGCCAAAAACGTATATGAAATGTATTCACTATATATTTTTCCTATACACCGCGAATTCCTCCTAAGTCTTTATATCTCAACAAAACCCTCTGATTTTGGTGCATAATTTTGATATGCATCAAGTTGACTGAATCCGCAGAATACACCCATCCTTGTTTTTTCGCAGAAAACATAAGTTCTTATATTTCAAGCCATTAACTGAAGGGTTTGGCGAATCTTTGTGAAAAAAGTCACAATCGGCACATCTCTTGCACTATAGGAAAGGCGGAAACGATAGAAAGGAAGGTGAGAACGATGGGATACAGAGCGAATGTCTTGGTGGTGGATGACGAGGAGATAGTTTGCAATAGCTGCCGGAAGATATTGAACCAGGCAGGACACAATGTGCAGACTGCTCTGAACGGACGAGAAGCTCTCAGAAGGGTGGAAGAGGACAAATACGACGTGCTCATCGCCGACTGGAAAATGCCGGAGATTGACGGGATGGAGGTTCTGAGGATTGTGAAAAAGAACCATCCGGATATCGTGGTGATAATGATAACCGGATATCCGTCAGTGGAATCCGCGGTCCAGGCGATGAGATTGGGCGTTTCCAACTACGTTCCCAAGCCTCTCAGCCCTGATCAATTAACGCAAGCGCTAAGAAAGGCCCTGCAGGAGCGAAAGAGCGGAAGGACAGACCTGCTGCATTATCAGAAGTATATCTGGGCCAAGATACAGGAGAACGGCACTGTCAAGGTGGGGATAAACAACCTGTTCAGGGAATCGGTGGGCGACATCCTCTATGTCGACTTACCCTGTCACCAGAGCAGGGTCGAACAAGGGAGACTGTTTATCAGGATACTGGCTTCCGACAAGCAGATGCACAAACTTCTGGTGCCCGTTCGTGGCCGGCTGGTCAAAATCAACTATGAGATCAACTTCGATACCGACATGATTAACAAAGATCCATTCGGAAAAGGATGGATCGTTCAACTGGAACCTTTCTACTTAGAAGAGGATCTAAAAAACTGGTCAGGCAATGTCTCCATTCCGTCAGACCAGGCGAGACATGAACTGAATTCTGAACTTAGAGTGATTCTCCCGGATTTAGGACCAGGCGTCAAAACAGAACCGGAGATGAAGGAAAAACCAGAGCCGGAACCAACCGGAAGGTTCGGAAAAGAGCGTCACGAGGCTAAGGTTCCCATAGGAAAGTTCTTCCTGTCTGCATTGGCCTCTCGGCTCTTCTTCCCGGCTTTGTTGCCCGTTATCCTGGGCGCGGTGGTGAAACCTCTATTTTGTCATGTTAGCCCCCAGTGGGCTGACTGAAGGGAGTGATTAAAATGAAACGTAAACCCAATGTCCTGGTGGTGGATGACGAAAAGACCGTCTGCTCCAGCTGCAGTAAGATCCTGACCCGGGAGGGCTACAACGTGGACGTGGCTTTGTCCGGCGAAGAGGCGTTGAGCAAGATCAAAAGAAACGGATTCGACGTGGTCATCGCGGATTGGAGGATGCCGGAGATGGATGGAATGGAGGTGGCCAGAAGAATCAAGAGGGAGAATCCCGAGATTGCGGTGATAATGATCACCGGCTATCCCTCGGTGGAGACCTCGATTGAGGCCATCAGGTCCGGGGTATCCGACTATGTGCCGAAGCCCTTCACCCCGGAAGAGCTGTCCGACGCCATGATCAGAGCGCTGGCCAAGGGTCAGGCCGTGCCGGCAGATTTGGTGCTGGATCGGTTGATCGAAAAAGGGGTGGTAAGCCCGAAGGCTAAGCCCAGAGTGGCGGAGGTGGTCAGGGAGGAAGCCGTGCCCGCTCCGGCGGTGGCTCCTATGCCTGCAGAAGAGCCTAAGGCCGGTCCGATAAATTTCGTCTTCAAATCCGTCTTAGCCCCGGTTTTTTCCAGGCTATTCTTCATCGCCCTGGGTCCGATAGTGATTTTCACCGTGTTTGCCGGCATTGTCAAAGCGCTTGCCGGGAAAAAGGCGTTGGATTAGTGTGGGCGACGTGACGGCAGTCGCTCAAGGATCACCGATTTAGGGTGAACGAAAAGACGCGAGAAATGTACGGAAATGAGAGTCAAATAAAAAGGAGCAAAAAATGGTAGCGTTACTGGTAGTGTTCACGTTCATAGCGGCCATATTGATCGATGCTCTGATCAGACGAGGTAAGAGGGTAGAGGAGGGGTTAGAGCTGACCGCTTCTGCCCGACCTGCTGTTGCGCTTGCTGCCACCGCCAGATCGGCCGCCAATGTCCTGGTGGTGGACGACGAGCAGACTGTGTGCAACAGTTGTAAGAAGATCCTGACCCGGGAAGGCTACAAGGTGGATGTGGCTTTGTCCGGCGAGGAGGCGTTGAGCAAGGCAAAAGGGAATGAATTCGACGTGCTGATCGCTGACTGGAAGATGCCGGAGATCGACGGGATTGAAGTAGCCAGAAGGATAAAGAAGGAAAATCCTAACATGGCGGTCATTCTGATCACCGGCTATCCCTCGGTCGAAACCTCGATCAAAGCCATGAGGGCCGGGGTATCCGACTACGTGCCCAAGCCCTTCACCCCGGAGGAGCTATCCGACGCAATGATGAGAGCCCTGGCCAAGGGTCAGGCCGTTCCGGCAGACCTGGTGCTCGATCGGCTGGTTGAAAAAGGAGCGGTGGCCTCCAGATCGAAACGTACGGCGGAGGACGCTGCACCGGAAGCAGCCAGCTAACCCAATGGTGTTTGTGAACAGAGCACAAAAGACAAGACGCGCGGATTCCAACGGTTCAGCCAGCAACAAGAAGACGATAAAAGAGAAATAACAAGGAGTCATCAAATGACAAAACCCAAAGCGCTTTTGATAGATATCACCAAGTGCATAGGCTGTCAGGCTTGCGCTTTAGCCTGCAAGGAGGCCAACGGCCTTCCCGGAGAGGAAGAAGAGGAGCTCTCCTCCACAGCTTATACCGTGGTGAAGGAAAAGAACGACGTCTATTATCGTCGTTTGTGCATGCATTGTAACGATCCTTCCTGCAAATCAGTCTGCCCGGTAGGAGCATTCGAGAAGACTCCGGAGGGTGCGGTAATATATCACGCCCACAAATGCATAGGGTGTCGCTACTGCATGCAGGCCTGTCCCTTCACCGTCCCGACTTATGAATGGGACAAACGTGCGCCCAAAGTGAGAAAATGCACCATGTGCTACGAGAGGCAGAAGGAGGGAAAGATTAGCGCCTGCGCCGAAGCATGTCCCACCGAGGCCACCATATTCGGAGATCGGGATGAGCTGATCAGGGTGGCGCGGAAACGCATAGAAGAAAATCCGGATCTGTATGTGGACCACATATACGGCGAGAAGGAAATTGGTGGAACGTCTGTTTTGATCTTATCCAGCGTTCCGCTTGAGACGCTCGGCTTCCCCGGCAACCTTGGGGATCGTCCCCTGTCTGAGCTTACCTGGGCAGCGCTCAAAGGTGTTCCCAGCATAGCCATCTTCGGCGGTGCATTCCTTTACGGGGTATGGTGGATTATCGACCGAAGGATGGAGCTGGCCGAATACAAAAACAAGCAGCAGGACTCTGAGTTGAAATAGAAAATATAAACGCGCAGCTGCAAAGCGATCGAAAGGCTGATAACGAGAAGGAGATCAAGGTGAGTATCAAATTACCGTTCAAGATAACTTTCTGGAAAGTAGTCCTGCTTTTGACCTGGGTGGCCGGCCTTATAGCGGCTATTGTCCGTTTCACCGGCGGCTTGGGGGCAGCTACTAATTTGAGTGATAAGTTTCCCTGGGGGCTGTGGGTTGGTTTCGACGTCATATCGGGAGTGGGATTGGCCGCTGGCGGGTTTACCCTGGCTGCGGCAGTCTACGTGTTTCACGTAAAGCGGTTCTATCCCGTTCTGAAACCCGCCATCCTGACCGCCTTTTTGGGGTACCTTCTGGTGATCGTGGGTCTTCTCTTTGACGTGGGACGCCCGGATAAGATCTACAATCCACTTTTCATGGGCAACTTCCATTCCCCGTTGTTTGAGGTGGCCATGTGCGTCATGTTTTACACCGGGGTGTTGTTTTTCGAATTCAGTCCGAACCTCTTCGAACGTTTGGGCTGGAGCGGGCCCAAGAGATGGATAGGCAGGATAACGGTTCCCCTGGTCATACTGGGAGTCGTCCTTTCCACCATGCACCAGTCCTCTTTGGGTTCGTTGTTCTTGATCGTGCCTCACAGGCTATACACGCTTTGGTACTCGGCGTCTCTGCCTCTGCTGTTCTACGTCTCCGCGATTGCGGCAGGATGCGCCATGGTCATTTTTGAATCACACCTAAGCTTTAGAGCTTTCGGTCACCGCCTGAAGCAGGACGTGCTGGCGGACATTGGAAGAATCCTTCTGGTGGTTTTGGTGATTTACCTGCTCATGAAGGTTTATGATTTCTTCATGCAGGGTGTTTGGTCGGAACTCTTCCTTCCCCGCATGGAGACCGGGCTCTTCTGGTTGGAGATCTTATCGGGAATAATCGCTCCCATCATCCTGCTCTCGATACGAAAGATAAGGCTTTCCACCAGGGGACTTTATATAGCGGCGGTGTGCACCATCGTCGGGTTTTTGCTGAACAGATTAAACGTGTCCACGACAGGTTTCGTGGCTTCGTCTGGGGTCAACTACTTTCCGTCATGGATGGAGATCGCCGTCACCCTGGCTCTGGTAGCCACCGGATTCTTCATCTTCGCTATGGCAGTGCGGTACTTGCCCATCTTTGAGCATCCGGAAGAAGGTTCCAAGCCCGAGAGGATCAGGATTCCCGAGAGGGTTCTGCGGGTCGAATCGTGACCTGAGCCCTGAACAAGTGGAGTAGTAGACGCGTTAAAAAAGTGCCCTCAAACCAAGGGGAAGGGTTCTGGTTCCCTTCTGATATAAACCCTTCCCCTTCCCACCTTAAGTGAATCCCCCGGATTCCATTCAGCCGGCAGATCAAGAGGTCCCTGCCCCTCACAGGGTTCTGCGTTCGATATAGCAGAAAGCTCACCGTCTGGGATGAAAGGGCGCACGTGCGCCGGATAAACATCTTGACACCGGGTAGTGCCTGCCATAGATTTGCTTATTGATTGAAGCAGGTATCGTTCGGATCCCCCGGAACGACGGGTTAGAAACCTGTCGGGCCACGGTACCAAGCAGGCACAATGCTATGACAAAGCTCGCCTGGCGGGCAGACCCGGCCACCCGTCGTGGATGTCAATATCCTAATAGGTGGCAACATAGGCTAAATTGAAGAGTCAAAGAGCATTATACGTAGCAAACCTGCATTTTCACGTTTTGTCATATCTAATAGGTTATTTGAAAGCAAAACATCAGATCGAAAAAAAGAAAGTGCTATACGCAAGGTCTGGGTATAATATATAGTCAGGCAGCTTGCTTCAGATGGTCGCTATTCAATGTTTGAAGGGGTCCAACACAATGAATCTCCGGAATCAAAGCAATAGAACTACAATTCGCAATCTAGCGATTTTCGTGATTGTTGTGCTTGCGATTGGCTGGATTGCACGGGGATTGGATGTGCTGATGGATAACCCGGCTTCAGAAGGCCTTGGTATACTCTTGTGGATTATTACGCCGCTTGGAGTTTCCTTGCTGCTACGGGCATTTGCCGGGGATGGCTGGAAGGATTTCGGAATCAAGCCAAACATTAATGGGAACGGGTCGTGGTACGTTGTCGCACTTCTGGTCTATCCCGTGTTGACGGCACTTGTCTTGATAATCGGCCGTGGTTTAGGTTTGATCACATTTCCTAGTCTCTCATTGAACACGCTTGGGCTGGTGTCCCAGACTTTCGCGCTGGGCATCCTGCCGCACTTTTTAAAAAACATTTTTGAAGAGGCTGCCTGGCGCGGGTATCTCGCTCCAAAAGTGTATTCCCTTCGTCTCAATGATTTCGTGGGGCACCTGATCGTCGGACTCGTTTGGGGGGCGTGGCACATTCCATACTATCTGTTTTTTTTAAATCGAGCTATTCTCCAAGACTTCACCACGTTGGACTTGGCGGCCTTCATTCCCGTATCGATCGTGGTGATGATCTCTTGGGCAATGGTGTATGGTGAAATTCGCCTTTTGACTGACTCGATCTGGCCGGCGGTTCTGATGCACACGGTGGAAGACGCCTTTCTCAACCAACTCTTTACGGAACACCGTATCCAGATCATACCGGGGACGGATTGGCTGGTTTCGCCGATGAATGGACTCATCAGCATCTTCCTCTTCATAGCAGTTGGAGTTGGTTTGCGCCAATTGCGAAAGAGAAGAATGTCAGTTGCCTGAAAAGGCAACTTTGGTGGCGTCTGGGCGAGGAGAACCATACGAGGGGAAATGATATAATAAGATACGCTCTGATAATTGGCACTCTGCTCATCGCCATGGTCGAAGCTTAATCGCCGGCCGTACCTGACACGACCAACTTTGACAATGTGGCTAAGGTTGCATATGACGACATTTAGATTTCTCGGCAAACTGGTTATCCCATCCATACTCTTGATACTGCTTTTAATTCCCGGTGATTTTATTCAAGTCGAGAAACTCACAGCTTCTGATAATGGACCTGTCATTTCCGGCAGCCCTTTCTGCGAGGATTCCATACCTCGGGATTTCATGATTTCGGAGATTCCGCCGCGCCCGCAAAATACTATTACAGGGACGGAGTTTGCCGAGATGACCAGGGGCTGGACGGGCAGAAAACGCCAGGAGGCGGCGCTGCAGGAACTTCGAAGCGGGAACATTCCGGACTTCATGCGTTATTTCAGACCGGTTCAACTTCAACATCGTGCGCGTCACGGAGAGACAATCCGGGCCGTAGTATGGGTAACGCCTGATTACCTTGCTATCGGAAGTAATGAAGATTTCCTGCGCATGCCGCTCACTCGACCCAGCGCGGTTAATATTGCGCAGGAATTCGGCTGCGTAATCCCCACCCGCCAGATCGTAGACGCCGTGGCGAATCAGGCCGACTTCAGATTTAGGCCACAACCTCTCCCGCCGGGTAAAATGATGCGATCCAGCGAATATTACGACCGGCATAACCAGATGATTGAGGAGCAACATAAAGGCCGCCCGCCCGGGGAACTTGTCGCGGGACACAAGAAAGACGTTGTCCTGACAAATCGTCTTCTCGGCCCGGAAAGAATAGCTATCTACGGCTGGCATAGAAAAGACGGGAAACCGATACAGAATTTGAGCACGGTGCATGGGGCTCGCTATGCCGACTACAGCCATGGCGTTCGTCTGGTGTACGGAAAAGTATGCGTTGATGGCGAGCTTCGCTCAATCTACGAGGTTCTCGAGGATCCGAAAACAGCCCCGGTTCTGAGTTACGAGGGATTAATCCCAAAAATACGAAGACTTATGCGGTGGTAAATTATCTGGAAGTATCTTACTCGACGTCGTCGCAGCAACGGAAACTGAGATGATAATTCCTGTGGCTTTGAGGATCCAATACCCTGCTGCCGTGCCAGAAAGGAGCCCGCCACCGGCACCAGTCTTGATGAGCGTAGTATCTGTCAAAAATAAACCAGCTCCCTTTCATTTCCGTATAGCCGTAGGATCGGCTGCCCCGGCTTGCCATCTGGTCGGGATTAAGGGGAAGATTCATGTGCTCGGCGGCATTGCCGTGGAGGTCATACACACCCAGGGGACTCACGCAATCTGGAAAGAAACCGCAAGGGAACGTGTTCGATCCGCATAGAGACCAACCCCCGCCGTCGCACCGGGTGCTTTTAGGCCCCGATGTGCCGCATATGCCAGATCTATATTCCGAACCGTAACTCCAGGACTTATCGGTACCGTATGCTCGATTGTGGGCCTCACGCATTAGCCGAATGGCTGCCTCCGCCGACCTGCCGATGGCGAGGTCAAACCTATAGTCCGGCGGCTTCAGGGCTCCCTCGCAAGCCCCTTCCCATTCGTGAGCATCACATAATCGTTTCCCCAGAATTTCGCAGATACGAACAGCCTCCTGGGCGCGTACCCAGACGACAGGATATGAGCAGGGAATATTGGGGAATTCGAATCGATCGATACAGACTCTTGCGCTCTCAGGCGGTTGACTTTCAGGATCATAAAGGGGCGCCATATACCGATGGCCGCAAATCTTTAAAAAAAGCGGATTTTCATATGTGATATCCATCTCCTCCAGCTTGTTATAACACTCCTCTTCCGAAGCGGGATGTTCGGCGATTTTCGGGTTGCCCTGCCCCATGTAACCTGAGCGAAGGAAAATCTCCCGGAGCGAATCGACCTGGGCGTCGCCGAGTCCGTGTACTTCCTGCAATCTGTTCAACAACTCCTCGTTGTTTTCCCTCAAACTGGCTGGATTGTCCGACGCCATTCCCGACGAAGCAAAAAGCAATAACAAAAGTATGGTAAATCTGATTATCATTCCGGTCCCTGCCTCTTGCGCAGCAGATAGAAGAAATCCCTGTTATCCGAATATCCAATGTAACGGGGCAACTCCTGTCCTTCCACCGGGGGATCGACCTCGGCCATTTCTTTCACCAGGCGTTGTACGACAAATTGGGATCCCTCTGTTCGATATATGGCCAGATAAGTGTGTTCGGGAGCATTCATATCAAGATGCATCGCGTACCTGCAGTTGCAGGCCTGGAAAACGTGAGCCATAGTGGACGGGGTAGCGCTGGAGAAGTATCCATAGATCAAAAACCTGCTATCCCCTGTTTCCTGTATGCAGGCGCCGGCCCGCAGAGTGCGCAGCTGTTTGGTTTCAGACCCTGACCAGTTGCCTTTTCCCCAATCCCTTACCAGCTTTCCGGGCCGGACGTTCCCGGTAATCAAGTGGGGTTCGAGAAGCGGCACACCGTTCTGGCGAGCGTACTGAATACTTTTGACAGAAGTTGAGTCCTCTTCTTCCCAGGTTTTCATTTCCACGCTGCCATCGTTATAAACGACCAAGGTTGACAATCCCGGTTGCAGGGTACTCAATATCACTCCGTTCTCAATGAAGCCATAATGCGACCCCCGGTTCCTGTCGGCCAGATCTCCCCGCTTAAAAGCTCCGTGCATGCGCTTGAAACCGCCGGCAAATGTCGCCGCAACCCGGTCGACATCCCGGGGATTGACCTTGCCGGTTCGAACCAGAGGGGCGATGCTTTCAAAACCGTCGGGACCAGGTAATGATGGAATCCGGGATTTTTCCGGCACCCGGTCCGACCAATCCACCCTTGGATGATCGGTCCCCAGTGCAAAAGCAAGGTCGAACATGGATAAGTCGAACGCGACTAAGTATACCAGCGCCGATGTTTCTTTCTGATCGGGTGGACTCAATAATCCTTTGCGTATCCATCCCAACGTGTCCGGGATGATTTCTGGAGTTACGATACTTACGAAGATGCCCGGATATCCGGGAATCGGATACCAGTAGCCGGGTTCGATACGGTCAGCGGACTCGGTGGCCAGGCTGAAATTCATATCCATTTTCTTCAAATCAAATGTTCCCGTTCCTGGGAGGAAGCCGATTCTGACAGGGCTTTTTAGCTCATCTTGTCGGATGGTGCGGCTATTTTGCAGATTTTGCAGTCCGGTTTTTCGATACTTATCGCGGTAAAACCTCTCCTTGATGAAATTCGTGATTTTCTCTCCAAACCGCACCCGATCCCGGAGCAGATCCGTCATCCATTCTTTTCTTGTTTTATGCCCTACGGTAGGATTTCGTAAATACAAACGTCCGTCGCAAAGCTCGACAAACGGACGCTTGACCTTGCAAGCCGCCGCCAGCAAGGATTCTTTCCCGCCCGAAAGGAGATCGCAACGCTGCCGAACGCTATCCTCTACCAAAATGAGGGCTCCATCATGATCAAGCTCAAGCAGCTGTGTTTCAGGAAATGGGTTTTCAAGGTGAAAAGATTCCACCAACGTCCCGTCCGCCTTTTTCAATTGCAGAATATACCATCTGTTAGCTTGGGGATTGAGATTTGTCAGGGTGATCGATCCGCCAGATGGCGACCGGACGGGTACCGTTATTCTGCCGCTCCAGGTCTGCAAATCAAGAATTGAACTGCCTTCGCCGGCAAACGCAGCCGTATTTGCCCCAAGCGCGATCACCAAGAGCAAGAATATGCATAGCGGTTGACAGAAGCCATTCAGACGAAAAAGGTAGTCTTTTATCCAGCGGCATTTTGGTCTTGATTCAAATTCGTCATTCTGAGGATTGGATTTATGCATAGGTTCGGGCCTTAACAAGTTTTGCAGCATTAGGATGTAATTCCATTTTACGGCCTTAATATCATTAAGGACTGCGATGAAGTCAACTTTCTTTGCCTACAACAGATTCAAAGATTAAAGTAGCCCATATCTGATCTTTGATCATTTTGGTATCATGACGGGATTAATTTCAATCAGCTTTTAATACGAATTTCAGGCCGATTTTGCGACCTAAAAACCACCGCAACCGGTCGTAATCTGCAGCCGGTTCCCGCTTCAATGAAGCAGCGAAATGCGATTGCCAGTGTCTCCCCGACGACTTCGCCTTCCAGCTTGCGCGTCAAGAACTTACTTCCTTGAAATCGCAAAATGCGATATCAAGTTCTGGTCATGGTGGAGTCCGAAGACTACCCTGGGTTTTCACGGAGCATGGTGCGATTATGGCTGCAAACGTGCTTAACAGCAGACAGGCGATAGAAATGAGCGTCTTTGTGGTGCGGGCGTTCATTAAGATGCGGGAGCAACTGCTAAATCGTGCCGAACTGGAGAAGAGACTGATTGAAATAGAAAAGGTGCTCCTGTCGCACGACGCGGCCCTGAGGGACCTCTACCGGAAGATTCGACCGCTTCTCTTACCTCGGCCTGACCCGGAGGATTTCGGACCTACTTGCTCTCTGTCTGTTTCTGGTTTTCTTTCGCCCGTTTTAGTCCCTCTTCTACGTTCAGAAGCTTGGTCTTGAGTAGGCTCTGGGCCTTTTCGACTTTCAAGCCGCCATGCAAAAGCCTTTTTGCTTCCTGCTTTAAGATATGTGTTTTAGTGGGGTAGATGTTTGTTTTGTCGAACCCGAATCTCTCCGCCACCCTGACGGCGAAATCATAGCGGGAGAGATACTCTGCTCCCCCGATATGAATCACTCCGGTTTGAGTTCTGTCGGGTCTTGCTTGCGCTGGCGGGTGTGACCCGACAGTTCGTGGGTCAGATGCCCTGCTCACCTCATATATACAAGTGTCAGGAGCACGGGACTCCTGGCCTACAGACTGACACCACCTTGAATCGAGAGGCAACATATTCGCAACTTTGACCGGGTCCTATCCGTCCAATCTAGTGAGTCAAATAATAACAAGGAAGGATACAATGGAGACGCAAACTGGTTTTCTGGGAATCTCCAGCTGGGCCTGGTGTGTGATGGGCTTACTCGGGCTGGCAGCCGGTGCAATGGTACTATGTGCCCTGGTGCTTGTGGCGTTTGGGCTTATGGGGTAGGTGGAGTATTTAGTTAGTGATATCGGTCAGAGGCCACTGATTTTTAACAACACCGGAACCAGGTTCATTCGTGCTCGCTGGACATGTCCTACGGATCTGTGGATTATCATCTTCGGCCGCTGACGGACCTGTTTAGGGATCGCCCCCAAGGTAAATCCTTCGTGTCTGACGGAAACCCGTCTGACCACTCGACTCGATGGTGCTACAGCCCGCTAGGTCAGCGGACCCGGCAGGCACAGAATCCACGAGCTCTCTTGGCTTCATCCCGGTATTTCATCTTAATATATCTGCTGGAGTCTCATGACTACGCACTTCAGTGTTTGATCTTCTCGCGAAATATCGAGTGTAACCTGTTTTCCTTCTTCCGAGAGAATTGACCTGACCTCTCCAGCTTTGTACTCTGAAGGTTTCACCCCATTGATATGTGTAATGACGTCATTCACTCTAATGCCCGATTCGTCTGCAGGAGATTTGGGATAGACTTTGGCAACTCTCAAATTGCCAAGTTGGTCAGGCAATAGTTCCATCCCCGTCATGTTGACCTTGAACGGATCATCAAAGGCTCCTGACGGTTCAAGAATCAGCCGGCTCTTGGAGTAGTCGAAGGTCACATTGAATCTTTGCAGCAGAGGAAACCCTATCATGGTGTTTCCATAAACGTCGGTTTCCTTGTCAACCACGGTGAACGCGGTCACGACGTCATTCAAAACATATTCCCCAAGTTTTATGCTTTTTACTCTGCCCAGGAATCCCTCATGACGAGAGAAACCTACACCCAGGCCCGATTCTACGGCGTTTTTCGGAAGTCGGATGCTGTCATGTTTCCCGACGGGCAAATAAAGAGGGTAAATTCCGCCGAGGTCAACGAGGAGATCAATCGAGGTTGGAGAACCGTCCTGCATTTTGATATCGGCCCGAATCGTCCTCGAGTCATGGGGGCCCGGTTTCATGGTCAGGCTCTGCCTCTTACCCGGATCATCGAATTCTGCCGGGCGCAAAAGCTCGATCACGGATTGGTCAAAGTTGATTCTCACAACGAAATGCTTGAAGAAGGTTGCGCTCACCTGTCCGTCAGTTCCCTCCCACAAATTGGGCAGACGGGGGTCATATCTTGTAACTATGGCCGTCTGCTGCGTAAAAACGACGTCCTTGAAGACAAGCGAAACATTCGGGGCGATGTCGGCTCGAACGGGGTTGGCGACATTAGAATCACCGATAACGGTTTCTCCGGAGTATTTCAAGGCCAGAGAATCCATTTTGGGACTTCCAAAGAAAAGAAGCTCATCCCAAAGTGAACCGTTATCGATAAACAAATGACAGTCCCGGCCATTGACTTTCGCCGTCATCCGGATTTTATCTCTGTACAGCTCAAAGGGAATCGTGATCTTTCCGTTTTCCGATATTACCTTGTATTTGCCGGGCAGAGTCTGCACGGATGTAGAGTCTTGCTGCGAAAATGACACAGAGCAGATGGTGAGCGTGAATAATAGGAATAGCGAAATCAAAACGGCTCTGGGACTCATGTTCCCTCCCATCTTAGTTCCGTCGGTATGGATTTTGGAACCTGCCAGGTCAGGGGACCTGGCAGGCACAGAAACTCAAATAGTGATCTATTTTTTCTCCAGTTTTTTCAGCCTCTCATTTGCATTCGTGTTCTGGGGATTCAATTCAGGCGATTTTTTAAAGTACGGGGACCAGCAGGCGAGGTCTTGATTAGTTTCATGAAAAGTCAGTTGCTCCGGTTCTCCTTCTGAAACGGAAACCATCCATATATCGTAATTCGCACTCCAGTTAGAAGCGAATGCGATTTTTGATCCATTTCTGTAAATCATGTAATATGCCATCACCAAGGCCGATTCCTGTTCCATATGCTCTGTAGTGAATCCTTGGGTTGTCGGCAGATTGTTATGGGGAAAGGGGTCTCCCAGGGATTAACCTGTTCAAGTTCTATTTCTGCTGCCAGCTCCACTTCATGGAACACACCTTCCATCGACTTTTTTGAAAAACCCATACCAATTACGGTTTCAATCGGTCCATCGGGAGGCCCCCACAGCCAATAGGACATGGAAAGTGATCTGGCCCCAGGCAAGCCTAATGGTTTTCCAAAATAGTCCACTGCACCTGCATTGCCATACCCTGCTGCTAAGATAATAGTTCTCTGCCTTTCTCCTTCAGGTAGACTATTGTAAACTTCTGCTACCTCCTTCACCCGCTCTCTCCAGCCGAACATGCCGCGTAAATCTCCGGTTAATTCATAGATGTTTTCAAAAGCACCAAAGGTGATGGTGTCCATATACTGCTCTGTGGTTGTTATGGGAAGCATGGGAACTGAAAGCGGCATCAGCGCAATTCCACCCGACGCCAGTACAGCAACCACTGTATAGCGTAACCATTTCTTACCCCGATGATGAAGCCAACTTTCCATGGCAATGCTTCCTCCAGCAAAAAGGCAGGGGTAGGCCGGGGCAAGATAGTAGATCTTACTTTTAGAAATCATTAAAAGCACAAAAACGGATATCCAGAGCCAGGCGAACAGACGGTATGACTTTCCTTTTCTACTGAAAAAAAAGACTAGACCGACTATCCATATCACGGCATTGAGAGGATGCATGTATAAAAACTGACCCGCAATGAATTGAACCGGAGAAATCCCTTCCATAGTATCTTTATTCAAATCGATGAGGAATGACAGAGTCGGCCAGCCATGCTTGATCTGCCATAACAGATTGGGCAGAAAGACCAGAACCGCAATACCAACGGCTGCGTAAAGGTAGGGTGATTTAAAATGCTTCCGCAGGTCGGTGAGGAGCAGTCCCATCACCAATCCGAACGCAAAGAAGAGCAGGGAGTGTTTGGTCAGCAAGCCGAGTCCCACCACCAGACCCATCCACAGCCACAACCGGGGCCGGCCTTCCTGAATGATTCTTACAATGATATAATATCCGAGAATCCAGAAAAGAAGTTCAAAGGCAGTAATGCAAAAGAGGTTACCGGTCCGCAGAAAAACCGGGGTGCTGAGCATAGCCAGGCAGGCCAACCCCTGGGCGAATCGACCTCCCCCTAAACGACGTACCAGATGGCCGGTTAAAAATACGGCAGCTGCTCCACTCAACAAGGCAAATATCCGCAGACCGAACAGAGAATGACCAAACAGCTCGGTAGCTAACCGGGCTATCCAGGGCACCAAAGGCGGATGGTCAACATAACCGAGGTCAAGGTGATTGCCGCAAGCGATAAAATACAATTCATCATGATGATAGCCGTATCTGGTGAGAAAGGGCAGATGAATAACAATTTTCAGGAGAGCAAAGCCGGCAATGAACGTCCAGTCACGCTGATACCACTTTTGAATCAACTCTTTATTTTTTCTCATTGAAGGTCTCCCCGGTTTGGGTAATCAATCGATGATGTCGTTCTATTTTCCTTCCAGCTTTCTCAGCATTTGCTCTGCGTTCGTGTTTCGGGGATTCAACTCGAGCGATTTTTTATAGCTTTGAACCGCCTGTTCTTTATCCCCTTTCGCGATGTATACTTCACCCAGCGCATCATAAGCCTGCCAGGATTCGGGGGATTCAGAGAGGACAGCCTGGAAAATGAGGATGGCATTGTCAAGATCACCACGTTCAGCTTGGCCGCGACCAGCATAAATCAAATACGCTTCATCCGGCACAATGAAATTGAGCGTATCATTCTTGAACCGGAAATATTCATCAAGGGCTGCGGGGATTCCGGCGTGCATGGCAATATCTTCCTCACAATACTGCGTCAGCCTGTGTTTGATGCGGATATGCTCGTAAGGCTGATTATTGAGCAATTGATGGATTTTCAGCACCATTTCATCGCCCTCGCCCAGAAAGCTGCAGTTGCTGCAGATAATAATAATCTGCTCTTTCCCGCTATAATGAAAATGATTCGATTTAAACAGCTTGTCGATTCCGTCATGCCAGTAGAGAGTCTGTTTCTTTTTGGTATCCGGATCATCTATGAGGGAAATTTCTCCCACGAATCCATTGCCGCAGGTTCCGAAAAACTCACTCGCCAGTTTTGGGGAAATATTGGAAACGGGTGGATGAGATTTCATGTTTCTCATTTTTAAATACATGTCCATGTATTTTTTCGACAACAACTGATTCGTGGAAAGCGCTTTGCTGAATTTGAATAAATCCTCTACTGTTGAGTACAAATCTCCGCAACCGAAATGAACGATAGCGGGATCATAAGAATACACCTCTTCATTCCACGTGATATACCTGTCCGGTAACTTCTGATAGGAATGGGCTCTGTTTTCCAGTACCAACCCCTTCTTGTCACAACCAGTATTTTCCATGCCGAGGGGCTTTAATATTTGTTCATGAAGAACTGCTTCGTATGTTTTCCCACTAACTTTCTCTATAATAAGTCCGAGTAAAAAATACCCGGCATTGGAGTATCCGTAGCCTTTACCCGGTTCGAAGCGAAGCCCTTCTTCCCGGAGTTGTTTGAGGAATTCCTGAAGAAATTCGTCTTTCGAGGATGCATAATAGTACTTTTCAATCCCCTCGGGAAGGATCAGGCCGGATGTATGGCAGAGAAGCATTTCGACGGTGATTCTGTCTCCGATTTCCTTTGGAAATCCGGGCACAAAATCGGAAATGGTATTGTCGAGCTTGAGTTTTCCTTGTTCCAACAACTGCGTGACCAGCATGGCGGTGAATTGCTTGGCGATGGACCCGATCTTGAACTGGGTTTCGGGTGTGTTGGGAATATTCTTTTCAACATCGGCAAGTCCATATCCTTTGGCAAATACGACCTTGCCCTTATCCGCCACCAGAACAGATCCCATGAATTGATGGTCGACGACATATTCATTTACCAAATCGTGAATCTTGGACTGTAGAAATTGCGAATGACTATGACAGGTAAGACCTAAAAGAAAAATAAAGAATAATAAGCTCATCTTAATAAAATTTCTCTTTTCCATTCTAACCTCCAATTTTAGTTTTTTCTCTATTATGATCCCTGATTAATTTGAATAATTATTTTTCAGAGAAAAGAGATTAACTGACGGGTAGCCTATAGCCCTGCTATGGGATAGTCAGTTCAAGTGATCCGGCTTCGCGGCGGAACTCGCCGCTCGGGCAGGAGTTGCACTCTTGCCCGGAGAAAAAGGATAGGGCGGCAACCCCTATCCTAACAAAGAATGACAACTCACCTGCCTCAGTCCCCCGCTCTTCTTAAGAGAGGGGGCATGGGGGTGAGCTCAGAACGTGAATAGTGTCAGGTGCCCGAGGCTTCTGGCCCACGAGTGCTACTTGTCGCGCTTGTTGCCATCTATCTGGCCGTTGTCATACTGCCCGATCATCTCGTTGAACTGCCCGGTGGGGTCTTCCACGAATTGAATCCTGAAATAGTCGAGACCGTCCAGCATGAATTTGTGGTCGCCCATGGGTATGAGCTTGTATGCCGGCCTGTCTTCACGCTGATAGTGTAGCTTGCCATCTTCAACCCAGAATCTTCTGGGGCCGAATTGGCCCGCGTACTTCTGCAGTTGGCTCGCCTCAACCGCAACCGGATTCAGCTCAATGTCCTTGCCGTCTATGGCCCACTCGAGCTGGGCCTTTCGGTCGGCATCCTCGGTCTTTTCTAACAGCTTCTTCAGAGCCTCCAGATGGGCCACGTCCAGCGCCTGCTCCTGGGGTACCGCGATATGAGGAGCGATGCCCGTGCCCTCCCAGTTGGTGCCGGTGACCGGGTTGACTGCGCGGCCAAACGGCAATGACATCCCGATGCTCAGGTTCTGAAACGGCTTTACCTCGATGGGATGGGCTCCTCCGCCGGTGGTGTCCCCTATTATGGTGGCCCTTTCCATGTTCTTGAGATTGTAGGTGAACTCCTCCGCCCCTGAGAAAGTGTAGCTGCTGGTGAGCACGTAAAGATCGACGTCGGTCATCCGAGGGCCTTGTACGTGTGACTGAGTCCAGAATTGGTGGGTCGAATCGGATTTACGAATGTAGAAGCTGTTCAAGTGAACCGGCTCGGGGAAAAAGTAGCTGGTGATAAGCTGGATCATGCTGGGACTGCCGCCCCCGTTCTGTCGCACGTCGAAAATTATGGCGTCGGTATAAGCTAAGAAATTCATCGCAGCAATGGCCGTCGGCCCGGCATCGGTGGCCCCGGAAAAGCAGCGAAGGTCTACATAGCCAATGTTACCTTCCAGCAGTTTCACTTCCTTGAAGCAGAAGTTGTCTCTGCGCTTTTCCTCCAGTTCGCGCTGCTTCTGCTCATCGGTGAGCGTGTCACCCTCGAACATAGACATCATCTCATCGGGCACGAATCTTACCCACAGATGTTTGTCGTGACTTATCTGCCCCAAATCTTCGGTCAGCTTCTGGGTAAATTCGGCCAAGCTGGTGATGTCTTTGTACGCCTTCTTCTTGTATTGGTTACGAACATGCTTTTCCATCTTCTTGGCTACGTCGGGGAAGACATAGATTTCGTTTAATGCCTTGGTCACGCTGTCGATGATCTCCGCCTGCATCGAAGCATCGATCACCTTGTCTGGGCGCTCCTGCCCTGCCGACTGTGCTCTGGCAGATGTGGAGAGCAGCCCCGCCGGTATCAGCAGCAGGATCAGGAATGCGCACAACTGTGCTCTCATCAACAGTCCGGCTCGTGAGGTCGAGGATATCGACACTCTTTTCATAACGCCTCCTGGTTAATGTTTTAAGGTTTTGTTCTCTTCAAATCCAAACTCATCGCAGTTGATTCACGCTTGTAGGCAGTTGCCCAGGGCTGTGCGCCCGATATCTCAACAAAGCCCAGGGAGCGGTAGAGGTTGCTCGCTGCGGTCAATTGGGGGCTGGTAAGTAAAACCAGCCGCTTTGCGCCTGCCTTCTTTGCCCGTTCGATCGCCGCAAGTGCAAGTTTGCGTCCCACCTGGCGGCCCTGCGCTCGCCTGGCAACAGCCATCTTGGTCAACTCGTAGATATGCCGGTTATGTCTGAGCAGTGCTGCAGTACCGACGATTTTCCCGTCAATCCGGGCAAAGATAACAAACCCTCCCGCCTTGATGATCTTTCCATGCGGGTCGGAGAGCAGGCTCTGGTCCTCCTTCTCCACAACAAAGTACTCCTTCAGCCATTCGAGGTTGAGCGACTTGAAATACCGTCTGAGCTGCGGCTTGTAGTCGATGATCTCGACCCTCTCCAATTCGCGCCTCTTGACCCGGCGCATCACCCGCTCGTATACCCCGGTTTCTTCCAGGGCATCTTCCAGCCGCCCGACGGCGGCTAAGAAATCAGTACCGGCCTCAGTCACGAGCTCGCCGGCTGCAGCTTCAATATCCGCCCACACCGGCTCCAACCGCGTTACGGCAGCTTTCCCTTTTCTGGTGAGACGCAGGAGACGCTTACGTTCGTCTTTCTTATCCTTGATCGATTCGAGAAACCCTCGTACCGCCATCTCGCCGGCGATCTGGTTGATCGCCGGATGGCTGAAACCCAGCGCCGATGCCGCAGTGGTCACCGGCATTGCGCCCGATTCCTTCAAAAGGTAGAATAGAGGAAACCAGCGGGGCTCGAAATCGGCGGATCGCTCCCGGTAAATGCGGGGTCCGTCCTTGTACAGCCAGTCGGCCAGCCGCCTGAATCGACTGGCCAGGGCCAAGGGTCCAAGTTGCCTTAGTAAATCCACAACGGAACCTCCATCATCTTCATTTAGTTCGTCAACTTTTCCTAATGTATGTAAGTACTTACGCATTGTCAAACGAAAAGTTCCAGTTTTTTCCGACGGCGCAGGTGAGGAGGAACAGGACATGATATTCTCTTGCAATTTTGGAGGATATGATGTAAGATACGGCGAACCTTTGCGAATCTGAAAGGAGCGTATGATGAGGCCGGTTGTGAGATTCTTAAGTGACGAGCTAAAGGATAGGATAATCTCAGAAGCAAGAGAAATCCTGTGCAAGCTCGGCGTGGAGATTCACAACAAGAATATTCTCTCCATGCTCCAGGAACACGGAGCAAAGGTGGAGATGGACAGATACCATGTCCTTTTCACGGATGAGATCATTGATCGAGCCTTGCAGGCGGTTCCTGAGTCCTTCAAACTCTTTGACGTCCTCGGTAACCAGACTCATGATTTCTCAGAACACAACGTCTATTTCACGCCTGGCTCGGCCGCATTGAATATCCTGGACTCCGACACAGGGAAGATTCGCAGGCCGATAACGGCTGATTACGTCAGATTTGCCAAACTCGTAAGCCGGCTCGATCACATCGCCTCCCAGAGCACGGCCTTCATACCCGCCGACATGCACGAGAAGATATCAGATAGCTATCGGCTTTATCTCTCGCTTTTCTTCTGTGAAAAGCCTGTGGTCACCGGAGCTTTCACCGTTGAGGCATTCAACATAATGAGGGACTTGCAGCTCGCCGTCCGCGGATCCAAAGAGGAGCTTGCCGCCAAGCCGCTGACTATATTCTCCTGCTGCCCAACTTCGCCTCTGAAGTGGAGCGACGTAACTTCTCAGAATCTTGTCGACTGCGCCAGATACTCCATTCCGGTGGAGTTCGTCTCCATGCCGCTGTCAGGATTCATGGCGCCGGTCACCCTGGTCGGCACACTGGTGCAGCATACCGCCGAGACCTTAAGCGGCGTGGTGATAAGCCAGCTCGCCAATCCGGGTACGCCGGTTCTTTACGGTGGTTCACCGGCTATATTCGACGTGCGATACGAGACCACGCCCATGGGCGCGGTGGAGACGCAGATGTTGGACTGTGCGTACAACGAGATCGGAAAACACCTGGGTATGCCCACGCAGGCCTACATATCTCTCAGTGATGCGAAACAGCTTGACGCCCAGGCCGGTCTGGAATCCTCTATGGGAGCGACGCTGGCTGCCCTCTCCGGCATCAACAACATATCCGGTCCCGGAATGCTCGATTTCGAAAGCTGCCAGAGTTTGGAGAAGCTGGTCTTGGACAACGAAATCTGTGGGATGACCCTCCGCATGATAAGAGGTATCGAGCCTAAGGAGGATTTTCCGTCACTCCCCAGATTCGACGAACTGCTCAAGGAAAAGCATCTGCTCATATCGAAACACACGCTTCGATATCTCAAGCAAGAGTTCTATCTGCCGGGATCGGTTATCGATCGTGCGAGCAGAGCCAGATGGCAGGAGGAGGGCGGCAAGACGCTGTTGGAGAGAACACAGGGCGAGGTGGAAAAACTGATCGGGAAATACGAGCCTTCCAGACTGCCCGACGACAAAAAGAGCGAGTTGACGAAACTAATGGAGGGAGAGGCTCGCCGCTATGGTATGGAGAGGCTTCCTCAAATAGATTTATGAGAGAGATCATTGAGATTCGTGTTGACCAGATAAAGCCAGACCAGGATAGCGTCCTGGAAACGCAGGGCATCCCTCCTGGTGCAGGGCTAACTGAAGAGGTGAATGCGCTTCTCGAGAAGGCAATGGACCTTTTTCTCGAGTTCTCTATACCCAGGGCTGTCATCTCGGACATATCCATTCCTGAATTCGAAGATGTCTACGAAGGCCAAGGGTCAAATGAGAAGGATACTCCGCTGGATGAGATATTCAAGAAAGCTGATAGCCTGGCTCTCTTCGCCGTCACAGTAGGGGAGAGGGTCACGAAAAAGATAAACCAGCTGTTCAAAGCAAACGATTTTGCGCTGGGCAGTATGTTGGACTCGGTTGCCTCCGCCGGGACTGACAAGGCAGCCGAAAGGGTGGAGAATAGATATTTTGATCTGCTCTCAGAGATCGGGAAAATCACCACATCCAAGGGCGTATTGAGATTCAGCCCCGGTTACTGTGGCTGGCACATGAGCGGGCAGAGGAAACTCTTCGAGTTTCTTCGTCCTGAAGATATTGGAATCACACTGCTTGAGAGTTTTCTGATGAAACCTTTGAAATCGATATCGGGTGTATTGGTGGCCGGAGACAAGGAGATTTTTGTCTTTGACGACTCTTATCCCTTCTGCAACGAATGCAGGTCGCGCTCCTGCCAGGAGAGGATAAAGGCGCTGTTTGGGGAATCGAGATCCAATAGGAAGAAAGGTGTAGTCTAATGGAGATACTAAACGAGATTTCCGAACGCTTACAGCAAGGCGATGGCGAAAAAGTATCTGAGCTTACCAGGCAAGCGGTAGAACAAAAAGTACCGCCGAAGAGAATACTGGATGAGGGCCTGATCGGAGGCATGAACATAATAGGGGAGAGGTACAAGGCGCATAAGATATTCCTTCCACAGGTACTGCTTGCTGCAAAGGCGATGTATGCCGGAATGGACGTGCTCAGGCCGCTGTTCCTCAAGGAGGGGATGCCTGCTGTGGGGAAGGTGGTCATCGGCTCGGTTCAGGGTGATCTGCACGACATAGGGAAAAATCTCGTGGGCATCATGCTGAAAGGCGCAGGCTTTGAGGTCATCGACCTGGGCAGCGACGTTTCGCCGGAGAAATTCGTGGAAGCTGCCAGGACAAAGGGTGCTTCCATTATCGGTATGTCTGCTCTTCTCACGACGACCATGCCGGTTATGAAGAGGGCTGTAGAACTATTGAAGGAAAAAGGCTTGAGTGGAAAGATTAGAACAATCATCGGCGGAGCGCCCGTGTCGAAGGAATTCGCGCAGAAGATTGGCGCGGATGCATACGGCTACGACAGCACTAACGCAGTGGAGTCTGTCAAGAGACTTCTGGGAGCAACGACGCAATAATCGGCATATCATCGCGAGTCCCCCGAACCGGGGGCGAAGCCATCTCAAGAAGGAGATTGCTTCGTCGCCTCCCGCCGCCGCCGGGGGCTCCTCGCAATGACACAACCGCCAGGGTAGGAAGGGCTTCCAGCCCTGCAATAAAACCAGGCTGAAAATGAAAAGCTTGCTGAAACGGCTAAGGGAGGGCCAAATACTCGTGGCCGACGGCGCCGTGGGCACCATGCTCATGAATTATGGTCTCAATCCGGGGGAGCCGCCGGAATCTTTTAACCTTGAGCTTTCGGAAGTCCTTGAGGAGATTGCCCGTCTTTATCTGGATGCCGGAGCGGACATAATCCAGACCAATACCTTCGGAGCCTCGCCTTTGCGGCTTGCGCTCCATTCGTTGGACGGCAAGACAGAAAAGATAAACAGAAATGCCGTGTTGGCGGCGAGAAAGGCTGCAAAAGATCTTGCCTACGTTGTCGCCTCCTGTGGGCCGAGTGGAAAGCTCTTAAAACCTTATGGGGACACTGAGCCTGAGGAGATATACAGCAGTTTTGAAAGGCAGATGAAGGCTCTCATCAGCGCCGGAGTTGATGCCATCTCCATAGAGACCATGACCGATTTAACGGAGGCCACACTGGCGATCAAAGCGGCAAAAGCGGTCTCACCGTCAACTCCTGTTATGGCAGCCATGACCTTTGATCCCACACCCAGAGGTTTCTACACAGTTATGGGCACAAGCATAGAAGAGGCGGCACGAGGGCTGGAAGAGGCAGGAGCCAACATCATAGGCTCGAACTGCGGCAACGGCATTGAGAATATGGTGAAAATTGCCAGAGAGTTCAAGAGGTACAGCAAACTCCCAATCATCATCCAATCCAACGCAGGTCTTCCGGAGATGCAGGGCGATAAACCTACCTGGCCCGAGACGCCTGAGTTCATGGCCGAGACAGCGAAAGAGCTGGTCTCATTGGGTGTTTCAATCATCGGCGGCTGCTGTGGCACGACCCCGGAACACATCAGAGCTATAAGGAAGACTGTTGAGCTGCAGAGGCGATCCCCTCAAAACAGGGAATTATTTTGATTTCCCGCCTCCTTTGGCTATCATTTGCGCGAGATCAAGCGCCGGGGCCATGTAGCGGCCGAATTCGAAGGCGCGTTGAAGATTGCCTCGCAGATACTGTCTGCGAGAACCGCGCACAGTATGTGGGAGTCAGGTAGAATTGGAGTCAAGATCTGACGTGCCGGGAAACGACCGCCGATTTGCGTTCCGTGAGTTGCGCCCTTCACCTCCATCCGGGGCCGCGTAATGCGCAGCTAGGCTGTGCAAAGGATCGAGAGACAGTCTGGAGTGTGGGTCAATCATCATGACATCAATTCGAAACAGAATCTCCGCTTTGACCAGTAAGCCGGCTCGCCAATTCGCCCGAGTCATCGGTAGGAATCCGTCGCTGGTCGTGTTCACCGTTGCGGTGTTTGCTGCCACGTTCGCCTACTATTACGCAACGTGGAAGACGATTCCTGCTTTTGTCTCAGCCATCGATGATTCAAAGTATCTGTTCGGTGATTTCATAGATCGCTACTATCCGATGGGAGAGGTTCTATTCGCAACCAAGGTTCCTGTCAGCGGTTTTTTCTACTCTGCTTTCTTCGCCGTGGTAATGACTGTTTTTGGAGCATTCTCGTTCCAAACTGCTGTCTGGCTCTGGGGCTTGCTACAAGGGATAGCAGTGCTTCTTCTCTGCTTCATCCCGGCCTATTTCCTTTGGCGTGAATCTGGGCTGAAGCTGTCTTACTTCAGTTATATCGTGCTCTTCGTCACTTCTTTGCCTGTCTTGCATAATCTGAATTGGGGGCAAGTGAGCAGTCTTATAACCCTCTGCATTCTGTGCGCACTCTTCTCATACCGCAGGAATCATCGGCTAGTTGCAGGTTTTCTTCTGGGCCTTGCTACATCCATAAAACTCTATCCGGCGATCTTCATCCTTTACTTCGTGATCAGGAAAGACAAGCCTGTAATCGCATCATTTCTCGCTTCGACGATTATCTTGCTGGTACTGATACCGGCCGTGTTGATCGGCCCCGGTGAAAGCATACGCTTTCATCGACTTGTATATGAGGATATTACCAGCGTGAGCTTCTCTATCAGACACATTATCAACTCACAATTCTTCCCCCATGTCATCGTTCGATTATTCAACTTCGACTCGCATGAGATCTGGTATCAAGCGTTGCGCTCAATTGGATTCGTTGTATTCCTATTGAACCTTTTTTGTGTGTGGGTGCTGAGAAAGAGGAAAATAAGTAATGAGACGTACCTCGCCTTTTCTTTTCTCTTTCTCTCAATTCCCTTTGTTGTTACCACCGCATGGCCTCACTATTTTGTCTATTTACCGTTCTGCCAGGTGGTCTTAGTTTGGACTATTCTTCGTGGCGGAAACAAATCATTCAAGCGGGTGCCGTTTCTTGCCCTGCTTTTGCCGTCAGTAGTGCTATCTAACGTCGTATTCTTCAACCTGTTGCCTCATTGGTCAACTTATAGTCGACACGGCTGCTTGTTGTTCTCTAATTCTCTGCTCTTGGCCGGTCTATATTGGTATGTCATACTGAAAAGCAAACGCCAAATTGCCGAAACCCCAGCCGCAAAGTAACGGCAGCAGAGGTATCGGGGGGTGCTGTGGGACGACTCCGGAGCATATAAGAGCTTTGAGGGAAATGGTCGATCTGAAGAAGTGATTCTTTTCCCTTTTTTTTCTTGATTTCTCTTTTTCTTGAGTTATAATTCTTACGACCTATTACACGCTGGTTACAGGGTTAGCAGTTTCTCTTGGGCCGTGGGACACATGGTGAATCGTCTTTACGTTTAGCAGGGAGATTCCGTATGGGGCCGTGAAATCCAGAAAAAGGAGGTGGTGAGATGCCCATAAAGATGCCTGAGTGCAAGATCACTGTGCTTAAGAGGACCATCAACCAGGACTTGATTGACGAGTACTTAGACGATGAAAATAAGCATATGAAGCGCTGTGAGCTTTTCAAGGACGGCCAGGAGTTCATACTGGACCGCTTTTACCAGGCGCCAGAGGGTTTCTGTAACTGGGCCTGGGCAGATATTCGTTATGACATACTTACTCTTGCCTACGGCGGCAACATGCCCGGGATGAAGCAGCACGGCACTCTGATCGTCGGTTGTACGGACTGGTTCAGGCCGGTGATCTTCAAAGTGGAGAGAATAGACTGATCCTTTAACCTTTTAATCAAGAAAGGAGTAGGCGATGAAAAAGCATAGCGCGATGAGTTGGATCTTGATGCTTGCTGTGAGTGCCCTTCTGCTCATGGTGATCGGCTGCGCCGCGCCCAAGGAAGACGGCAAGATTCCCATCACCACAAAATCTGAAAAGGCCCGGGAGAATTTCCTGCAGGGGCGCGATCTGTTCGAGAAGCTCCGCGCCCAGGAAGCCCGGCCGTTCTTCGAAAACGCCATCGCGGAAGACCCGGACTTCGCCATGAGCTACCTGTTCCTCTCCTTGGTCGCGACAAGCGCCAAGGGATTCTGGGAGAACCTGGGTAAGGCAACCGAGCTGGTTAATAAGGTCTCGCAGGGAGAGCGATTGTGGATTCTGGGGGTAGAGGCGGGAGTTCATGCTTATGCGATGAAGCAGAGGGAGCTGTACAAGGAATTGGTGGAGGCTTTTCCAGAGGACGAACGGGCTCACAATCTACTGGGCAACCACTACTTCGGTCAGGAGGAGTATGAACTGGCCATAAGAGAATACCACACGGCAACCGGCATCAATCCAAACTTCTCGCAGCCTTACAATCAACTCGGCTATGCGCACAGACTTATGGAGAACTTCGACGAGGCTGAAGAGGCTTTCAAAACTTACATCGAGCTGATTCCGGACGATCCCAATCCCTATGATTCCTATGCCGAACTGCTGATGAAGATGGGCAGGTATGATGAGTCCATAGATCAGTACAAGAAAGCCCTCACAGCCGATCCGAATTTCGTCGCGTCGCATATCGGCATCGCTACAAACCTGAACTTCAAGGGGAATCACGAGCAGGCAAGGGAGCAGCTTCAGGTATTATACGACATGGCCCGCAACGATGGCGAGCGCCGGG
Source organism: Candidatus Zixiibacteriota bacterium (assembly GCA_049679185.1). Classification (GTDB taxonomy): domain Bacteria; phylum Zixibacteria; class MSB-5A5; order MSB-5A5; family SM1-73; genus SM23-73-3. Next base: position 32,781 of record JBAUFO010000209.1, read on the forward strand.
CAGCTCTCTTTGCCATGAACGTTTCCTACGTGGATGAGGAAAACACGGACGCAGCAATAGGGGAGCAGAAGAGAGCCTATGCTTTAGCAGAGAAGATCAACGATGCCGCAGCTATGGGCGGAGACTTAGTCGTGATGGGCAACATTCTTCTCGAGGCCGGAAGGATCGATGAGGCCGCAGCCAATTACGAGAAAGCGGTGGAAATCGTCGGAGAATCCGATCTCGATGAGGAGGTAAAAGACAATACAAAGCGTGCTTTTCTCTTCAATTCGGCCCGGGCTGCGTTGAAGAAGGGAGACCTCGAGACTGCCAAGGTCAGAGCCGATGAATATCGCAAGGCGGTCGAGGCGGTAAGAAACCCGTTTCAGGTTAAGCTGGCTCACCAACTGGCAGGGCAGATTGCCCTTCAGGAAAAGGAGTACGACCGGGCGCTGGAAGAGCTCCAGAAATCCAGCCTGCAGAATCCTTACAACTGGTTCAGAATGGCGCTGGCCTTCCAGGGCAAGGGTGATAAGGAGAAGGCCAGGGAATTGTGCGAGAAGGCCGCAAAGTGGAACGCTCTTAACAGCCTGAACTATGCCTTCATGAGGCATAAGGCTGCGAAGATGCTGGAATCGATGTAGTGCGGTTGAGTTATCCTTTCTGTCAGGTCACACCCACGGCAAGCTATAAGCAAGGCCTGACACAAGTAGGATAGCTTGTATCCCCCTCACCCTTGCCCTCTCCCCAAGGGGAGAGCGAACTCTTCCCCCTTTTCCGCCGAAGGCGGATCCGCCTATGGCGGAATGGGAGGGAATGAAAGGGAGGGTTAGCGTATCGATTTGTTTAGTTCGTTTGTTTCTTAAGACTAGTGGGTTACACCCGCAGGGCGAGATTTGACACAACTATGAACGTGATCGAAACGAAGCGGCTCATTCTACGAACCATGACCATAGATGATCTGGACGAGCTGCTGCTCATCTTCTCCGACCCCAAGGTCATGGAATCGTTTAACGAGGCCCCGTTTGACCGCGAGAAGATGGAAAAGTGGGTTCAGCATAATCTTGACCACCAGGATCGACACGGCTACGGCATCTTCTGCGCCATCTTGAAGGAGAACGACGAGTTGGTAGGCGCCTGCGGCCTGCACCACATGAAGGTCGATGGAACCCCTGAGGTCGAGCTGGGATACGATTTCCGCAGCGCATATTGGAATCGGGGACTCGCGACGGAAGCGGCAAAGGGTGTACGCGATTTCGCATTCGGACAGCTCGACATGCCCAGGATCATTAGTCTGATCCGAACGCACAATAAGGCGTCCATGCGGGTGGCGGAGAAGATGGGCATGGTACGGGAAAAAGAATGGGCGCGCGGCGACATCAAGTATTATGTCTACTCGCAATCTCGCGAATCGTAGGTCAAGCATGTCCTTCAC